>NZ_LDSL01000120.1 GCF_001476815.1 Pseudacidovorax intermedius | reverse complement strand
GCTGCAGATCTCGCGCACCACCTCCTCCTCGGCGATGGTGCGCGAGATCTGCAGCGCCACCACGGCCGAGGCGAGCACGCCCAGGGCCTCGATGATGCTGGCGGCCGAGCCGCGGTCCAGGCCGGCGCCGAAGGCGTCCCAGCCGATGCGCGCCGCGATCACCAGCAGCATCAGCGACGCCACCGCGAAGACCACGGCCATCACGGCGTGCACCAGGGGAAAAAGGTCGAGCAGGCGCTTCATGGGCGGTGAGTCTGCCTGCCGGCCAGGGCGGGCTGTGTCAGGCGGCGCAGCGTCCTGCGGACAGCGCGCAGGCCGACCCCGCTCGGCCGCGCTCAGGCCGCCTGCTTCACGGCGCCGGTGGCCGCCAGCACCTCGATCTCCTCGTCCGACAGCCCCGCCTCGCGCAGCACCTCGGCCGAATGCTCGCCCAGCGCCGGGGCCAGGCGCGCAATGCGTGCCGGCGTGGCGCCGAAGCGCACGGGTGGCCGCACCTGCACCGTCGGCCCCTCGGTGGGATGCTCGTGCGTCTCGAACAGACCGACGCTGACGAGTTGCGGATGCTCGCGCAGTTCGTCGAGCGCATAGATGCGCGTGGCCGGGATGTCCAGCGCTTCGCACAGGGCCAGGCAGGCGGCGCAGTCCATGTCGGCCACCACGGCGGCCAGGTCGGCATACAGCTCACGCACGCGGGCGTTGAGCTGGCTGCGGTCCATGGGGCCATACTTCTGCAGCAGCGCCGCGTGGCCGGTGCGCTCGAACAGCGCCTGCCAGTGCGCCGGCGAGTACGGCAGCACCGTCACATGGCCGTCGCGCACGGCGATGGGCCGGCGGCCGCCGTTGAGCAGGCGCGCATAGCCGGGCTCGGCCGCGGCGGGCTCGAAGGCATGGCCGCCCTGGTGCTCGACCAGGGTGAAGGCGGTCATGGCCTCGAACATGGGCACTTCCACGTACTGGCCCTGGCCGGTGCGCGCGCGGTGCAGCAGCGCGGCGGTGACGGCCTGCGCCACCATCAGGCCGGCGGCCTTGTCGGCCACCAGCGTGGGCATGTAGCGCGGCTGGTCGGCGTCGCGCAGGTTCAGGTCCACCAGGCCGCAGCCGGCCTGCACGATGTCGTCGAACACCGGCTTGCCGGCGAAGGCGCCGCCCTCCTGGTAGCCGGTGGCCACGCAGTAGACGATGTCGGGCCGCACGCGGCGCAGCGCCTCGTAGCCCAGGCCCAGCCGCTCGATGGCCGGCACCCGCATGTTGTGGACGAACACGTCGGCCGTGGCCGCCAGCCGCAGCAGCGCCTGCACGCCCTCGGGCCGCTTGAGGTCCAGCGCCAGCGAGCGCTTGTTGCGGTTGATGGTGAGGTAGATCGAGCTCATGCCGCGGTGGCGCGACACGCCGTTGGCCCGCATCAAGTCGCCCTCCAGGCTTTCGACCTTGATCACGTCCGCCCCCTGGTCGCCCAGGATCTGGGTGGCCAGCGGGCCGAGCACGACGGCGGTGAGGTCGAGGACGCGCAGGCCCGCCAGCGGGCCGCTGGCGGCGGAAGAGGTCTGCTCGGAAGGCTTCATGGCATGGAAAGGAAAAGGGCCGGCAGGCCGTGGGCGCCCGCCGTCCGGGTCATCGTCATTGCTGCACCAGGCCGGCCGTCTCGGCCACGCGCTTGAAGCGCTCGTACTCGCGCTGCTGGAACTTGCGCATGTCGTCGCCCTTGAGGTCCAGGAAGTCGGCCCCGCGCTGCTGGCGGTAAGCCACGGCCTCGGGCTGGGCCATCACCTCGGCCATGGCGGCGATCAGCTTCTGGGTGATGTCGGCGGGCGTCTCGCTGCGCACGAAGAAGGAGCTCCACACATAGGTCTCGAAGTCGGCGAAGCCGCTCTCGATCATGGTGGGCACCGCGGGCAGCGTGCCCATGCGCTTCGCGCCGGTGACCGCCAGCATGCGGATGCGGCCCTCCTTCTGCATCTCGACGAAGGCGGACGGGTCGACGATGGCCAGCTCCAGCTGGCCGCCGATCACGTCCGTGACCATCTGCGAGCCGCCCTTGTAGTTGATGTGGTTGATCTGCGCACCCGAGGCCGTGCCCAGCCAGGCCGCCACCAGCTGGTAGCCCGCCGAGTAGTTGCCCACCGCGATTGGCCGCTTCTCCCGCCTGGCCGCGGCCACCACGTCCTGGATGCTGTGGGCGGGCGAATCGCCCTTCACCACGAAGGCGGCGGGGCCCACGGCCGAGCCCACCAGCGGCTTGAAGTCCTTGAACGGGTCGTAGGGCAGGTTCTTCATCACGGCCGGGTTGACCGACATGGGCGAGTTGCTGGCCAGCAAGATGCTGTAGCCGTCGGCCGGCGCCGACTTGACCGACTGCACCGCGATCAGGCCGCTGCCCCCGGGCCGGTTCTCCACGATCACCGGCTGGCCCAGCTTCTTGCCCAGCAGGTCGCCGTAGAAGCGCGAGTCCGAGTCGGAACCGCTGCCCGCGGTGAAGGGCACCACGATGCGCAGCGGCTTGGTGGGAAAGCCCGGCTGGGCCAACGCGGCCGGACTGGCCGCCAGCAGCGCGCCGCCGGCGCCGAAGGCGCCCAGCGCGGCCAGGAAGGCGCGACGTTCGAAGGTCATGGGATGTCTCCGTCTGTAGGTGTGGATTCACGCAAGTCCGGGAAGGCCCGGATGGGACCTCGCTTGCCTGGGCGGACTCTAGCACTTATATTTGTTGACCAACAAGCAAGTTGCTTTAGGTGTTGACCCGGACGCTCCCGTCCGGCGCGCGCTGTGGAAGGAGACAACGCCATGCAAGCCCTGGACATCCGTCCGGCCGAACTGCCGCCCGATTGCGAGCGGCTGCGCGCCGAGGTGCGCGACTTCATCGCGCAGACGCTCGGCGACCTGCCGCCGCACGAGCGGGCGCGCAACTGGTCGGGCTACAGCCCCGAGTTCAGCCGCGCGCTCGGCCAACGTGGCTGGATCGGCATGACCTGGCCGCGGCGCTACGGCGGCGGCGAGCGCTCGATGCTCGAGCGCTACGTGGTGCTCGAAGAGCTGCTCGCTGCCGGCGCCCCCGTGTCGGCCCACTGGGTGGCCGACCGCCAGAGCGGCCCGCTGCTGATGCGCTACTCGCCCGAGGTGCTGGCGCCCGAGTTGCTGCCGCGCATCGCGCGGGGCGAGTGCCATTTCTGCATCGGCATGAGCGAGCCCGATTCGGGCTCGGACCTCGCCTCCATCCGCACGCGGGCCGTGCGCGATGGCGAGGGCTGGCGCATCAGCGGCCGCAAGGTGTGGACCTCGGCCGCGCACAAGGCGCACTACATGATCGCGCTGGTGCGCACCGCGCCGCCCGGTGCCGACCGGCACGCGGGCATGTCGCAGTTCCTGGTGGACATGCGCAGCCCCGGCCTGACCATCCGCCCCATCGTCAACCAGCTGGGCGAGCACGAGTTCAATGAGGTCACCTTCGACGAGGTGCCCGTGCCCGCGCACCACCTGATCGGCGCCGAAGGCGAAGGCTGGCACCAGGTCACGACCGAGCTGACCTTCGAGCGCTCGGGCCCCGAGCGCTACATGAGCAGCACGCAGCTCATGCTGGAGATGCTGGACGCCGCCGATGCCGACAACCCGCACCACCAGCTGGTGCTGGGCCGGCTGGCGGCGCAGTACGCCACGCTGCGGCAGATGTCGCTGGGCGTGGCCGGCATGCTGGCCGCGGGCCAGAACCCCGGCCTGGCCGCCGCGGCCGTCAAGGACCAGGGCGCCCTGCTGGAACAGGGCCTGCCCGACCTGGCGCACGAACTCTTCGGCGGCCGCGTGCCGCCCGAGAGCGACCTGGCGCGCGTGCAGCGGCACCTGGTGCTGGCCACGCCGTCCTTCTCCCTGCGCGGCGGTACGCGCGAAATCCTCCGCGGCATGCTCGCGAAAGGCATGGGCCTCCGATGAACGACGACCAACAGATGATCCAGGACAGCGCCGCCCGCCTGTTCGCCGATGCGGCCGGGGCCGCGCTCAACACGCAAGTGGAGGCGGGCGAGTTTCCGCAGGCCCTGTGGCTGCAGGTGGAAGAAGCCGGCTTCGCCGCCTCGCTGGCCGCGGGCGACCACGGCTTCGGCCTCACGCCCGACCAGGCGCTGCCGATCTTCGAGGAGCTGGGCCGCCACCGCGTGCCGCTGCCATTGGCCGAGACGGCCGCCGGCCTTGCCCTGCTGGCCTGCGCAGGCCACGTGCCGCTGGCCGGGCCGGGCACGCTGATCGACGCGGGGCCGGGCCAGACGCTGGCCCTGACGGCCGATGGCCGCCACCTGAGCGGCGAGGCGCCCGCCGTGCCCTGGGGACGCCATGCCGCCTGGGCCCTCGTGCAACTGCCGCAGGGCGACATCGCCGTGGTGGACCTGAAGGACGTCGCCGGCCTCGCATGCGAGCCGGGCCTGGACCTCGCCGGCCTGCCCGCCGACCGCCTGCGCCTGGCCGGCGTTGCGGTGCGGGCAGTGCTGCCGGCCGCGGCCTTCGGCATCGCGCTGCCGCTGCGCAGCACGGCCGCCCTGCTGCATGCGGCCATGATGGTCGGCGCCATGGAATGGGCACTGGCCGAGGCCATCCAGTACGCCAACGACCGCGTGCAGTTCGGCCGCCCCATCGGCCGGAACCAGGCACTGCAGCAGATGCTGGCCCAGGCCGCGGGCGACGTGGCCTCGGCCCGCATGGCGGTGCGGGCGGCGGGGCTGGACTTCCGGCTGGGCGATGCGGAGCGCGCCGCCCGGGTCGACTTCGGCGTGGCCGCCGCCAAGGTGCGCTGCGGCGAAGCGGCCACGCGTGTGGCGGCCACGGCACACCAGGTGCTCGGCGCCATCGGCTTCACGCACGAGCATGCGCTGCACTTCGCCACGCGCCGGCTGTGGGCCTGGCGCGCGGCCTACGGCGCCGATGCCTGGTGGGCGCAGCGCCTGGGCACGGCGGCCATCCGCGCCGGCGCGGCCGGCTTCTGGCCGGCGATGACGCAGCGGCAGTTCTCCGCGGCTGCCGCCGGCTGAGCGGCGCCCCGGGCGTTCGCGCGCCCGAGCGCCGCCCTTCCTTTCCCTAAGACCAAGAACGAGACCGTCATGCCCCAACGCAGCTACACCGACCTCGGCGTCGACATGGACGGCCACGTCGCCGTCCTCGAGATCCGCCGCCCGCCGCACAACTTCTTCGACGTGCTGCTGATCAGGGCCATCGCCGATGCGCTCGAGGACCTCGAAGCCAACCCGGACTGCCGCGCCGTGGTGCTGGCCGCCCAGGGCACGGCCTTCTGCGCCGGCGCCAACTTCGGCGGCGACAACGATGCCACGGCGGCCACCAGTCCGCGCGCGCTGAACCCCATCTATGCCGAGGCGCTGCGCATCTACGCCACCGGCAAGCCCATCGTCGCGGCCGTGCACGGGCCGGCCATAGGCGGCGGGCTGGGCCTGGCCCTGGCGGCGGATTTCCGCGTGAGCTGTCCGCAGGCGCGCTTCAGCGCCAACTTCAACCGGCTGGGCTTCCATCCGGGCTTCGGCCTGTCGGTCACGCTGCCGAGGCTGGTGGGTCCGCAGCAGGCCGCCCTGCTCTTCTACACCGGCCGGCGCATCGACGGCACGCAGGCGCAGGCCCTGGGCCTGGTCGACGCGCTGGCCGACAACCCCGAGGCCGTACGCGGCGCAGCCCTGGAACTCGCGCAGGAGATCGCGCTGTCTGCGCCCATCGCCGTGCAGGCCACCCGCGCCACGCTGCGGCGCGACCTGTTGCCGCAACTGCGCGAGGCCGTGGCCCGCGAAAGCGAGATGCAGTTCGCGCACTTCCGCAGCGAGGACTTCCGCGAAGGCGTGCAGGCCATGTCCGAGCGCCGGGCGCCAAAGTTCAGCGGCCGGTGAAGCCGCCGTCCGCGCCGCCCTCACCTCTTCCGCCACAACGCCCGCCTCGCGGGCCAAGGAATCCCCATGCTTCAAGACGGACTGCTGCGCGGACGGCGCATCCTCATCACCGGTGGCGGCACGGGCCTCGGGCTCGCCATGGCCGATCGCTTCGCGGCGCTGGGCGCACAGCTGGTGCTGTCCGGCCGCCGGGCCGAGGTGCTGGCGGCCGCGCGCGACGGCCTCGTGGCGCGCCACGGCGCCAGCGTGCAGACCCTGCCCTGCGACGTGCGCGATGCGGCCGCCGTCGAGGCCATGTTCGATGCGGCCTGGCAGCAGGGCCCGCTCGACGTGCTGGTCAACAACGCCGCCGCCACCTTCATCGCGCAGACCGAACGCCTGAGTGCCCGCGCGGCCGACGCCATCCTGGGGCCGACGCTGCACGGCGCGCTGTACTGCACGCTGCAGGCCGGCCGGCGCTGGCTCGACAGCGGCCGGCCGGGCGTGGTGCTGAGCATCCTCTCGACCTCCACCCGCACCGGCCGGGCCTTCACCGTGCCCTCGGCCATGGCCAAGTCCGCGCTGCTGGCCATGACGCGCAGCCTGGCCGTGGAATGGGGACCGCAGGGCATCCGCAGCGTGGCCATCGCGCCCGGGCCCTTCCCGACGGCGGGCGCCGGCCAGGCGCTGGACCCGACGGCGGGGCGGGCGTTCGCCGATGCGGCGCCGGGTGCCGGCGCGGCCGCCGCCTATGCGGCCAATCCGCTGGGCCGCGTGGGCCGGCCACCGGAACTGGCCGAGCTGGCTGCCTTCCTGGTCAGCGACAGCGCCGCCTACATCAACGGCGAGATGGTCGCCATCGACGGCGGCCAGCACCTGCGCACCTCCGGCGCCGAAGACCTGCTGGCCTGGGGACCGGACGACTGGGCCCGCGCCCGGGCGGGCCGCGGCGGCTGAGTCCGTGCCGCCGCGTCAATGCGCGGCCAGGGTCCTGTCGACCATCTGCAAGGCCAGGTTGCGCACCTTGTCCAGGCTCAGGTCGCCCAGCACCAGCCGCTGGTGCAGCACGCCGCGCAGCGCACCCAGCAGCAGCGTGGCGGCCGTGGTCGGGTCGACGTCGGCGCGGATCTCGCCCAGCGCGATGCCGTCGCGGATGTGCTGCTCCAGCCGCGAGATGCTGCTGCGGATGTACTCGCCGATGTAGGGATTGAGTTCCGAGTCCTCCATGAAGCCCTCGGTCATCATCACCAGCAGGGCGCGGGTCTCGATCCAGCGGGTGTCGTCGCGCACGAAGTAGGTGGAGACCAGGCTGCGCACCGCGTCCAGCCCCGGGCGATGCTGCGGCAGCGCGAGCCGCCGGGCCTCGAAGCGCGCGCCGATGTTGAGCACCACCCGCTGCAGCAGCCCGGCCTTGTTGCCGAAGCGGTGCGCCGGCAGGCCGCGGCTGTAGCCGGCGGCCTCGCCCACCTCGGCCAGCGTCATGCGCACCGAGCCGCGGCGCGCGACCAACTCCAGCGCGGCATCCAGGATGCGCCGCTCGGCCAGCGCGCGGCGCTCGGCCTGGGTCATCCTGGCCGCGCCAGCGCCCTCGCCCGCGGTGGGCTCCAGGTCCTCCAGCGCCGCATCCGTCTGCGCCTCCGCGGCGGGTGTGGGCGCAGGCACCACGGCCTTGCGGGCGGGCCGCTTGCGCGGCACGGGCGCGGCGGAACGGGACGGAGCATCGGCGGGCATGGCGGTCGGCAAGGCGCAATGAGGGATGAGCCGGAAACGATAGCACCCCGGTCGCCGGGCCGCGGTCGCCTGCGGGCCGACCGGCACAATGCCCGCATGCTCCGCCCAATGCGCTCCCTGCGCTCGCTGTTGCCCTGGCTGCTGGCCTGGCTCGTCGCCGTGCTGGCCGGTGGCGTGTGGCTCGCGCGGATCGAACTGGGCAGCCTGCAGGCCGACTTCGACACCGAGGGCCGCATCGCCCACCGGCTGATGAGCCAGCAGGTGGTGCAGTACGACGCGGTGCTGGCCACGCTGGCCCTGCTGGGCGGTGCGTCGGCGCCGGCCGGGGCCGACCGGCCCGAGCAGCGGCTCAGCGCCGTCTATCCCGCCATCCTGCGCGTGCAGCGGCGCGCACCCGGCACCGCCTGGGCCGACCCCGCGCTGGCCGCGGCAGAAGCCAGCTCGCACGCCCGCAAGGCCGCCGTGCTCAGCCGCGTCGACCTGGCCGCCGGCCGCTACCAGCTGCTCATGGCGGCCGAGCCGGCCAGCTACGCGCTGGACATCGACTTGGCCGCCGCCGTGCCCTGGCAGGAATGGCCGACCGACCCGCGCACGGCCGCCTCGCGCCTGGTGCTGACGCTGGATGGCCACACCTTCGTCCTGCAACCCGGCCGCGACGCCACGGCCACGGACGGCTGGCACTTCGGCTTCCGCAAGACACTCGCCTCGGCCAGCCAACCCTTCGAGGTGGTGGCCACGCGCCGTGTGGGCTGGGCCGAGCTGCCCTGGGCCGCGATGGCGCTGTGGGCCGCGGCCGTCGCCCTGGCGCTGGGCATGCTGCGGGCCTGGCAGCGCCAGCGCACCGGCCGCCGCCGTGCCGAGGAACTGCTGCGCCTCGGCCAGGTCGGCCGGCTCAACACGCTGGGCGAGCTGGCCGCCGGCATGGCACACGAGCTCAACCAGCCGCTGACCGCGATGCTGGCCAACACCCAGGCCGCGCGCCGCCTGCTGGACGACGACCCGCCCGACCTGGCCACTGCCCGCGGCGCCATGGCCCAGGCCGCCGACCAGGCCCGCCGCGCCGCCGCCGTGGTCGCGCGCCTGCGCCGCGCCATCGAGCGGCCCGAGGCCCGGCCCGGCGAGCGCCGCGCCGTGGTCGCGCTGCAGGACGTGGTGCGCGACGCGCTGCACCTGCTGGAGCCCGAATGCGCCCGCCGCCAGGTGGCCGTGGAAACGGCCGCCGGCATGGAGCCGGTGCGCGTGCGGGCCGACCCGGTGGCGGTAGAACAGATCGTCCACAACCTGCTGCTCAACGCCCTGCAGGCGCTGGAGACCCGGCCGGCCGACGCCCCGCGGCGCATCCGCATCGCCGTGCTGCGGCAGCCGGGCCAGGGCCTGCTGCAGATCCACGACAGCGGGCCGGGCATCGCGCCCGAGCTTCTGGCGCGCATCTTCCAGCCCTTCGTCAGCACGCGGCCCGGCGGCCTGGGGCTGGGCCTGAGCCTCAGCGAGACGCTGGCCACCGGCCAGGGCGGCAGCCTGGCCGCCGACAACCCGCCGGAGGGCGGCGCGCGCTTCACGCTCGCCCTGCCCCTGGCCGATGCCTGACTGCCCGCGCCCGCACGCCATGAACGCCTCGCCCCAATCTCCGCTGATCCACCTCATCGACGACGACGACGCCGTGCGCGACGGCCTGGCGCTGCTCATCCGCACGGTGGGCCTGCGGGTGCAGCCCTGGGCCGATCCGCTGGCCTTCCTGGCGCAGTTCGACCGGCGCGAGATCGGCGCCATCGTGCTCGACGTGCGCATGCCCGGCATCGGCGGCCTGGCCGTGCTGGACCGGCTGATCGCCGAGGGCGTGGACCAGCCGGTGCTCATGCTCACCGGCCACGGCACCGTGGAACTGTGCCGGCGCGCCTTCAAGGCCGGGGCCGCCGAGTTCCTGGAAAAGCCGGTGGACGACCAGCAGCTCATCGACGCGCTGCAGGCCGCCGTGCGTCAGCACGTGCGCTCGCGCGGGCGGCTGCAGGGCGACCAGGCCGCTCGCGAGCGCTTTGCCCAGTTGTCGCCGCGCGAGCGCGAGGTGCTGGCCTTCATCATCGAAGGCCTGACCAACAAGGAAATCGCGCGCCGGCTCGACCTCTCGCCGCGCACGGTGGAGACGCACCGCGCCAACCTCTTCGCCAAGCTGGACTGCGAGTCGCTGGCGCAGCTGATCCGCCGCTATGCGGTGCTGGCCGAGGTACCGGCGCCGTGAGCGCTCCGTAGTTTTACGCAGTGGCGCGCGTAGCCGCACGAATGGCCGCGGCGCGGATGGATTTCTACAGTGGCATCACCGCCACCGAGCGGGCTTCACCGCCTCACGACACTGGAGATCTCCATGCCCATTTCGACTTCTTGCCTGACCCGCGCCTGTACCGGCGCCGCCCTGGCCACGCTCGCCAGCCTGGCCCTGGCCCAGCAGGCCGCGGCCCCCGCGCAGCCGGCCGCCGCCGCACCCGCACTGCGCACCGAGCGCGCCCTGAGCCTGCCGCTGGCCAACCAGATCGCCGCCGCCACGGTGGCGGCCTGCGCCGCCAACGGCCATGCCGTGACCGCCACCGTGGTCGACCGTGCCGGCACCGTGCGCGCCGTGCAGCGCGCCGACAACGCCGGCCCGCACACGGTGGCCGCTGCCGAGCGCAAGGCCTTCACCTCGGCCTCGGCCAAGGCACCCACGCTGGCGATGATGGAAAACGCCCAGAAGAACCCTGGCGCTGCCAACCTGGTGAACATCCCCGGCTTCCTGCTGCTGGGTGGTGGCGTGCCGATCAAGGCCGGCAACGAGGTGATCGGCGCCGTGGGCGTGGGCGGTGCGCCCGGCGGCCACCTGGACGACCAGTGCGCCAACGCCGGCCTGGAAGCCGTCAAGGCCCAACTGGGCGCTTGAGATGACGACGCGCCGCCGCCTCGCCGCGCCCCTGTTGGCCGTGGCCGCAGCACTCGCGCTGGGTGCGGCGCCCGCCTCGGCGCAGGTCGCGCCCTCGGCCGCGGAAGCCGAGGCCTACGCTGGCCTCTTCCGCGCAGCGCAGCGCGGCGACGTGGCGGCGCTGCGCCAGGGGCTGGCCCGCGGCGAGGCCGTGAACGGCCGCGACGCCCACGGCCGCACGCCCCTGCACGTGGCCACTTTCGCCCGCCAGGCCGAGGCCATCCGCGCGCTGGCGGCGGCGGGCGCCGACCTGGGGGCGATGGAGACCGACCGCTACGACGCCGTGACCATTGCCGCCGTGGCCGACGACCTGCCCACGCTGTCGCTGCTGCTGGACCTGGGCGCGTCGGCGGGCCTCGTCACCAGCCGCTACGACGGCACCGCGCTGATCGCGGCGGCGCACCTCGGCCACGACACCGTGGTGCAGCGGCTGATCCGGGCCGGCGCGCCGCTGGACCATGTGAACAACCTGCACTGGACGGCCGCCATCGAGGCCGTGGTGCTGGGCGACGGCGGCCCGCGCCACCAGCGCACGCTGGCCGCCCTGATCGACGCCGGCGCCGACCTGCAACTGGCCGACCGCCAGGGCCGCACGCCGCTGGCCCTGGCGCAGGCGCGCGGCTACACGGCGATGGTGCGGTTGATCGAGGCCGCCTGCAGCACGTCGTGCAGCGAATACAGACTGCCGGCGGAATCGGCGTCCGGGCTGGCGGCCTGCATGCGCACGTCCAGGGCACCGACCCGGTCGCCACCTGCGTGCAGCAGATCGCTCTAAGGACTGGGGTTGCGGACTATTTATGCCATGGTGTTGCGCGCCGCGCGCCATGCGACCGGCCCCGGCCCGCGCGCGTCCACGATGGCCCGCAGCCGTGCCAGCAGGATCTCCCCCTGCGCCGGCTTGGCGAAATGGTCGTCGAAGCCGGCGTCGAGCGCCCCGCGCCGGTCGGCCTCGCGGCCGTAGCCGGTCAGGGCGACCAGCGCCATGCCGGCCGTGGCCGGGTCGGCACGCAGCCGTTCGGCCAGTTGCAGGCCGCTCATGCCGGGCAGTCCGATGTCGCAGATGGCGCCGTCGGCCGGCGCCGCCGCGAGGGCCTCCAGTGCCGCCTCCGCCGAATGGACGGCGCGCACGCGGTGGCCGTCCAGCTCCAGCCAGCTCGCCAGGGCATCGGCGGCGTCGGCGTTGTCGTCCACCACCAGCAGCGCGAGCGGCGCGGACGGCTCGGCGGACGGCCCGGGCAGCGGCTGCGGCGACGCCGGGGTGGCCTGCAGCGGCAGCCGCAGCTCGAAGGTGCTGCCCCGGCCCGGCCCCTCGCTGCGCGCCAAGATGCTGCCGCCGTGCAGCTGCGCCAGGCTGCGCGCGATGGCCAGGCCCAGGCCCAGCCCGCCGGCCGCGCGCTGCAGCGGCTGGTGCGCCTGCACGAAGCGCTCGAAGACGCGCGGCAGCAGCGCCGCGTCGATGCCGATGCCTTCGTCGATCACCTGCAGCACGGCCTGCGCCTGCGGCGCCTCGCCCTCCACGGCCAGCCCCACGCGGATGGCCTTGCCGGGGTCGGTGAACTTGGCGGCGTTGTTCAGCAGGTTGCCCACGATCTGCGCCAGCCGCAGCGCATCGCCCTGCACCGGCACGGGCTCGGCGGGCAGCCGCACCTGCGGCATCTCGCCGCGCTGCTGCAGGGCCGGCAGCGTGAGCTCCAGCGCCCGCGCCACCACGTCGCGCAGGTCCAGCGCCTCGGGGCGCAGCACGATCTTGCCGGAGACGATGCGCGACACGTCCAGCAGGTCGTCCACCATGCGCGACAGGTGGCGCACCTGCCGCTCGATGATCTGGCGCTCGCGCACGAAGGCCTGCGGGTCGCGCCGCTGCACCAGCTGCAGCGCCAGCGCGATGGGCGCCAGCGGGTTGCGCAGCTCGTGGCCCAGCATGGCCAGGAATTCGTCCTTGGCCTGGTTGGCGTCCTCGGCCTGCTTCTGCGCCGCGCGCGCCTGGGCCAGCAGGCGCACGTTGTCCAGGGCCAGCGCGGCGCGCTGGGCGAGGTCGTTGACGAGGGCGCCGTCGTCGGCCGAGAAGCGCCGGCCCGATTCGGCCTGCAGCACCGCCATCGCACCGATGGTGCGGCCGCGCGCCACCAGCGGCACGATGCAGCCGGCCGTGATGCCCAGGGCGGCGACGAAGTCGCGCAACTGCGGATCGAGCGAGGCCGGCAGCCCCGCGTCCTCGATGTTGTGCAGGAAGGTCCGGCCGGTGGCGATGGCCCAGGGGAAGGAACCCGGCGCGTCGGAGGAAGCCTGCCGTTCGCTCACCATGGCGGCGATGGCGGCGGTGCGCGCCGGGTCGAAGTGCTGCGTGAGCTTGCGCTGCAGCACGCCATGCTCGTCCAGCAGGTCGATGCGGCACAGGTCGCCGACGGCCGGCACCACCACCCGGCCAATGGCGGCCAGGGTCGCCTCTTCCTCCAGCGACTGCGACAGCACGGCGCCGGCGCTCACCAGCCGGGCCAGCCGCTGCTGCGCGGCCTGCGCAGCGGCGCTGGCACCGCGCTCGGCGTCCAGCAACTGCTGGCGCTCGGCCTCGTGGCGCTGCCGCTGGCCGGCGGCGGCGGCCAGGGCGTCGCCGACGGCATCGACCTCGGGCACGCCGGACGGCTGGGGGGCGATCGGCTCGCCGCGCCCCAGCGCATCGGCCTGCTCGCGCAGCCGGGCCATGGGCCGCGTGACGCCGCGCGACACCCACCAGGCCGCGGCGGCGCCGAAGGCCAGCGAGACCAGCAGGCCCGCCGCATAGGCGAGCAGGCTGCGGCGGAACGGCGACTCGGCCAGCTCCACCGAGGTGCCGACGGCCACGAACCAGGGGAAGGACTCCAGGCGGGCCACCGCCGTCTGCGCGCGCACGCCGTCGGCCGTGAGCGCGGTGCCCACGCCCTCGGACTGGCTGCCCATCTCGTCCAGCAGCTGCTGCAGGCTGGGCGAGGGCGGGCCGCCGCGCCAGCGCTCGTCGTCCACATTGCGGGCCACGCGGGCGGCGCGGCTGTCGAACACCGACAGGATCCAGCCCTCGGGCGCGCCCTGGCGCCGCAGCACGCTCGCCAGCGCCTCGGGCAGCACGACGGCGGTGAGCACCTGGCGGGTCTCGCCGTCGCGCAGCACCGGCACGCGCACGGCGAAGGCGAGGCGGCCCGCCGGGCCCGGCACCATGGGCCCCACGGCCGGCTGGTTGGTGCGCAGCACCTGCGCCAGGCTGCCGCTCTCGACCACGCGGCGGGTGCCGGCACCGGGCTGGGCGTCGGTGTCGAACAGCACCCGCCCGTCGGGCGCCGCCAGCAGCAGCGACACCCATTCCGGATGGGAGCGCCGCACCGCCGACGCCAGCTGCCGGGCCTGCGCCAGGCCCTCCGGCGTGGTGCTGCCCAGCGGCTCGGTGAGGGCCAGGGCGTCGAGGGTGGCGATGGTCAGCCGCAGTTCGCCGTCGACGGCGGCAGCGACGGCCCGGGCCACGCCCAGGGTGGTGGCGCGGTTGCTGGCCTGCTGGGCATCGAGCAGCGCATAGAGCGCCAGGCCGCAGACCAGGGCCAGGGGCAGGATGGCCACCGACACGATCAGCATCAGCCGGCCCTGCATCGTGATGATGCGCATGCGTCTCCTCGATGGATGTCCGGCCGTTGCGCACGCGGCCGGGGCCGCGCGATTGTGCCTTGTGACGTGCCGCGTGACTCGGTGACGCGGGGCTCAGGCGGCCGGCCCAGCGGCACCGTCACCGCCGCCACCTCGGGCCGGAAGTCGGTCGAGCCGCACCGGCCCTCGCGGCGGCAGGCGTCGATGGTGGCCGCCGCTGGACCGCTGGGGCCTGGACCTGGCGACGCTGCACCGGGCCAATCCGCGGCTGATCGTGCTGAGGCTCACGGGCTTCGGCCAGACCGGGCCCTATGCCGGCCGGCCCGGCTTCGCGCGCATCTTCGAGGCCATGGGCGGCCTGGCCCACCTGACCGGCGAGGCGGACGGGCCGCCGAGAGGGGATGGTGCACCACGCTGCTGCCCAGTGCGACCGCTGCAGCCCCTCTCCCCAACCCTCTCCCGCAAGGGGAGAGGGAGCGAATGCGGGCCAGTTCAGGTGCCGGCGCCCACTGCCGGGTTAGTGGCCCTGCCGCCCGTGCGCCGACGACCGACGCCGCATGCCGCCAGCCACATCGGACGAGTGTGCCTTCACCCATGTGCCGGAGACCTGAACCGAGGAGCGGTCGCCGAGCGAGTCAGCGCTACCGGATCACCTGACGCGCCCGCAGACCTTCCAGGTCGCTGCCCTGCAGCCCGAGCAGCTCGCCCAGCACCTCGGCCGTGTGCTCGCCCAGGTGCGGCGGCGGCTGGTGCACCGGCGCGCGCTGGCCGTCGAAGACATAGGGCGGCGCATGCACGCCCTGCGTGCCGGCCTCGCTGTCCTCGTAGCGGTGCCACAGCCCCACCTCGCGGGTGCGGGCCGAACCGAGGGCCTCGTACAGGCCCAGCACCTCGCCGCAGGGAATGCCCGCCGCGTCCATGCGCGCGATGAGCCGGGCGCGCGGATGCCTGGCGATTTCGGCCAGCAGGATCGGCAGCAGCACGGCGCGGTGCTTCGACCGCTCGGTGTTCTGCGCGAAGCGCGGGTCCTGCGGCAGGTCGGGCCGATCGATCACCGCCTCGCAGAACTTGCGGAACTGGCCGTTGTTGCCCACCGCGATCACCACCGGCCCGTCGGCCGCGTCGAACACGCCGTAGGGCACGATGGACGGATGCGAGTTGCCGAACTTGGGCGGGTCGGCCTGCTGCAGCCAGGCCGTGAGGCCGTAGTACGAGGTGATCATCATGCCGCCGTCGTACAGCGACATCTGGATGTGCCGGCCGCGGCCCGTGCGGTGGCGCTCGTGCAGCACGGCCAGGATGGCCTGGCCCGCGTACATGCCGGTGAACATGTCCACCGCGGCGATGCCGAACTTGAGCGGGCCCTGGCCTTCCTCGCCGTTCATCGCCATCAGGCCGGTCTCGCCCTGGATCACCAGGTCGTAGCCGGGCCGTGCCTTCTCCGGCCCCAGCGCCGAATAGCCGGCGATGGAGCAATAGATCAGCCCGGGGTTCAGCGCCTTCAGGTCCTCGTAGCCCAGCCCCATCTTCTCGGCGCCGCCGTGCTTGAAGTTCTGGATCAGCACGTCGCTCTTCGCCGCCAGCTGCCGCGCCATGTCGCGGCCCTCGGGCGTCTGCAGGTCGATGGCGACCGACCGCTTGTTGCGGTTGCAGCTGTTGAAGTAGGTGGTGTTGTGCTGGCCGATGCGCAGGCCCCAGTCGCGCGTGTCGTCGCCGCGGCCGGGGTGCTCGACCTTGATCACCTCCGCGCCCAGGTCCGCCAGCGCCTGCGCGCACAGCGGGCCCGCCATCACGCGGGACAGATCCAGCACGCGCAGGCCGGCGAGTGGGGCGGGGGTCAAGGAAGTCATGGCGGGCGGCAGCTCAAGTGCCTTGCTTGGGGATGTTCAGGCTTTGCAGAAGGGGCAGCCAGCGCTCCGATTCGGTCTTGACGAAGCGGTCCAGCTCGTCCGGCGTGCTGCCGCGCGGCTCCATGCCGATGGCGCGGGCGCGGGCCACGAACTCGGGGTCGGCGATCACCTGGTTGACGGCCTTGTTCAGCCGGTCGATGGCCGCGCGCGGCGTGCCGGCCGGCACCGAAAAGGAATACCAGAGCGTGGCCACCATGTCGTAGCCCAGTTCCTTGAAGGTGGGTGCATCGGGCACCTGGGGCAGGCGCCTGTCGTCCATGACGCCCAGCACCCGCAGCTTGCCGGCCTTGATGTAGGGCAGCGAGCCGGTGATGGAGGTGCCGTGGATGTCGATCTGCCCACCCAGCAGCGCCTGCAGCGCCGGCGCGTCGCCGTTGAAGGGGATGTGCGTGGTGCTGAAGCCCTGCGCGCGCTCGAAGGCGATGGGCGCCAGGTTGGTCAGGATGGAGGCGCCCGGCGAGCCGCGGTTGATCTTGCCGGGGTTGGCCTTGGCGTAGGCCACCATCTCCTTGATGTTCCTGTAGGGCAGGTCGGTGCGGCCCACGATCACCGAGGGCTGGTAGGCGATCTGCGTGACCGAGGCGAAGTCCTTGGCCGGGTCGTAGGGCAGCTTGTCGTAGAGCGCGATGTTGTTGGCCAGCGTGCCCAGCGAGGAGACCAGCACCGTCTGGCCGTCGGGCTTGGAACGCGCCACGTAGTCGGCCGCCAGGATGCCGCTGGCGCCGGGCTTGTTCTCGATGATGACGTTCATGCCCTGCTTGTTCAGCTCCTGCGCCAGGATGCGGCAGTACTGGTCGGTGCCGCCGCCGGCGGCGAAGGGCACGACGATGCGGGTGACGTTCTGCTGGGCGAGGGCGGGGCTCAGCGCGCAGGCGCCGAGCAGCAGGCCCGCGAGAAAGTGGCGGCGTTGGCTCATGTCTTGTCTCCTGTTCCTTGGCCCTGTCTCGGGCGTGGCGGCCAGTCTAGGGGGCCGTCCATGGCCCTTGATCTCGATCAATGAAAAGATGCTTTGCCAGTCCTGCACATCCCGCAGCGGGGAGCCTGCGGACACTGCGCGCCATGCCGCATCCCTCCATCCGCCGTGTCGGCCCCACGCGCGACCAGCTGGGCGAAAGCCCCTGCTGGAACGCCGACGCGCAGACACTTTGCTGGATCGACGCGCTGGCCGGCACGCTGCACCGCCTGCAGCCCGCCACCGGCGCGCTGGAGTCTCATGTCTTGCCCGCACCGCTGGGCGCCATTGCGCCCGCGCGGGGCGATGCGGTGGTGGTGGCGCTGCGTCACGGCTTCGGCCGCTACGACTTCGGCACGCGCGCGCTGACGATGCTGGGCGGCATCGGCCTCACCGATGCCGACGTGCGGCTCAACGACGGCAAGTGCGACGCGGCCGGCAACTTCGTCGCCGGCACCATGCACATGAACCGGCCGGAGGGCGCACCGGTGCGCGGCGGGCTCTACCGGCTGCGGCCCGACGGACACGTGGAGGCATTGGCCGATGACATCGGCTTCGCCAATGGGCCGTGCTTCAGCCCCGACGGCCGCACGCTCTACGCGGCCGACAGCCTGGCCCGCGTCATCTGGGCTTACGACTACGACCCGCAGGGCCCGCTCGCCGGCAAACGCCGTTTCGTGGACACGCACGCCTTCGACACGGGGCCCGACGGCGCCACCGTGGATGCCGAGGGCTTCGTCTGGAGCGTGCTGGTGCGGGCCGCGAAACTGGCGCGCTTCTCGCCCGACGGCGAGCTGGCCCAGCTGCTGCCGATGCCACTCACCTACCCGACCAGCCTATGCTTCGGCGGGCCGCAGCACCGGCAGCTCTACGTCACCAGCATCTCGCGCAGCGCCCGCCTCGAAGGCCAGTTGCCGCAGGACGGCGGACTGTTCGTGGTGGAGGGCCTGCCGGTGGCCGGGCTGCCGACGCAACGCTTCGGCGGCTGAGGCGCGAGGCCCGCCTTCTCCACCGGCGCTTCATCCGGCGACGCCCCCCGGTCACTGCACCCGCTTCGCGGCCTGCGCCGCGCCCGTCTGGCGCCGGTTCAGAGCCGCTCGGAGATCTCGATCAGGTTCAGGTCGGGATCGCGCACGTAGACCGAGCGGATCTTCCCCGTCGCGCCCGTGCGTTCGACCGGGCCCTCGACCACCGGCCAGCCGCAGGCCGCGAGCCGGGCGATTGCCGCGTCCAGCGGCACGGCCGCGATGAAGCACAGGTCCAGCGCGCCGGGCACGGGCAGGTGGGCCTTCGGCTCGAACTCCGCCCCCTGGACGTGGAGGTTGATCTTCTGGTGGCCGAACTTCAGGGCCTGCCGCTCGACGGGCGGCGTGCCGCCGACGAAGCGCTCGAGTTGCATGCCGAGAACACGGGTGTAGAAGTCGATGCAGGCTGCCGGACGGGAAGTCGTGAGCACGAGGTGGTCGAGATGGTCGATCATGAAGCGGTTCCTGGGGGTGTGATCCATGCGCGCAGGCGGGTGGCACGGCGGCCGGTCGTGGCCTGTCCGGAGCGTCCGTCGAAGCAGCCCATCGGACTCAGCGATCGGCCGGCGCGTCGTCCTGCAGCGCCTCGGCCACGAAGTCGACGAAGGCCCGCACCTTCAGCGGCAGGGCGCGGCTCTGGCGGAACACGGCGAAGATGCCGTTGGAGAACGCCCGCACCGCGAAGCGGTATTCGGGCAGCAGGCGCACCAGCGTACCGTCCTGCAGGTTGCTGCGCACCGTGGGCTCGGACAGGAGCGCCACGCCCATGCCGCCCAGCGCGGCCAGGCGCAGCATCTCGCCGTTGTTGGCGCTCAGGACGCCCTGGATCGCCAGCTCCTGCTGCACGCCCTGCTCGTCCACGTACTTCCAGCTCGTCGCCTCATGCTCGCGGCGGTAGGTGAGGCAGCGGGCCTGCGGCAGGTCGCTCGGGTGCCTGATGCGCGAGTTGGTCTTGAGGTACGCGGGGCTGGCCACCAGCACCTCGTCGCTGGACAGCAGGCGCTTGATGACGAAACCCGAGTCGTTGGACTCGCCGGTGCGGATGTCCACGTCGAAGTCGTGCTCGACCAGGTTGACCGGGTGCTCCGACAGCTCGATCTGCACCTGGATGTCCGGGTAGCGCTGGGCAAAGCGCGGCAGCAGCGGCGCCACCACGCGCAGGCCGATGTGGGTGCGCGAATGCACGCGCAGCCGGCCCTCGGGCCGCTGGCGGGCGCTGCGCGCGGCCTGCTCGGCATCGGCCATGGCCTCCAGCACGCCCTCGGCGCGTGAAAGGAAGGCCTGGCCGGCCTCGGTCATCTTGAGGTTGCGGCTGGTGCGGTCCACCAGCTGAACGCCCAGTTCTTCCTCCAGCGCGCTGATGCGCCGCGAGATGGTGGCCGGCGACAGGCTCAGGCTGCGCGCCGCGGCCGACAGGCTGCCCTTGCGCTGGGTGGCCACGAAGATGCGCAGCGAGTCGAGGGCCTTCATTTCGAAAGACGCAAAGAAGGTGTGCGCATGACGGTGCGCCGGCAGGCCGGGGCGTTCCTAGCATTGATCCACGTCACGAACCAACGATCAGGAGCAACGGCCATGGACTTCGGAATCTTCATTCTGATGCAGCAGCGGAACAAACATAAGACCTCGCACGAGATCCTGCGGGACGCGGTGGAGCAGACGCGCCTGGCGGACGAACTGGGCTTCGGCGCGGCATGGTATGCCGAGCACCACTTCAGCAACTACGGCCTGTGCTCGTCGCCCCTGACGATGATCGCCCATTGCGCCGCGGCCACGCGCCGCATCCGCCTGGGCACCGGCATCGTGGTGGCGCCGCTGTACACCCCGGCCCGCCTGATCGCCGACGTGGCGATGGTGGACCAGCTCTCCGACGGCCGGCTCAACCTGGGCATCGGCTCGGGCTACCAGCATTTCGAATTCGAGCGCTTCGGCGTGTCGCTGGAGACGGCCAAGGCCCGCACCTTCGAGATGCTGGACATGCTGGAAATGGGCCTCGCGCAGCCCAAGTTCAGCTACGACGGCCAGTTCTACCAGCAGCCCATGAGCGCCATCAGCCAGCGCGCCGTGCAGCAGCCCGGCCCGCCGATGTGGATCACCAGCGTGGACCCGGCCTTCGTCGCGCGCGCCGTGCGCGGCGGCCACCACGTGTTCGTCTCCGGCGGCGACGGCGGGCTCGAAAAGCTCGCCGGCACCCGCGCCCTGATCGACAAGGTGGCCCGCGCCGAGGGCAAGGACCCGGCCGCCGTGCCCGTGGGCCTGCTGCGCGCCGCCTATGCCAGCAACGACAAGGCCGAGGTCGAGAAGTACCTGGAGTGCGCCCGCTACCAGCGCCGCATCGCCGTCAGCCTGAAGCGCCGCACGGCGCAGATCGCCGACGACTACCAGGTGGAAGAAGGCATCGTCGACGGCGAGCCCACGCTGGACGAGATGCGCGCCCTGCTGCCCGTCGGCAGCATCGACACGGTGATCGAGCGCGTGGTCGCCGAGATTCGCACGCTCAAGCCGGTGCACTACTGCTTCCAGACCCAGATGGGCGACTTCGACCATCCGACCATGCTGCGCCAGCTGCGCACCTGGGCCGAGGTCATCATGCCGGCGGTGCAGCAGGAGATCGCCAACGATCCGCCGCACCGCGCCCCGGCCGCCCAGCCCGAACTGGCCGCCGCCTGAGCCGCAGACGCCGAGGCCCGCCATGACCGCGCTTGCCATCGCCGAACGCACCCGGCCCGCCATCGAGCCCGCGCTGCTGCGCCAGCACCTGGGCTGCTTTCCGACCGGCGTGGCCATCGTCACCACGCGCACGGCCGACGGCCAGCCCGCGGGGCTGACCTGCAACAGCTTCAGCTCGGTCTCGCTCGAGCCGCCGCTGGTGCTGTTCAGCCTGCGCAAGGCCAGCCGCCTGCTGCAGACCTTCCAGCAGGCCGAGGGCTTCGCCATCCACATCCTGGGCGAGCACCAGGACGCGCTGTCGGGCCGCTTCGCCTCCAGCAAGGTCGAGCACAAGTTCGAGGGCGTGGCCTGGCGCGAGGGCCAGCTGGGCATGCCGCTGCTGGACGACTGCCTGGCCAGCTTCGAATGCAGCCTGTTCGCCGCCCACGACGCGGGCGACCACGTCATCTTCGTCGGCGAGGTGCAGCACCTGGGCGCCGGCACCGGCGAACAGGCGCTGGTGTTCTACAAGGGCGCCTACATGCGCCTGGCCGAGTCGCTGCGCCAGCGCGTGGTGCAGGGCGGCATGGGCGACGCCGACGTGGACGAGGCCTACCGCACGCTCTACGGCCGGCTGCTGCGCCTGGCCTGCGAACGCGCGAGCGAGGCCGAGATCGACGCCATCGAGGCCGCCGCCGCACTGATCGAGGACCACCCGGAGGACGCGCCGCTCAGGGCCCGCATCGCGTCGGCCAGCGCCTTCTTCGGCGCCATCGCCGCCGCCGGCCACAACGGCGCGCTGATGCTCATGGCCCAGACCATGACCAACGTGCTGCGCGAGCGCATGACCCATGTGCTGCCGGTGCGCGCGCGGCCCGACCTGTACCCGCTGCGGCGCGCCGTGGTGCGCCACCTGCGTGCGCGCGATGCGGAAGGCGCCGCCGCGGCGCTGGATGCGCTGATCGACCAGCTGCGCCGCGGCTGACCCGCGTCCCATCCGCCCCGCGGCTGCGGCCGCCGTGCGATCCGAATGAGTGAAGAGAGACGAGGAGACACGATGCCCATCGACTACGCCGCGTTCCGGCGTGAACTGGCGGCCTTCGCCCGCCAGGCCTGCCCGCCCGAGATCCGGGCCGTGGTGGCCGCCGGCCAGAAGATCACCAAGCGCGAGTACCAGGCCTGGCAGCAGATCCTGAACGACCGCGGCTGGGGCGCACCCAGCTGGCCGGTCGAGGTCGGCGGCACCGGCTGGGACATCCGCCAGCGGCTGATCTTCGAAGAGGTGATGGCCGAGAACGACTGCCCGCCGCTGTACCACCACGGGCTGGGCCACATCGGCCCGGTCATCATCCGCTTCGGCACGCCCGAGCAGAAGGCCCGCTTCCTGCCGCGCATCCTGGACGGCTCGGACTGGTGGTGCCAGGGCTATTCGGAGCCGGGCGCCGGCTCCGACCTGGCCTCGCTGCAGACCAGCGCCCGCCGCGACGGCGAGGACTGGGTCATCAACGGCCAGAAGATCTGGACCTCCCATGCGCACGAGGCCAGCATGATCTACATGCTGGTTCGCACATCCAAAGAGGCGAAGAAGCAGGAAGGCATCTCACTGCTGCTGGTGCCCATGGACACGCCGGGCATCACCGTGCGGCCCATCCGCACCATCGACGGCTGGCACCACCTGAACGAAGTGTTCTTCGACGAGGTGCGGGTGCGCGCCGACAACCTGATCGGCGAGGAAGGCAAGGGCTGGACCTGCGCCAAGTTCCTGCTGGAGCGCGAACGCCTGCCCCCGGCCAACGTGGCGCGGCTCGCACTGATGCACCGCCAGGTGTCGGCATTGCTGCAACAGGCCGCGCAGGCCGCGCAGGCCGCGCAGGCCGCGCAGGCCGCTGGCGCCCGGCGCGACTTCGGCGTGCTGCAGCACAAGCTGCTGCTGTGCGAGGCCGAACTGCAGGGCGCCCGCGTGATGATGGCCCAGGCCACCGACGACCTGATCCACCAGCGCCCGCTGGGCGTGCAGCCCTCGGCCATCAAGATGAGCTGCGCCGACGTGGCGCAGCGCCTGACCACCATCGCCCTCGATGCCGTCGGCCCCGAGGCCGCGCACCGCTTCCTGGCCGAAGAAGGCGGTGACGAGCTGCCCGCCGCCACCTGGATCCAGAACTACATGTTCACCCGCGCCCGCACCATCGCGGGCGGTACCTCGGAGGTGCAGCGCAACGTGATCGCCAACGCGCTGCTGGGCGCAGACCAGGCGTCGCCCGCCGCCGCCCCCCTCTTCCCCGGCATGCTCTTCGACGCGGCCGACCGCTTCGCGCAGGACCATGTGCACAGCGCCACGCTGCCCGGCGATCCGGTGCGCGAGCTGGGCTGGACCGCCACCCTGGTGCCCGAGGCGGACGGCGGCGTCGGCGGCACGTTGGCCGACCTGGCCAGCGTGGTCGAGGGCCTGGCCGCGCAAGGCCTGCAGCTGCCGGTGATCGAGGCCTGCGCCGTCGTGCCGCTGCTGCTGCGCGCCGCGCCGGCCGAAGTGGCCGGCCCGTGGCTCCAGGCCGTGGCCGAGTCCGAAGTGCAGATGGCGCCGCTGGCCGCACTGTCAGTCCTGCCCAAAGACAGCAGCCTGCGTGCGGTGCGCAGCGAGGGCGGCTTCGTGCTCGACGGCCGCGTGCCCGGCGTGGATGTCACGCTGCCTGCCAGCCACTGGCTGGCCGTGGCCACGCTGGACGGCGCACCCGCGCTCTTCCTCGTCGATGCCGAGCGCATCGGCGCGCCCGCCGCGCGCTACCGCACCATGGAAGGCCGGCGCGCCGCGGACTTCGTGCTGGCCGCCGTCGCACTGCCCGCCACGGCCTTGATCGCGCAGGGCGAGCCGCTGCGCGCCGCGCTGGCCGCCGCCGGCGATGCGGCCCTGCTGCTCACGCTGGTCGACACCGTCGCAGCGCAGGCGGCGCTGATCCGCCACACCCTCACCCATCTGCAGGAGCGCCGGCAGTTCGGCGTGGCGCTCGCCACCTTCCAGGTGCTGCGCCACCGCGTGGCCGACATGTTCGTGAAGGCGCAGTGCGCGCAGGGCCTGGTGATGCATGCCTTCCACGCGCTGGATGCCGGCGCGCCCGACCTGCGCCGCACGCTGCAGCTGGCCAGGCTCTCCATCGCCGAGACGGCCCGCGCCGCGGCCGAGGCCGCCATCCAGATGCACGGCGGCATGGGCCTGAGCGAGGAGGTGCTGGCCACCCGCCTGGCGCAGCGGCTGATCGCGTCGGAGTTCCGCTACGGCGACCGGCTCGGCCAGCTCGCGCAACTGCTGCATGCGGCCGACGCGTCCGCCGCCGGCCACCCGTCCTCTTCTTTCTCTTCCAACACCCCTGCCGGGAGCGCGCGATGAGCATCCACCTCGAAGTCTCCGATTACATCGCCGTGGTGCGGCTGGACAAGCCGCCCGTCAATGCCCTGGACCGCGCCTCGCGCCGCGAACTCATCGCCGCCTTCGACGCCATCTCCGAGCGCAGCGACGTGCGCGTGGCCATCCTCACCGGCACGGGCAAGGCGTTCTGCGCCGGCGCCGACCTCAGGGACCGGCCCGATGCCGACAAGGCCGGCGACTTCCTCGACCACAACCGCTGGACGCGCGAGACGGGCAACGCCATCCGCGAATGCGCCAAGCCGGTGATCGCGGCCGTCAACGGCCCGGCGCTGGGCGCGGGCTTCGGCCTGATGGCGGCCTGCGACATCTACCTGGCCAGCGAGGACGCCACCTTCGCCATGCCCGAGATCAACGTCGGCCTGGCCGGTGGCGTCTCGATGCTGCGCACGCTGGTGGGCCGCTCCTTCACGCGTCGCATGTTCTTCAGCGGCATGAAGGTGTCGGCCGCCGAGCTGTACCGCCGCGGCGTGCTGGACGAGGTGGTGCCCGCCGACGAGCTCATGCCGCTGGCCATGGCGGTGGCGCGCGACCTGGCCGCCAAGGCCCCGCTCGCCCTCGTCTCGGCCAAGCAGGCCGCCAACATGATGGACCTGATGCCCCAGCGCGACGGCTACCGGGTGGAGCAGAACTTCACCATGGCGCTGGCGAAAACCGAGGACGCGAAGGAGGCCCGCCAGGCCTTCCTCGAAAAGCGCGCCCCCGTCTACAAGGGGCGATGAGATGACCGGCCGACCAGCCATGGACCCTATCGGATCGGCACGGTGCGTCGCGGCACCTCGCGCCGCCATGAGCCCCTCTCCCCTTGCGGGAGAGGGGTTGGGGAGAGGGGTCAACGCCCTGCCGACGATGCTGCGCCTTGCAAAGGCGCCAGTCCCCTCTCCCCAGCCCTCTCCCGCAAGGGGAGAGGGAGCCGGCTTGCGCGCCACTGCCGGCGGCGTGCCGACGTGTCCGGCCATCGGAGGTGCCGCATGAGTCGCGCGCCTGAAGTCGGCCACGGCCTGGAGGCGCTGTTCGCGCCGCGTTCCATCGCCATCGTCGGCGCCTCCGACGACGTGACCAAGATCGGCGGCCGGCCGCTGCAGTTCCTGCGCAGGTACGGCTTCGGCGGCGCGATCTACCCGGTCAACCGCAAGGCGGCCGAGGTGCAGTCGCTGCGTGCGTACCCCGACGTGGCCGCACTGCCCGACGCGCCCGAGCTGGCCGTCATCGCCGTGCCGCCCGAGAGCGTGCCGCAGGCGGTGCGCGACTGCGCCGCTCGCGGCGTGAAGGCCGCCGTGGTGCTGTCCGCTGGCTTCTCCGAGATGGGCGAGGCCGGGGCCCAGCTGCAGGCCGAGATCGGCCGCATCGCCCGCGACACCGGCCTGCGCGTGGTCGGCCCCAACTGCCTGGGCGCCATCGGCGTGCCGGCGAAGAGCATCGCCACCTTCTCCGTGGCGCTGGAGTCGTCCTTTCCCGAGGCCGGCCCGGTGGCCGTCGTCTCGCAGAGCGGCAACCTGGGCAGCTACACGCTGCGCCTGGCCTCCGAGCGCGGCCTCGGCATCAGCCGCCTGCTGACCACCGGCAACGAATGCGACGTCGACATCGCCGATGCCATCGCCTCTGCGGCGGCCGATCCGGGCACGCGCGTCATCCTCTGCTGCATGGAGACCTGCCGCGATGGCGCCAAGCTGCGCCGCGCGATGGCGCTGGCCCGCGCCGCCGGCAAGCCGCTGGTGGTGCTGAAGGTCGGCGTCTCCGAAGCCGGCAGTGCCGCCGCGGCCTCGCACACCGGCGCGCTGGCCGGCTCCGACGCGGTCTTCGACGCCGTGCTGCGCGAGGGCGGCGCCCTGCGCGTGCCCAGCATCGAGCAGCTGCTGGACGTGGGCCATGCGCTGGCCGTGCTCGGCGAAGGCCGGCTGCCCGCGGGCCGGCGCATCGCAGTGCTCACCGCCTCGGGCGGCTTCGGCGTGCTGCTGGCCGATGCCGCCAGCGCCCAGGGCCTCACGCTGCCGCGCCTGTCCGAGGCCACCCAGCAGCGCATCCTGCAGGCGGTGGCCTTCGCGGCGCCGGCCAATCCGGTGGACATGACGGCCCAGGTCTCCAGCCGGCCCGAGCTGCTGGCCCAGGTGCTCGACGCTGTGGCCGCCGACGAAGCCTGCGACACCCTGCTGCTGCAGTCCGCCAATGCCTTCCACGTGTCGCGGCTGCGCGACGTCTTCCTGGCCGCGCTCACGCAGATGCGCGCGCGGCATCCGCAGCGGCTGATCGTGCTGTGCGCACGGGCGCCGGCGGAGGTGCGGCGCCAACTGGATGCGCTGGGCATTCCGGCCATCGAGGGCATCGATGCGGCCTGCGCCACCGTGGCGGCACTTGCGACGCTGGGCACGCAGTCCTCACAACCATCCGAGGTCGAGGAAACGTCCCGGACGCCGCTGGCCCCCGAAGCCTTCGCCACCGAGGCCAGCGCCAAGGCGGTCCTCGCCGCCGCCGGCCTGCCGGTGCTGCGCGAGGTCGTCGCCACCACGCGCGACGAGGCTGTGGCCGCGGCACGCGCCATCGGCTTTCCGGTGGTGCTCAAGATCGTCTCGCCCGACATCGCGCACAAGACCGAAGTCGGCGGCGTGGTGGTGGGCGTGCGCAGCGAGGGCCAGCTCGTCGATGCGCACGACACGATGCTCGCCCGCGTGGCCGACAAGGCGCCGCAGGCCCGCATCGCCGGTGTGCTGGTCGCGCAGATGGCGCCGGCCGGCTGCGAACTGATCCTGGGCACCAAGACCGACCCGGTCTTCGGGCCGATGGTCATGGTGGGCCTGGGCGGCATCCATGCCGAGATCTGGAAGGACGTGGCCCTGCGCCCCGCGCCGGTCGATGCGGCGGCGGCCGAGGCCATGCTGCGGTCGCTCCAATCCTTTCCGCTGCTCGACGGCGCGCGCGGCCGGCCCAAGGCCGACGTCGCGGCCGCTGCCGAAGCCATCGCCGCGCTGTCGCGCTTCGCCGCCCGGCATGCCGACGACGTGGCCGAGATCGACATCAACCCACTGGTGGTGCTGGACGCAGGCCAGGGCGCCTATGCGCTCGATGCGCTGCTGGTGCCCACCTCGAAGACCCACAAGGACGTCCATCCATGACCCCGACCCCGTCCTCCCTCGCTGGCCGCACGGCCTTCATCAGCGGTGCCGGCCACGGCATCGGCCGCGCCACCGCGCTCGCCCTGGCGGCCCGCGGCGCCGTGGTCGGCATCAACGACCTCAAGCCCGAGTTCGTGGAAGACGCCGTGGCCGCGGTGCGCGCCGCGGGCGGCCAGGCCATCGGCCTGCCCTGCGACGTCGCCACCCGCGACGGCATGCGCGAGGCCGTGCAGCGCTTCACTGCCGATGCCGGCCGGCTCGACGTCATGGTCAACAACGCCGCCTGGGTGCGCTACCAGACGCTGGCCGAGATCACGCCCGAGGTCATGGACCGCATGGTGGAGATCGGCTTCAAGTCGGTGATCTGGGGCATCCAGGCCGCGGCCGAGGCCATGGACGCGGAACGCGGCGGCGCCATCGTCAACGTGGCCTCCATCGCGGCCTTCAAGTCGCCGATGCGCTCGGTGGTCTACAGCGGCATCAAGGCGGGCGTGCTGGGCATCACCCGCGCAGCGGCGGCCGACCTGGGCGCGCGCCGCATCCGCGTCAATGCGGTGGCGCCCGGTGCCGTGCCCACCGAAGGCACGGCGCGCAACCGCAATGCCGAGCTGGACGCCAAACGCATCGCGCGCACGCCGCTGGGCCGGCTGGGCACGGTGCAGGACATCGCGGACGCCATCGTCTTCCTGGCCAGCGACGAGGCGCGCTTTCTCAATGCAGAGGTGCTGCGGCTGGACGGCGGCGCCTCGGAGACCTCGCTGTGAGCGCGCCGGCCAGGCCCTTCGCGCCCGTGCGGCTGCAGAACGTCTACCTGGTGGCCGAGCAGCCGGCCGCCCTGCATGCCTTCTACAGCGAAGCGCTGGGCCTGTCGCTCAAGTTCGCCGACGGCGAGCGCTGGTACCAGTACGGCGTGGGCGGCGGCAACGTGTCGCTGGCCTGCCGCGAGGAAGCAGCGCCCGCCACCGCCGGCGCGGTGATGGTGTTCGAGGTGGCGGACTTCGACGGCGCCGCCGAACGCGTCGCCGCGGCCGGCGGCGAGGTGCTGGGCCTGCGCGACATGGGCGCGCACGGCGCGGTGCTGTCGCTGCGCGACCCCGAGGGGCATGTGGTTCAGCTCTTCCGCCGCGCGCCCGTGGACGGCGCGCAGGCGCAGCCGTGAGCGATGCCGGCGCGCTGCAGGCGCTGCTGGCCCGCGAGGCCATCCGCGACTGCCTGTACCGCTACTGCCGCGGCATCGACCGCTGCGACGAGGCGGCCCTGCGCGCGGCCTACTGGCCCGACGCCACCGACTGCCACGGCGCCTGGAACGGCAGCGCCGCCGGCTTCATCGACAAGGCGCTGGCCAGGCTGCGCCAGGGCGGCCGGCGGGTGCACCAGGTCAGCAACATCCTGATCGCGCTGGCGGGCGACACGGCCGCCGTCGAAAGCAGCTTCATCGCGCTGCAGGCCACCGCCGCCCAGCCCGCGCACGAAACCTTTCTCTGCGGCCGCTATGCGGACCGTTTCGAATGCCGCGGCGGCGAATGGCGCATCGCGGCGCGCACGGTGGTGTACGACTGGATCGAGGAGCGCGAGCGGCCGGAGCTGGCCCAGCCCGATGCCCGGCTCTTCGGCCCGCGCCAGCCCACCGGGGCGATGGCGCCGGCCGATCCCATCTACGCGCTGCTGGCAGCGCTGCGCGGCTGATGGCGCCCACGGTGCTGCTCACCGGCGCGGCCGCGGGCATCGGCCGGGCCACCGCGCTGCGGCTGGCGCGCGCGGGCTGGCGGTGCGTGCGGGTCGATGCCGACGCTCGCGCCCCGTCAAGCGGCACCGCCGCCTGAACGCCACGGAACCGGGCCGCGTCCGATGGCCGGGCGCTCCGGCGTCCGGCACCGGGTGCCCCCTGCACGCGCCGACCATGGCGCCATGCTGCGCGGCTGCCGGCCCGTCGCGGGCCACCCGCCGTCGCGCCAGTCGCCATCGCCACGACAAGGACCCCGAATGCCCATGCCCGATCTGCCCACCACCGTGCCGCTGCCCCCCGTGGGCACCGACCCCGACCAGCCGCCGCTGCTGCCCTTCCTGCACCTGTGGACCGACCTGTCGGGCACCAGCCGCATCGACCTGTCGCGCATGGCCGGCTTCGGCCTGAAGAGCGTCGGCGGCAAGGCGTCGCCGCAGTGGCTGCGGCCCTTTCCCGGCGAGGTCGCCGCGGTGCAGTTCGCGGTGCTGCCGGTGGGCTGGGTGGGCGACTGGCACGAAAGCCCGCATCCGCAGTGGGTGGTGCCGCTGCGCGGCCGCTGGTTCATCGAGACCATGGACGGCCAGCGGGTGGAGATGGGCCCGGGCGACATCCACTTCGGCCAGGACCAGGGCACCACCGGCGCGCGGGGCCACCGCTCGGGCCAGCTCGGTGAGGAGCCCTGCCTGCAGCTCATGCTGCAGTTCGCGGCATCGCCCGCCGCGCAGACCCGCCATCCCTTCGGCGGCTGATCGGATCTGAGGGTCTCGCCCCGATGCCAACAGATCCAGCGCCCACGGCAGACGCCACCATCGACCCCGCGCCGCTGTGGCAGGCCCGCCTGCGCCCGCCCGGCGCGCCGCGGCCCGCACAGGCGCCGCCGGTTCGATGCCACCGCCCGGAAGCGCATGCCGTGCTGGGCGGCGCCGTGCTCCACCTGCTGTACGACCAGGCCAGCTGGTGCGAAGGCCCGGTCTGGTGGCCGCGCGAGCGCAGCCTGGTATTCAGCGACATCGTCGGCCGCCGCGTGCTGGCATGGCGCGAGGACGGCGCGGTGGACGTGCTGCTCGACGCCACGCCGTTCATCAACGGCAATGCCGTCGCCCCCGACGGCGGCCTGCTGCACTGCGAACATGGCCGGCGCGCCATCAGCCGCTCGGACGGCCGCGGCCCGGCGCAGCCCCTGGCCACCCATGCGGAGGGCCTGCGCCTCAACGCGCCCAACGACCTGGTGGTGGCAGACGACGGCAGCGTGTGGTTCACCGACCCGACCTTCGGCCTGGAGAACCCGCGCCAGGGCGTGCCCGGCCGCAGCGAAAGCGGTCGCACCGCCATCTGCCGGCTGGGGCCCGACGGCCGGGTGCAGCGGCTGGTGGACATGGTGCAGCCCAACGGCCTGGGCTTTTCGCCCGACGGGCGCACCTTCTATGCCTCGCAGACGCCGGAGCATGGCGAGGGCGAGATCGGCATCTTCGCCTTCGACCGCGACGGTGCGCGGCTGGCGCGCCGCCGGCTGTTCGTGCAGGTGCCCGAGGGCATTCCGGACGGCTTCGCCGTGGACCGCCGCGGCTGGCTCTGGAGCAGCTCGGCGCGCGGCGTGGAGGTGTTCGACGCCCAGGCACGCCACCTGGCCACGGTGCCCACGCCGCAGCTGTGCAGCAACTGCTGCTTCGATGCCGACGAGCGCCGGCTGTTCGTCACCGGCGGCGACAGCCTGTGGTCACTGCCGCTCGCCGGCCACTAGGTCGGGCAGGCCTGCTCCGGCCCTGTCATCTCGACGATCCCCGCGCTGGCGCCCCATGGCCCGAAACCGGCGCCACCCTCCTCATCGAAGGGCCGCGGAGCAGGCCATGCCCGTGCACCCGCGGAACCGGCCTTGCCGGGCCGCCGGGTGCGCCCCTCGAGGGGGATGGGACTTCCACACGCAGTGAGGAAGTCCCAACGGGGTGGTCTCCACCCACCGCGCAACCGGCCGTGCACCGTCGCCCTGTCCGCCGCCTCCGGGGGATCCGACTCCCACACGCTCTTAGGCAGCTCAAACGTGGTGCCCTCTAGACAGATGGTCGAGGCTGTGCGGATCGGCTCAGTCGCCGATGGTCAGGCGGGCGACCTCCGCCTCGTGCCGAGACTAGTCGCAGCAGGTCCGCACCC
>NZ_LDSL01000012.1 GCF_001476815.1 Pseudacidovorax intermedius | reverse complement strand
ACGTTCTCCAGCGCCGTCATGGGCATGTGCGCCTCCAGCGCGGCGCGCGCCTGCGGGAACAGCTCGGCGAAGCGCCGGTTCCAGGCCGCCACGCGGCCGTCGGCGTCCAGCAGCACGAAGCCGTCGGACATGGATTCGAGCGCCTGGTCCAGCGTGCTCTTGGCATGCAGGGCCTCGCGCCGGCGCAGCCACTGCTCGCGCAGCTGGCTCAGGGCATAGATGGAAACGCCCGCCACCATCAGCATTAGCAGCGCCGCCACGCCGACGATGAGGTTGCGCTCGGTGGCGAAATTCTCCAGCACCTGCGCCATCGGCAGCCCGGCGGTGAGCACCACGTCCGGGTTGAGCGTGGGGCGCAGGGCCACGATGGCATCCTGGCCCAGCAGCCGGCCCCGGCTGCGCTCGGCGATGCCGCGCCCGTCCACGGTGGCCGCCAGCGCGGCCAGGCTGCCGGCCTCGGGCGCGATCTCGGCCCGTGGCGGCACGCTGGCGAGCAGGCCCTGGGTGCGGCTTTCGAGCGTGACCTCCATGCCGTCGGTGCCCGCCCCGTGGGCCAGCAGGCGCGCCACCGAGGCCACCTGCACCTCGGCCACCGCCAGGCCCTGCGTGGCATCGGGCAGGCGCACCACGCGCACGAAGTACATCACCTGCTGCGACGTGCGGGGGCTGAGCGTGGGCGCGGTGACCATCAGTTCGGGCACCGGCTGGCTCATGAGCTGCTGCACGAAGCGCTCCGGCAGCCGCACGGCCTCGGCCTCGAAGGGCACGATGGCGTGGCCATCGGTGCGCAGCACCTGCAGCCGTTCCACCAGCAGGCTGTGGCGCGCCAGCGACTGCATGTTGGACGCCGCGCGCCGGCCGGCGGCGGCGATGTCCTCGCCGCCGGTGGGACGCAGCATGGTGCCGAGGTCGGCCAGCAGCAGGTCAACCGCCAGCAGGTTCTGGTTGATGGCGGCCGTGGAGCCGCCGAGGAAGCGCTCCAGCTGCTCGCGGCCATCCTCGATCGCGCGGCTGCGCATCTCCCACACCGCGAACACCGCCAGGCCGAAGACCACCACGATGAATGCGGCGGCCAGGGCGAATGTGGACGCGGCGAACTGCCGCGGCGGCGAGGTCGGCGCGGTCATGGGGTGCGGACGGGGCCCGCCGAGATCACCGGCGCGATGGTGCGCGACCACAGCCGCACGCAGTCGGGACCGCAGCGCTGCATCCAGTTCGGCAGGATGCTGGCGGTGAGGATCTCCCGCCGGCGCTGGTCGTCGCGGGCGCTGGGATACACGGCCACCATGTTGCCGGGCGTGCCGCCCTCGCAACGGCCGGTGCCGGTGTTGCAGGCGACGGCGGCGTCGGTGTCGCGGATGGACTGGGCCCAGATGCGCTGCTCCAGCTGCTCCAGCTCGTGCGCCAGAAGATCGCGGACGTCCGCCGGCAGCGCGGCCCAGGCATCCGCATTGGCGCCGAAGACGGCCAGGCCCCAGTTGATGGGCATGGTGAACAGCGAGCGCGTGACCTGGTGCAGCCCCAGCGTGTTGCCGGAGGCGCCGCCGGTGATGGCGCAGTCGGTGTTGCCCGAGGCCATGTTGCTCATCAGCGCCGAGAAGGCCGTGGGCACCGGCGTGCCGCCGAGGGCCCGCACGAAGTCGGCCTGCGACCCGCTGGAGACGCGCACGCGCCGGCCCTTGAGGTCGTCCAGGCCGCGCAGGGTGTCGGTGCAGAAGATCACCTGGGCCGGGTAGATGTAGACCGCCAGCATCTTGGTGTTGAAGCGCTCGCGCAGCAGCCTGTCCATCTCGGGCTCGAAGGCCTCGACGACGCGGCGCAGGGTGGCCGCGTCGGCGCTCAGGCCCGCCATGTCGGGCAGGGCCAGCGCGGGGTTCTCGCCCGTCACCTGGCTCAGCAGCACGGTGCCGAAGGGCACCACGCCGGTCTCCAGCAGGGTGAGCATCTTGTTGCCGGGCACGCCGGCCTGGTCGAAGGGCGCGATGGTGGCGGTGACGCGGCCCTGCGTCAGGCGCGGCAGGGTCTGGGTCCAGAACGGCGCCTCGTGCACCGTGTACTGCGCCACGCCGGCCAGCCCCCCCACCACGCGCAACTGCAGCGGGGCCGACTTCGGCCCGGGCACGGGCGCGTCACCGCCTGCCGCGGGCCAGGCGAACACGCCGGCCCAGCACAGCAGCAGGGCCCGGAGCCCCCCGCGCACCGACAGAAAGTGAGTGATTTGCGCAATCAAGCCCCGCATCTTGAAGAGTAATTTGCAATGTTGCAAATTGTGTCTTCCAAGCAGAGCACCCCGGTACGGCTTTCGAACGCTTTAGTTTTCATTTCTGTCATTGACGGACAGACGGGAAAGTCCCGGGCTGCCTACACTGCCTTTTTCGGCATTTTTCCCTGCGGACTATTCATGGACTTTCTGGCCTTGGTGGCCCTGGCCGCGATCGGCCTGCACTTCCTGCGTCGGCGCGACCAGCACGCGCGCATCGCGCTTCTCGGCAGCCGCCTGGCACCCTACCGCATCGAGCCGCAGATGGAGACCCTGCTCGACGGCTACCTGCGCTGGCTCGACGAGGCCGACGTCGACCGGCGCCGACAGATCTGGCAGACGCTGAGCGCCACCGAGCAGTCGCTGGCCGAGCAGTTGCGGCGCTTCGCGGCCGACGTGGCCGGCCTGGAGGCGCCGCTGGCGCAGGTCAGCAAGCTGCCGATGTGGCTGCCCTGGGCGCAGCCGCTGCTGTCGGGCCGGCTGCTGTTCGACGTGCGGCGCGCTTTCGCCATCCATGCGGAGGGCGTGGCCGCGGTGGCGGCCAACGAGCCCGGCCTGGACGACAAGGCGCGGGCCTACATGATGAGCGCCGAGCTGTTGCTCCTGCAGCACACCTGCCACTGGTTCTGCCGCTCGAAGACGGTGGCCGGCGCGCGCCTGCTGGCCCGGCACGGCACGTCGTACACACAAGTGCTGGCCTCGGTGTCGCCGCGCACGCGCGACGCCTATGTGGCGCTGACCGGCCGCTGAAGCGGCGCCCGCCGCGCGGCAGGCCCGCGACGAATCGGAAACTGGGCGTTCTTTGGCCATGCCCGCAAGGCACGTTCGGACAACGCTCGCCGCTCAGAAGGTGTGAATGAATCCGGCGTGGCCGAGCGGGCTGCCAAAACGCGGCCAATCAAGGCGCAAAGCACAGCCATAGCGCGGGCTATGGCGAGCATTTGCAACGCAGAGTGGGCGTGTTTTGGCAGGACGAGCGGGCATGGCGGGTTCGTTCACACCATATCAGACCTTCTCGAGGATCAGCGCGATGCCCTGCCCCACGCCGATGCACATGGTGCACAGCGCATAGCGGCCGCCACCGCGGTGCAGCTGGTTGACCGCCGTGGTCGCCAGGCGCGCACCGCTGGCGCCCAGCGGATGGCCCAGCGCGATGGCGCCGCCGTTGATGTTGACGCGGGCGTCGTCGTCCGACAGGCCGAGCATGCGCAGCACGGCCAGGCCCTGGGCGGCGAAGGCTTCGTTCAATTCGATGACGTCGATCTGCGCCAGCGAGAGGCCCGTCTGCGCCAGCACCTTCTGCGTGGCCGGCGCCGGGCCGATGCCCATGATGCGCGGCGCCACGCCGGCCGTGGCCATGCCGACGATGCGGGCACGCGGCGTCAGGCCGTTCTTCGCAGCAGCCGCCTCGCTGGCGATCAGCAGCGCGCAGGCGCCGTCGTTCACGCCACTGGCGTTGCCGGCCGTCACCGTGCCCTCGGGCTTGACCACGCCCTTGAGCCTGGCGAGCGACTCCAGGCTGGTGTCGCGCGGATGCTCGTCCCTGGCGACCACGATGGCGTCGCCCTTCTTCTGCGGGATGGTCACGGGCACGATCTCGGCCTCGAAGAAGCCGGACTTCTGCGCCGCCACCGCGCGCTGCTGGCTGGCCAGCGCCATGCGGTCCTGCGCCTCGCGCTCGATCTTGAACTGCTCGGCCACGTTCTCGGCCGTCTCGGGCATGGAATCGACGCCGTACTGCGCCTTCATCAGCTTGTTGACGAAGCGCCAGCCGATGGTGGTGTCGTAGACCGCGTTGGCGCGGCTGAAGGCCGACTCGGCCTTGGGCATGACGAAGGGCGCGCGGCTCATGCTCTCCACGCCGCCGGCGATCATCAGCTGCGCCTCGCCGGCCTTGATGGCGCGGGCCGCGCTGCCCACGGCGTCCAGGCCGGAGCCGCACAGGCGGTTGATGGTCGCGCCCGGCACCTCGATGGGCAGGCCGGCCAGCAGCGCGGCCATGCGGGCGACGTTGCGGTTGTCCTCGCCGGCCTGGTTGGCGCAGCCGTAGAGCACGTCGGTCACGGCCTGCCAGTCGACCTTGGCGTTGCGTTCCATGAGCGCCTTGATGGGGATCGCGCCCAGGTCGTCGGTGCGCACGCTGGCGAGCGCGCCGCCGTAGCGGCCGAAGGGGGTGCGGATGGCGTCGCAGATGAAGGCGTCGGTGGTCATGCGGAATGTCTCCTTGGGAATCGGATGGAAAGAGGGGGTGTTCAGTCGGCAGCCGCGTCGTCGGCCATGGGCAGGCCCACCAGCCGTTCGAGTTCCTGCAGCGACAGGCCCGGCACGCGGTCGATGCAGCGCAGGCCCTCGGGTGTGCAGGCCAGCGTCGCCAGGTCGGTGTAGATGCGCTTGACGCAGGCGAGGCCGGTGAGCGGATAGCTGCACTGCGCCACGACCTTGCTGGCGCCCTGCTTGGTCAGCAGGTCCATCATGACCCAGGTCTGCCTGGCGCCGGTCGCCAGGTCCATGGCGCCGCCGACGGCCGGGATGGCGCCGGCCTCGCCGGTGCTCCAGTTGGCCAGGTCGCCGGTGGCGCTGACCTGGAAAGCGCCCAGCACGCAGATGTCGATGTGGCCGCCGCGCATCATGGCGAAGCTGTCGGCATGGTGGAAGTAGGCGCCGCCCGGCAGCAGCGTCACCGGCTGCTTGCCGGCGTTGATGAGGTCGTAGTCCTCCTCGCCCGCGGCCGGCGCCGGGCCCATGCCCAGGATGCCGTTCTCGCTGTGCAGCACGACTTCGCGGCCGGCCGGCAGGTGGTTGGCCACCAGCGTGGGCTGGCCGATGCCCAGGTTGACGACGGCGCCGTCGAAGATGTCCTGCGCCACGCGGGCGGCCAGCTGGTCCTTGGTGCGGCGTTGGTAGTCGGCCATCAGGCCACCTCCTTCTTCTTGAAGCCGCCGGCCTGGGTGGCCGCGCGTTCGATCTTCACGATGCGGCTCACGAAGATGCCGGGCGTGACGATGGCCTCGGGGTCCAGCCTGCCGAGTTCGACGACCTCGTGCACCGTGGCCACGGTCTTCTTCGCGGCCATGGCCATCACGGGGCCGAAGTTGCGCGCGGCCTTGCGGTAGGTCAGGTTGCCCCAGCGGTCGCCCTGCTCGGCCTTGACGAGGGCCAGGTCGCCGTGGATGGGGTACTCCAGCACATAGGGGCGGCCGTCGATGACGCGCGTCTCGCGGCCGGCCGCGAGTTCGGTGCCGTAGCCCGTGGGGCAGAAGAAGGCGCCGATGCCGGCACCGGCGGCGCGGATGCGCTCGGCCAGGTTGCCCTGGGGCACCAGCTCCAGCTCGATCTTGCCGGCGCGGTAGAGGCCGTCGAAGACGTGGCTGTCGGCCTGGCGCGGGAAGCTGCAGATGATCTTGCGCACCCGGCCCGCCTTGAGCAGCGCGGCCAGCCCGGTGTCGCCGTTGCCGGCGTTGTTGTTGACCACCGTGAGGTCGCGCGCACCCTGCGCGATCAGGCCGTCGATCAGCGCGTCGGGAATGCCGGCGGTGCCGAAGCCACCGATCAGCACCGTGGCGCCGTCGGGCGTGCCGTGGAGCGCCTCCGCCACCGAGGCAGCAAGCTTGTCGATCATGCGGGATTCCTTCTCTGGGGACGTTCGCCTTCGCTCGGGCGGACGCAGGTGACGGACGGTCGGCGCAGGAAGAACGCGACGAGGCGCGGCACGAAGCCCACGCGCTTGCACGCCGATTTGTTCGATATACGAACATTTGTTCTTAGAATGAATTCTAGCCCTCTTCATCGACCATGCCCGCCTCTTCCCCCGCCGCCGATGTCCCCGAAGCGCCACGCCCCGGCGACGGCTTCGTGCAGTCCTTCGCCCGCGGGCTGCAGGTCATCCGCTCCTTCAGCGCCAGTGCGCCGCGCCAGACGCTGAGCGAGGTGGCCGCCGCCACCGGCCTCACGCGCGCCGGGGCGCGGCGCATCCTGCTCACGCTGCAGACGCTGGGCTATGTGGACAGCGACGGCCGCTTCTTCTTTCTCACCGCCCGCATCCTGGACCTGGGCTTCGCCTACCTGTCCTCCATGCCGATCTGGAACCGCGCCGAGCCGGTGATGGAATCACTGGTGGCCGAGGTCAAGGAGTCGTGCTCGGCCGCCGTGCTCGAAGGCACCGACGTGGTCTACGTGATGCGGGTGCCGACGCACAAGATCATGCGCATCAACGTCGGCATCGGCTCGCGCCTGCCGGCCTACTGCACCTCGATGGGCCGGGTGCTGCTGGCCGCCCTGCCGGAGGACGAGCTGCAGCGCCGCCTGGCCGCCTCGCCCATCGCGCCGCTCACCCGCCACACGCTGACCGACCCCGAGGCCATCGCCGCGCGCATCGCGCAGGCCCGGCGCCAGGGCTGGTGCCTGGTCAACCAGGAGCTGGAGGAGGGCCTCATCTCCATCGCCGCGCCCGTGACCGACCGCGCCGGCCGCGTGCTGGCCGCGCTCAACGTCAGCGGCCAGGCCAACCGCACCAGTGCCCGCAAGATGCAGGACAGCCTGCTGCCGCCGCTGCTGGAGGCCGCGCGGCGGGTGTCCAGCCTGTTGTAGAGCGCGCTGTCCCGGTGGCGCCGGATTTGATCCAGCGCAAGACAAGCGCCGTGGGCGCCGCCCAGAATCGGCGCGCCATGCAGATCCTCGCCGCGTCCCCACCGAAGCCCGGAACACGCCGCCGCAAGCGGCCCCTTCTGGCGGCCGACGCGCCGGCGGCGCGCCCCAGCCCATCGCCCGCCCGCGGCCGCCCCTGGCCACGCGCGGCCCTGCTGCTCGCGCTGTCGCTGTCGGCCCTGCTGCTCGGCGGCCTGCGGGCCGACGCGGCCGTGGCCGGCCAGGCGCTGGAGGCCGCCCTTGCGCCGGAACGCCCCCTCGGCGAAGTCGACATGCCGGCCGCCGTGCTGGCCGCCTGCCTGGGCGCCGCGCTGCTGCAATGGCGGCGGGCGCGCCACCAGCTGGCCAGCAGCCATGCCGAGCTGCAGCGGCGCCAGCGCGCGCAGCAGGCGGCCGAGCAGCGCCTGAAGCTGCACGCCACCGTGTTCGACAACGCCTACGACGGCATCACCCTGACCGACGCGCAGGGCCGCATCGTCGACGTCAACCCGGCCTTCAGCCGCATCACCGGCTACAGCCGCGCCGAGGTCATCGGCCGCTATCCCAGCATGATGCAGTCCGGCCGCCATGACCGCGCCTTCTACGACGCGATGTGGCGGCGCATCCTGGAGACGGGCAACTGGAACGGCGAGATCTGGAACCGCAACAAGCAGGGCGAGGTGTACCCCGAGCTGCTGTCCATCTCCGCCATCCGCGACGCGCAGGGCGAGGTCAGCAACTTCGTGGCCGTGTTCGCCGACATCCGCCACCTCAAGGCGCAGGAGAAGCAGCTCGCACGCCTGGCCTACTACGACGCGCTGACCGGCCTGCCCAACCGCGTGCTGCTGGCCGACCGGCTGCAGCAGGCCGTGGCCCGCGCCCGGCACCGCGGCACCGCGCTGGCCGTCTGCTACATGGACCTGGACGGCTTCAAGCCCGTCAACGACCACCACGGCCATGCCGCCGGCGACCTGGCGCTGGTGCAGGTGGCGCGCAGCCTGCAGGCGGCCCTGCAGCCCGAGGACACCGTCGCCCGCACCGGTGGCGACGAGTTCGTGCTGCTGGTCGAGCGCGCCGACACCGCCGGCTGCCGCACCATGCTGCACCAGGTGGTGGACGCCGCGGCACGGCCGGTCGCCGTGGGCGGCAGCCTGCTCACGCTCACCGCCAGCATCGGCGTGACCTTCTTCCCGCACGACGCCGCCGAGCCGGAAACACTGCTGCGCCATGCCGACCAGGCCATGTACCGCGCCAAGCAGTCCGGCGGCGGCCGCTTCCACGTATTCGACGCCGACGACGACCGCCATGCGCGCGACGTGGGCCACCATGCCCAGCGCCTGCGCCGCGCCATCCAGGCCGGCGAACTGGTGCTGCATTACCAGCCCAAGGTGGACATGCGCCGCGGCCGGGTGCTGGGCGCCGAGGCGCTGGTCCGCTGGCAGCATCCCGAGCGCGGCCTGCTGCCGCCCGCCGCCTTCCTGCCGCTGCTGGAGGACGACGCCCTCACCATCGAGCTCGGCGACTGGGTGATCGACCAGGCCCTGGCCCAGGCCGGCGCGTGGGCCAGGACGGGGCTGCGCCTGCCGGTGTCGGTGAACGTGGCCAGCGTGCAGCTGCAGTCGCCCGACTTCGTGCGCAAGCTGGGCATGGCGCTGGCGCGCCATCCCGACGCCGCCGGCCTGCTCGGCCTGGAGGTGCTGGAGACCACCAGCCTGGACGACCTGGTCAAGGCCTCCACGGTCATCGAATGCTGCCGCGCAATGGACGTGGAGGTGGCCATCGACGACTTCGGCACCGGCTATTCCTCGCTGACCTACCTCAAGCGGCTGCCGGCGCGCACCATCAAGCTCGACCAGAGCTTCGTGCGCGACATGCTGGAAGACAGCGACAACCTGGTGATCGCCCACAGCGTGATCGGCCTGGCCCTGGCGCTGGAGCGGCAGGTGGTGGCCGAGGGCGTGGAGAGCGAGGCCCATGGCCGCCTGCTGCTGCAGCTGGGCTGCGACCAGGCGCAGGGCTACGGCGTGGCGCGGCCGATGCCCGCCGCCGACCTGCCGGCATGGGTGGGCCAGTGGCAGCCCCCCGCCGCCTGGCGCCACTGCGCCGCCCTGCAGTGGGGCGAGGACGTCTACCCGCTGCTGCTGGCCGAGGTGCAGGCGCGCAGCCACATGCAGCAGATGCGCCACGTGCTGCGCCATGGTGCCCGAGCGGCCGGCGCGCCCCCGTCGCCGCCGCTGCCGCCCCAGGTCGAGCAGGGCCTGCCCATGTCGGCTGCGACCACCTCGCGGCTGCAGGCGCTGGCGCGGCTGCGCGCCCGCCATGCCGCCATGCAGACCCAGAGCGACGCCGTCGGCCGCGCCATCGCGGGCGGCCGCGGCGAGGAGGCGCTGGCCCTCGGCCCCGCGCTGTATGCGGCGCATGCGGAACTGCTGCAGGCCCTGGCCGCGCTGCAGTTCGCGCTGGCGGTGCCGTCGCCGACGCGGCAGGTGCTGCCCGAGGCCGCGCGCCTGAGCGCCTGAGCGCCTGAGCGTCCGGGGCCCGGCGCCGCGTCAGGGGCGCTCGAAGAGCAGCACCGCGTTGGAGCCGCCGAAGGCGAAGGAGCTGCTGATGGCGGCCCGCAGGGCCGGCGCCTCGGCGCCGCCGGCGGGCACCAGGTTCAGGCCGCAGGCCGGATCGGGCTGGTCGGCATGCGCGTTGGGCGGCAGCCGGCCGTTCTGCAGTGCCAGCACCGTCACCACCGCCTCCAGCGCGCCCGCGGCGCCCAGCAGGTGGCCGTGCAGGGCCTTAGTCGAACTGACCTGCAGCCCGGGCAGCTGCGCGCCCCACACCTCGGCCAGGGCCTGGGCCTCCACCGCGTCGCCGATGCGCGTGGCGGTGCCGTGGGCATTGCAGTAGCCGACGTCGGCGGGCGTCAGGCCGGCGGTGCGCAGGGCGGCGCGCAGGGCGCGGGCCTGGCCGGGCGCATCGGGCTTGGTCAGGTGCGTGGCGTCGCAGCTGTGGCCCCAGCCGCTCAGCAGTGCATGCACCGCGGCGCCGCGCGCGCGGGCACGCTCGGCCGACTCCAGCACCAGGAAGGCCGCGCCTTCGCCCAGGGCGAAGCCGGCGCGGTCGGCGGCGAAGGGCCGCACCGCGCGCGATTCCTCGCCGGCCGCCACCGGCGCCAGCGTCTGCATGGCCTGCCAGGCCAGCACCACGCCGGGCACGATCAGCGCCTCGCTGCCGCCGGCGATGGCCACGTCGACCTCGCCGCGCTGCACCGCCTTGGCCGCCTCGGCAATGGCCACGGCCGACGAGGCACAGGCCACGGAATAGGTGAACACCGGCCCGCGCGCATTCAGCCGCATCGCCACCTGCGACGCCGGCGCGTTGGGCATGAAGGCGGGAATGGTCAGCGGCGGCACGCGGCCGTTGCCGCGGTAGGCGGCCTCCAGCGCGGTGGCGCCGCCCATGCCGCAGCCGCCGAACACGCCGACGCGCTCGGGCTCGGCACCGCCCAGCGTGCCCGCGTCGCGCACGGCCATCTCGGCCGCCGCCACCGCCAGCTGGCTGACCCGGTCCACGCCGGGCAGCTGCAGCTTGGTGAACCAGCGCGCCTCGTCGAAGGCGACCGTGGCCGCCGCGGCCGGCTTGGGCAGCTCGGGGAACACCGGCCGGATGGCCGATTCCCCGCGCATCAGCGCCGCGAACATGGCCCGGGCGTCGTCGCCGTGCGGCGAGACGACACCCAGCCCGGTGACGGCGACCTGGGCCAGCGTCACGAGGCCGCTGCCTTGGTCGCCGCCTCGGCGCGCGCCTTGTCCACGGCCGCCGCCAGGCCGGCCAGGGTTTCGATGCTCGGATCGGGATCGGGCATGGAGATCTTGAAGCGGTCCTCGATCTCGAACAGGAATTCCACCAGCGCCAGCGAATCGAGGCCCTTGTCGCGCATGGACTCGTTCGGGTCCAGCGTCGCAGGGTCGATGCCGTATTTTTCCTGGATCAGATCCTGCAGTTCCTTCAGGGAGCTCATGTTTCTCGCTTCGTTATCACTGTCAGTTTCATGATAGCCGCTGGGCCGGGAGGGCTTCTCCGGGCAGGGGGCCCGACGACACCTCGCCCGCCTCCCGCCAGCGCCACCGCAGCGCGGCGGCGGCGAACGCACCCCCGAGCAGCACGCCGCCCAGCACGTCGAGCGCGACGTGCTGCCGCGTCGCCAGCGTGGACCAGGCGATGGCCACCACCCACAGCAGGTTCAGCACACGCAGCAGGGCCGGCGCGCCGGCACGCTGCAGCAGGTGCTCGATCCATACCGCGGTGAAGACCGAGATGGCCACGTGCATCGACGGGCAGGCATTGCCGGCCGCATCGATGCCCTCCAGCAGCGCGAAGCCCGGCGCGTCGGCACGGTTCAGGGGCAGCGGCGGAATCTGCGTCGGCCACAGGTAGAAGATCAGCAGCCCCGCCGCGCACAGCGCCGCCGCCCACAGGCCGTAGACCAGCAGCGGCATGAAGCCCCGGATCAGTCCCGGCGCGATGCCCACGTAGAGCCACAGGGACAGGTAGGGCACCAGGGCGACCGGCGAGAACGGCACCCAGGCATCCAGCCAGGTCAGCGGCATCACCGTCACCGGATGGGCCGGGTGGCGCAGCAGGTGGAAGTAGCCGATGAAGAACACCCACACCCAAGCGGTGGTGCCGACGATCTTGAGCAGTGCGCGTTCGCGCATTCGGGTGCCCAGGTCTTGGGCCCAGGGGGGCAGGTTGGACATCGAAACCGCTGAAGTGCGAAAAGCGAAAGGGGGCGATCTTGCACTAAAGAAGCGACACCACCCCGTTTGGACTTCCTCACTGCGTGTGGAAGTCCCATCCCCCTCGAGGGGCGCACCGGCGGCCGGGCCAAGCCCGTTCCGCGGGAGCACGGGCGCGCGAGGCCGCGGCCGGGTGCTAACCTCGCCCGGATGTTCAATCCCACCCAGGAAGACGTGCGCCGCTTCTTCTGCGCCGTCTATGCCAAGCACCGCGCCGGCCAGCCGATGGAAGCGCTGGAGATCATCGCCGCCGAGTGGATCGTGCAGCATCCCGAATACCACGCCGACCTGGCCGATGCCGACGCCGCCGTGGCCCGCGTCTACGACGGCAAGGACGGCCGCGAGAACCCGTTCCTGCACCTGTCGATGCACCTGTCGATCAGCGAGCAGTGCTCCATCGACCAGCCGCGCGGCATCCGCCAGGCGGTGGAGCTGCTGGCGGCGCGCCGCGGCTCGCTGCTGGAGGCGCACCACGAGGCCATGGAATGCCTGGGCCGCATGATGTGGGAGAGCCAGCGCGCCGGCCGTCCCCCTGATGGCCATGCCTACGTGGACTGCGTCCAGCGCAGAGCGACGAAGTGAAGCTCCCCCCATGCCGCTTCGCGGCTCCCCCCTCTCTGGCGCCTTCGGCTTGGAGGGGGGCGCACCCCGAGGCCTGGCGAAGCCAGTTCCTCGGGTGCCCTGGCATGGCCTGCTCCGCGGCCAGCTGATCAAAAAAACGCCTCTTCTAAAACGAGACACCCATGCATAGCAAACGCCATTTCCTCACCACCTCCGCCGCCCTCGCCGCGAGCACGCTGCTGCCCGGCCTGGCCGGTGCGCAGGCCGGCTTTCCCTCGCGGCCGATCCGCATCGTGGTCCCGAATGCCGCGGGCGGCGGTGCCGACCTGACGGCACGCGCCGTGGGCCAGGCCATCGCCGGGCCGCTGGGCCAGGCCGTGGTGATCGACAACAAGCCCAGCGCCGGCGGCATCGTGGCCGGCGAGACGGTGGCCCGCGCCGAGCCCGACGGCCACACGCTGCTGCTGATCTCCAGCGGCTCCGCCGTGAGCGCCGCGCTGTTCAAGACCCTGCCCTTCGACACGCTGAAGGACTTCGCGCCCATCTCGCTGCTGGCCACCTTCGACCTGGTGATCGCCGTGGCCGAGAACGGCCGCTTCAAGACCCTGCCCGAGCTGGTGAGCTGGGCCAAGGCCAACCCCGGCAAGCTCAACATCGGCACGCCGCAGATCGGCACCACGCAGAACCTGGCGGCCGAGATGTTCAAGCTGACGGCCGGCATCGACGCCCAGGTGGTGCCCTTCAACGGCACGCCGCCGGTGGTGACGGCCGTGCGCGGCGGGGAGATCGACGCCATGGTCGACATCCTCGGCCCGCTGGTGACGCAGATCTCCGGCAAGACGCTGCGCGCCCTGGCGGTGCTGGGCAAGGACCGCGCGCCCCAGCTGCCCGACGTGCCCGCCGCCCGCGAGACCGGCCCGGCCTTCGCGCAGATGAACCTGAGCTCCTGGAACGGCCTGGCCGCGCCCGCCAAGACGCCGCCGGCGGTGGTGGAGCGGCTGAGCAGGGTCGTGCAGGCCGCCCTGGCGAAGCCCGAGCTGGTGCAGCGTCTGCGCGAGCTGAACCTGACGGCGCGCAGCAGCACGCCGCAGCAGGCGCGCGACTTCCTCGCCGCGGACATCCAGCGCTGGAGCGAGGTGATCGCGAAAGCCAGAATCCAGAAGCTCTGAGACCCGCGCCTGCCGACCCCCGGCTCGCAGGTGCGCGCGCCGCCGCCGCCCGCATGGCATGTGCGGGAATTGCGGCCGGCCACTGGCGCCTTAGCGACAGCATGGCCTAACATCCGGCGCTTTCCAGCCAGCCGTCAACCGATTGCGCTGCCGATCGGTTGAATCCTTCGTGCCGATGACACTCCTGCCCCACCTTTCGTCCCGCCTCGGTGCGCGCGTGCGCCCGGTGGTCCTCGGCCTGGCCGCGCTGATGGGCGCGGGCGCCGCGCTGGCGCAGTCGCCGGTGGCGCTCGCCGTCCCCGCGCCCTCGCCCGCCTACCTGGCGGCGCAGGCGCGCTGGAAGTCGTCGCTGGAGGCCTTCGAGAAGGCGGACAAGGCCGCCCTGCCCGCCCAGGGCGGCGTGCTCTTCGTCGGCAGCTCCACGGTGCGCATGTGGACCAACCTGGCGCAGGACTTCCGCAACTGGCCGGTGGTCATCAACCGCGGCTTCGGCGGCTCCACCATGGCCGACTGCAGCCTTTTCGTGCGCGACCTGGTGGTGCGCTACAAGCCCAGCCACGTGCTGGTGTATGCCGGCGACAACGACCTGGCCGAGGGCCGCACGCCCTTCCAGGTGCTCGAAGACTTCGCCCTCTTCGTCAACACGGTGCAGAGCGAGCTGCCGGACACGCGCATCAGCTACATCTCGATCAAGCCCAGCCCCTCACGGGCCCACCTGCTGCCCAAGATCCGCGAGACCAACGACATCATCGCGGCCTACCTGCGCACCCAGGCCAAGTCGGACTTCATCGACATCTACACGCCCATGCTGGGCGCCGACGGCCAGCCGCGCGCCGAGCTCTTCCTGCCCGACCGGCTGCACATGACCGAGGCCGGCTACCGCGTCTGGCATTCGGTGATTGCCAGCCATGTGCAGCCGGCGCCGGGTGCGCAGGCGGCAACGGCGCCGGCCCCGGCGCAGCCGCTTCCGGCAGTGCCCGCCACGGGCACCGTCAGCACGGCCAGCCGGCCGCACTGAGAGCGTGTGAAGGGCCTGCGCCGCGCCGACCGGCTCGGCGGCGCTCAGGTCAGGCCCGCGGAACCCGTCGGTGTGGCGGCCTCCAGGGCCGCAGGCGGCTCCGGCGGCTGCACCGTCTCTTCCGGCGGCGCGGCATCCGCGTTCTGCGTGTAGCGGGCGACCGCCCACATCCACGCCAGCACCACCGCCAGCAGCAGCGTGTCGGCCCACCAGGGGCGCGAGGTCTGGCTGTCGCCGAAGATGGCCAGCACCGTCAGCACAGCCACCAGGTGCGCGCAGAAGGCCGGCAGCGAGGCCCGGCCCAGCGTCTCCAGCCAGCGCACGCGAGGCAGCCAGCGGGCCCAGGTCGGGCCGAAGCGGATGGCCACGATGCCCAGGGCCATCAGGTTGAGCAGCCGCAGCGGGCCCAGCTGCCACTTGTCCACCCACAGGTTGCGCGCGATGTCGGCGCCGAAGGGCGCCTGTCCGTGCTCGCCGAAGTGGCGCCAGTACAGCCCGACCAGTGCGACCGCGACCGCCGGCGCCACCACCGCCCAGTGCAGCCGCAGGGGCCGCGCCTGCGGCGCGCTGCGCGTGAAGCCCAGCCACAGGCCGCCGAACCACAGGAACTGCCAGGCATAGGCATTGAAGGCGCCCATTTCGTTGAAAGGCACCGGCAGCCCGGTCAGGGCGAAGGCCCAGCCGTAGACCCATTCGCTCAGCCCGTGCTGCGCCGCCGCCCACAGCGCGGCGCTCGCCACCATCACCGCCGGCCAGCCCCAGCGCTGGTGGCGCAGCGCGAAGGCCAGCACCCAGGGGCTGAGCAGCATGAAGAAGATGTACATCGGCAGGATGTCCAGCAGCGCCGGCTCGTAGATGAGCAGCAGACCGAACACGAAACCTTCGCCCGGCTGCGCCAGGTACCAGGAGACGAGATTGGTCACCGCCGGCTGCATGCGCCGGATGCCCAGCGCCGTGATGACGGTGAACAGAAAGAGCAGCAGCGCCGCATGCGCCAGGTAGATCTTGAGCACGCGCCGCCAGAAGGCGCTGCGCATGGATTCCACGCCGTCGCGCCGGGCGTAGCGGCTGTAGACCAGCCCGGCCATGAAGGCCGACAGCAGCACGAAGCCCTCGGCCGCCGACACCCAGCCGAAGGGCTGGCCCAGCGGGTCGGTGAAATGGGTGGGCAGGTGGGTGACGGTCATCAGCACGAGCATCAGCCCGCGCAAGGCGTCGATTTCCCAGTGGCGTTTCATGAAGGATGGCGGCAGGCAGGCGGGCCTGAAGCAGAACGGCTGACTGCCACCCACACGCACGGCCTGCGAACGAGGGCGCGATTGTAGGAGGCGGCCGATTCTGCGGCGGCTTCGCCACGCACATCCGCTAACCTGCCAGGTGCTTTCGGAGTCAGAGAGAACAGAGATGACACTTGCACGACACCTTCCGTCCGTGGCCGCCCTGCTGGCGGCCGGGCTGACGGCCCTGGGCGCCCAGGCCCTGCAGATCGCCAACCTGTCGCCCCAGGGCGAAGTGGCGCAGGTGCGACAGGTGGTGGCCAGCTTCGACCAGCCGGCGGTGCGCTTCGGCGACGCCCAGGCGCCCGCGCCGCTCACCGTCGGCTGCGACAACGCGCAAGCCGCCCGCGGCAGCGGCCGCTGGACCAGCGACCGCCGCTGGGTCTGGACCTTCGAGGACGACCTGCCCGCCGGCGTGCGCTGCACCGCCACGCGCGTCGCCAACTTCAAGTCGCCCGCCGGCGATGCGCTGGCCGGCCCGCAGAGCTACAGCTTCAACACCGGCGGCCCGGCCGTGCGCCGGCACTGGCCGAGCTACGGCAAGATCGACGAGGAACAGCTCTTCCTGCTGCAGCTGACCGGACCGGCGACGCCGCAGAGCCTGCAGGCCAACGTGTGGTGCGCGGCCGACGACATCGGGGAGCGCATCCCGGTCAAGCTGGTCGACGGCGACCAGCGCGCGGCGCTGCTCAAGGCCCGCGGCGTCGAGAGCCTGGCGAAGAAGGAACCCGAGCGCTTCGTCGCACTGCTGTGCAACCGCACGCTCACGCCCGGAAGCCGGGTACAGCTGGTCTACGGCAAGGGCGTGGCCACGCCCTCGGGCGTCGCCAACTCGGTGGAAAAGCGCTTCTCCTTCGAAGTGCGCGAGCCCTTCGCCGTTAGCTTCAGCTGCGAACGCGAGAACGCGCAGGCCGCCTGCCTGCCGCTGCGGCCGATGACGCTGAGCTTCAACGCGCCGGTCACCCGCAAGCTGGCCGGCCAGATCGAGGCGAAGGGCGGCGGCAAGACCATCAAGCCGGTGCTGGAGGACAACGGCGGCGGCGACGATGCGGTGGTCGATTCGGTGACCCTGCCCGCGCCCTTCCCCGAGCGGACCGAATTCACCGTCTCCCTGCCGCGCGGCTTCCAGGACGCCTCCGGCCGCACGCTGGGCCAGGAGGACGGCTTTCCGATGAAGACCGCCACCGGCGCCATGCCGCCGCTGGCCAAGTTCGCCGCCTCGCCCTTCGGCGTGGTCGAGCGCCTGGCCGAGCCGAACGGCGTGGCGCTGATGCCGGTGACCGTGCGCCGCGTGGAGCCCGCCCTGCGCGTGGAGGCGCTGACGCCCGGCAAGGTGAGCGACCTCAATCCGCAGACCGACGCCGAGATCATCGCCTGGTACCGCAAGGTGCAGCGCTACGACCAGACCACCGTGGCGCGCGACCAGGCGCGCAAGGACAGCCGGGCCCCGCTGCCGCCGGTGGTGGACCGCGACAACGCCAAGCGCGTCGAGACGCGCGCCGTCTCGCTGCTGGCCAACCAGACCGGCGCCCGCCAGCTGGACATGCCCAAGTCCGATGCCAGCGACGACCGGCCCTTCGAGGTGGTCGGCATTCCGCTCACGCCCGGCTTCCACGTCCTGGAGATCGCCTCGCGCAAGCTGGGCGAGGCGCTGCTGAACGAGGAATACGGCGCCAACCGCACGATGTACGTGCGCACCACGGCGCTCGCCACCAACCTGGCCGTGCATTTCAAGCTGGGCCGCGAGAACAGCCTGGCCTGGGTCACGACGCTGGACAAGGGCAAGCCGGTGGCCAACGCGCAGGTGCGCGTGTCGGACTGCCGCGGCAAGGAAGTGGCCAGCGACCGCACCGATGCCAACGGCCTGGCGCGCCTGGCCAACGTGCCGGCCGAGCCGACGAGTTGCTCGGACGCCGACGACTACTACAGCGAGGCCGCCTGGTTCGTCAGCGCCCGCGCCAAGGACGACAAGGGCGTGGAAGACCTGGCCTTCGTCTGGAGCAATTGGCAGCGCGGCATCGAGCCCTGGCGCTTCAACGTGCCCACCAGCCTGGACCCGCGACCCGACGTGGTGGCCCACACCATCCTGGACCGGGCGCTGCTGCGCGCCGGCGAGACGGTGTCGATGAAGCACCTGATCCGCACGCAGACGGCCCAGGGCTTCGGCCTGCCGAAGGACCGGCCCGCGCAGCTGGTCATCACGCACGTGGGCAGCGGGCAGGAGTTCACGCAGCCCGTCAACTGGCGCGCCACCGGCACCGGCGGCCTGAGCGCGGAGAACAGCTTCCAGGTGCCGCCTGCGGCCAAGCTGGGCGTCTACCAGATCGAGCTGCGCGGCGGCCCGCCCGGTGCCAAGCGCGACGAGGACGAAGGCGGCAGCAGCAGCTCGGCCAGCTATTCGACCGGCCAGTTCCGCGTCGAGGAATTCCGCCTGCCGGTGCTCGAAGGCCGCGTGGCGCCCGCCGACAACAAGCCGCTGGTCGCGGTCACCAGCCTGCCGGTGGCGGTGCAGGTCAACTACGTTTCCGGCGGGCCGGCCACCAACCTGCGGGTGCGCGTGTCGGCCATGGTGCGCGGCATGGTGCCGAACTACCCGGACTTCGACGGCTTCAGCTTTTCGCCGCCGCGCAAGGCGGAAGAGCGCTCGTCCAGCAGCGACGAGGAGCAGCCCGAGTCCACACAGGACACCCGCGTCGTGGCCGACAAGCTGCCGCTGACGCTGGACCGCAGCGGCGCCGGCCGCGTCACCGTCGACAAGCTGCCCGCCACGGCCGACACCGGCCCGCGCGAGCTGCTGCTCGAAGCCAGCTATGCCGACCCCAACGGCGAGGTGCAGACGCTGCGCAGCACGCGCACGCTGTGGCCGGCGGCGGTGGTCGCCGGCATCAAGACCGAAGGCTGGGTCTCCACCGACCGGCAGTTGCGCTTCCAGGCCCTGGCGCTGGACCTGGCGGGCAAGCCGCAGCCCAATGCCAAGATCAAGGTCGAGGCCGTGGCCCGCATCACCACCACCAGCCGCAAGCGCATGGTGGGCGGCTTCTACACCTACGACAACAAGACCGAGGTCAAGCCGCTGGGCACCGTCTGCAGCGGCCAGAGCGACAGCCGCGGCCTGCTGCTGTGCGAGACGCAGATCAAGGAGGCCGGCGAGGTCGAGCTGGTCGCCACCGCCACCGACGGCGAAGGCCGCGCGAGCCGCGCCGCCGGCTCGGTGTGGGTGACCAAGCAGGGCGAACTGTGGTTCGGCGGCGAGGACAACGACCGCATCGACGTGCTGCCCGAGAAGAAGAACTACCAGCCCGGCGAGGTCGCCAAGTTCCAGGTGCGCAGCCCCTTCCGCTTTGCCACCGCGCTGGTGTCGGTGGAGCGCGAGGGCGTGCTCGACACCCAGGTGGTGCAGCTCAACGGGCAGGACCCCACCGTGAGCCTGACGATCAAGCCAGAGTGGGGCCCCAACGTGTACGTCAGCGTGCTGGCCCTGCGCGGCCGGCTGCGCGAGGTGCCGTGGTATTCCTTCTTCAGCTGGGGCTGGAAGGCGCCGCGCGAATGGTGGACGGCCTTCTGGGTCGAGGGCCGCGAGTACGTGGCGCCGACGGCGATGGTGGACCTGTCCAAGCCGGCCTACCGCCTGGGCGTGGCCGAGATCCGCGTCGGCACCGAGGCGCACCGCCTGGACGTGAAGGTGGCCACCGACCAGCCCAAGTACACCGTGCGCGGCAAGGCGCAGGTCACCATCACCGCCCGCCTGCCGGGCGGCAAGCCGGCGGCGGGCGCCGAGGTGGCACTGGCCGCGGTCGACCAGGCGCTGCTGGAGCTGATGCCCAACGACAGCTGGAAGCTGCTGGAAGCCATGCTGCAGCGACGCAGCTGGGGCGTGTCGACCTCGACCGCGCAGATGGAGATCGTCGGCCGCCGGCACTACGGCAAGAAGGCCGTGCCCGCGGGCGGCGGCGGCGGCAAGGCCGCCACGCGCGAACTGCTGGACACGCTGCTGCTGTGGAACCCGCGCGTGGTGCTCAACGCCAACGGCCAGGCCACGGTGACGGTGCCGCTCAACGATGCGCTCACCACCTTCCGCATCGTCGCCGTGGCCGACTCGGGCACGAATCTGTTCGGCACCGGCGAGGCCACCATCCAGAGCACGCAGGACCTGCAGATCATCAGCGGCCTGCCGCCCCTGGTGCGCGAGGAGGACCAGTACCGCGCCCAGTTCACGCTGCGCAACACCACGGCCAAACCGATGAAGGTCGAAGTGCAGCCGCGCGCCACGCTGCTGACGCTGGAACCGCGCACGGTGGACATCCCGGCCGGCGAGTCGCGCGAGCTGGCCTGGGACGTGACCGCGCCCGCGCAGCTCGGCCAGACACGGGCCGAGGCCATCCTGTGGGAGATCGAGGCCAGGGACGTGTCGGGCAACGCCCGCGACGCGCTCAAGGCCAGCCAGCGCATCCTGCCCGCCGTGCCGGTGACGGTGCAGCAGGCCACGCTGGCGCAGGTCGATGGGATGTTCACGCTCGACGTGCAGGCGCCGCCCGGCGCCCTGCCCGGCCGCGGCGGCATCCAGCTGGCGCTGCAGCCGCGCCTGGCCGAGGGCCTGCCGGGCGTGCGCGACTGGTTCGCCCGCTATCCCTTCGCCTGCCTGGAGCAGAAGACCAGCAAGTCCATCGGCCTGCGCGACGGCAAGCTGTGGCAGTCGGTGGCGGCGCAGATTCCCGGCTACCTCGACGGTGACGGCCTGGCCAGCTACTTCCCGCCGCAGGGCGGCGACGCCAACCGCGGCAGCGACATCCTGACCAGCTACCTGCTGGCCGCGACCAACGAAGCGGCGGGCATCGACCCCGCCTTCGCCCTGCCCGACGCGGTACGCACGCCAATGGAGAACGGCCTGATCGCCTTCGTCGAAGGCCGCATCCAGCGCGACTTCTGGAGCCCGCGCAAGGACCTGGACGTGCGCAAGCTGGCCGCGCTGGAGGCGCTGTCGCGCTACGGCCGCGCCACCGGCGCCATGACGGGCAGCCTGACCATCGCGCCCAACCAGTGGCCCACCAGCGGCGTGATCGACTGGATCAACGTGCTGCGCCGCGTGAAGGACGTGCCCCAGCGCGAGCAGCGCCTGCGCGAGGCCGACCAGGTGCTGCGCGCGCGCCTCTCCTACCAGGGCACCAAGCTGATCTTCAGCACCGAGCAGGACGACTACTGGTGGTGGCTGATGGCGGGCGGCGACGTCAACACCGCGCGCCTGCTGCTCACCGTGATGGACGACCCGGCCTGGAAGGACGACCTGGGCCGCATCGCGGCCGGCTTCATCGGCCGGCAGCAGCGCGGCGCCTGGGCCACGACCACGGCCAACCTGTGGGGCGGCCTGGCGCTGGAGAAGTTCAGCCGCGCCTTCGAGAGCGCGCCCGTGACCGGCGTCACCGGCGCCACGCTAGGCGACGCCAAGGCACAGGTGGACTGGGCTCGCGTCGAGCGCGTGAAGGCCAGCGACCCCACCGGCGCGCCGCACCAGGCCAGCGCCATCGGCGCTCCGGCCGCCGCCGGCATGCTGCGCAACAACACCATGAGCCTGCCCTGGCCGGCCGGCGAGGGCCGCGGCACGCTGCTGGTCACCCAGCAGGGCAGCGGCCGGCCGTGGCTCACGGTGCAGTCGATGGCCGCCGTGCCGCTGAAGGCGCCGGTGGCCGCGGGCTACAGCATCAAGAAGACCATCACGCCGGTCGAGCAGGCCACCGCCGGCCGCTACAGCCGGGGCGACGTGCTGCGCGTGGCGCTGGAGGTGAACGCCAGCACCGACATGACCTGGGTGGTGATCAGCGACCCGATCCCGGGCGGCGCCACCATCCTGGGCAGCGGGCTGGGCCGCGATTCGCAGATCGCGACGCAGGGCGAGAAGTCGGCCTCGGGCCGCGCCGCGCCGGCCTTCGAGGAGCGCAGCTTCGAGGCCTTCCGCAGCTACTACGAGTACTTGCCCAAGGGCGTGGTGAAGATGGAGTACACCGTGCGCCTGAACAACGCGGGCGACTTCGCGCTGCCGCCCAGCCGGGTCGAGGCGATGTACGCGCCGGAGATGTACGGCATGCTGCCGAATGCGCGGGTGAAGGTGGAGGCGAAGCCGTGAGCGCCCATCCCGCCCCTGCGCAGCACGTCCGGCACGACATCAGGCGAGTGCGGAGGACCTTTTCATGACCATCGAGCTGGAACGCGACCAGCGCCAGGAGGCCGTGGCCTCCATCGAGCGCTATTTCGCCGAGAACATGGAAGAGCGCATCGGCAACATCGCCGCCGGCGCCCTGCTCAACTTCTTCCTGGAGGAGATCGGCCCGCTGGTCTACAACCAGGCGGTGGCCGAAGTGCAGGAGCGCCTTGGCCGGCGCGTCGCCGAGATCGACCTGGAGGTGCACGAGGACCCGTTCACCTACTGGCAGAAGCAGGGCAAGCCCAGGCGCAAGTAGGCGAAAAACAAGGGAAAAGGGGCGCGCTGGGATAATCCGCGCCCACCATGTCGCTCCTGCCCCACCAGCTCGAACTGCTCTCCCCTGCCCGCGACGCCGACATCGGCATCGAGGCCATCAACCACGGCGCCGATGCCGTCTACATCGGCGGCCCGGCCTTCGGCGCACGGGCCGGCGCGGGCAACGACATGCAGGGGCTGGAGCGGCTGATCCGCCATGCGCACCGCTTCGGCAGCCGCATCTTCATCACGCTCAACACCATCCTGCGCGACGACGAGCTCGAAGCCGCGCGCCGCATGGCCTGGCAGGTGTACGAGGCCGGGGCCGATGCACTCATCATCCAGGACATGGGCCTGCTGGAGCTTCAACTCCCGCCCATCCAGCTGCACGCCAGCACGCAGACCGACATCCGCACGCCCGAGAAGGCGCGCTTCCTGCAGGACGCCGGCCTGTCGCAGATCGTGCTGGCGCGGGAGCTGACGGTGCAGCAGATTGCGGCCGTGCGCGCCGCCACCGACCCCGGCCGCTGCACCATCGAGTTCTTCATCCACGGCGCGCTGTGCGTGGCCTACAGCGGCCAGTGCTTCATCAGCCATGCCCACACCGGCCGCAGCGCCAACCGCGGCGACTGCTCGCAGGCCTGCCGCCTGCCCTACCAGGTGCTGGACGACGCCGGCCGCTTCGTGGCGCACGACAAGCACGTGCTGTCGATGAAGGACAACAACCAGTCCGACAACCTGCGCGTGCTGATCGACGCCGGCGTGCGCAGCTTCAAGATCGAAGGCCGCTACAAGGACATGGCCTATGTCAAGAACATCACGGCCCACTACCGCCGCCTGCTGGACGAGATCATCGAAGAGCGCGAAGGCGGCGCCGCGCCGCTGGCCCGTGCGTCGAGCGGCAGCACCCGCTTCTTCTTCACGCCCGACCCCGAGCAGAACTTCAACCGCGAGTTCACCGACTATTTCGTCAACGGCCGCCAGCAGGACATCGGCGCCTTCGACACGCCCAAGAACCCCGGTCGCGCCATCGGCTGGGTGACGCAGACCGGCCCCAACTGGTTCGAGCTGGAGACCGCCGACCACGCCGCCGTGCTGCACAACGGCGACGGCCTGTGCTACTACGACCTGCAGCGCGAGCTGGTGGGCGTGGCCATCAACCGCGCCGAGGCGGTGGGCAAGCCGGGCGCGGGCAAGTGGCGCGTGTTTCCCAAGGACCCGATGGAAGGCTTCAAGGACCTGCGCCGCGGCACCGAGCTCAACCGCAACCGCGACATGGACTGGGTGCGCATGCTCGAGAAGAAGTCGAGCGAGCGCCGCATCGGCCTGTGGGCGCACCTGGCCGAGACGCCGAAGGGCTTTGCGCTGACGCTGACCGACGAGGACGGCTTCGTCGGCGCCGCCGACATCGCCATGCCGCACGAGCCTGCCAGCGATGCCGCCAAGGCCGAGGCCAGCCTGCGCGAGCAGCTGGGCCGCTTCGGCAACACCGTGTTCGACCTCATCGACCTGCAACTGGCGCTGTCGAAGCCGTGGTTCGTGCCGGCCTCGCAGCTCAATGCGCTGCGGCGCGAGGCGGTGGCGGCGCTGGAGGGGGCGCGCGCCGCGGGCTTCCAGCGCCTGCCGCGCGCGCAGCCGGTGGAGCCGCCCGTGCCCTACCCCGAGGATTCGCTGAGCTACCTGGCCAACGTCTTCAACCAGAAGGCCCACGACTTCTACGCCCGCCACGGCGTGAAGGTGATCGACGCCGCCTACGAGAGCCAGGAAGAGGAAGGCGAGGTGAGCCTGATGATCACCAAGCACTGCGTGCGCTTCTCGCTGAGCCTGTGCCCCAAGCAGGCCAAGGGCGTGATCGGCGTCAAGGGCACCATCAAGGCCGAGCCGCTGCACCTGGTCAACGGCAAGGAGAAGCTCACGCTGCGCTTCGACTGCAAGCCCTGCGAGATGCACGTGGTGGGCCGCATGAAGCGCTCCGTGCTGCAGCAGCACCGCAAGGAGATGGAGGCGGTGCCGATGCAGTTCTACCGCACGCGGCCGGTGGCGGGCGCGTAGGCGCGGCTCACAGCCGCTGCGTCGGAATGCCCGGGGGCGGGCGCAGCGCCGAGCGCGGCTTGCGCGGCGCGGGCAGGTCCGGCGGCAGCGCGTCGATCTCCGCGTCGCTCAGGTGAGCGAGGCCCGGTGCCTCGGGCGGCTGCACCGCATCCAGCGGCGGCGCGACACCGGGGCCTGCGGTGGGCGGCCATGCCGCTTCCGGCGCAGGCGCGGGTGTTGGTGGGATGGGTGTCGGCACGATCCAGCCGTAGGCCGCCAGCGCGGTGCGCAGGAATTCGCGCAACTCCGCCGCCTGCCGGTCCGAGCGCTCGGCCTGCTCGCGCAGGTGGAACTCCAGTTCCACCTGCAGCGCCTGCTGCACGCTCTGCGGCATGCGCTGCTGCTCCTGCCGCAGCGCGGCGAGCTGCGGCGCCAGGCGCGCCTCGACCACGTCGGCCGCCGAGACCAGCAGCCGGCGCCAGCAGAGGGCGAGCACCAGGGCCGCGCCGAGGGCGCCGCCTGCCGCCACGGCCGCCATGGCCGAGGCGATGACCAGCCATTCGTCGATGCTCATGCGCGGCCTCCCTGCGGCTGGTCGTCGGCGGCTTCCCACTGGCGCATCAGTTCCAGCGGCACCCAGTCGGCCACCTCGCTGAAGCGGCGGCCCACCATGCGCTCGGCCTGGCGCAGCAGCGTCGGGATGGGGCTGCTGGGCTCCTGCAGCTCGAACCATTCGCGCGCCTGGCGGATGGCGTCGAGCGCGTCCTCGCGCGTGAGCATGGGCCGCTCGGTCCACACCGGGACCGGGCCATGCGGCATGGCTGCGGCCATCGCGGGTGCGACGGCGGCCGGGGCCGGGGGCTCCGGCGGCGCCAGGGCCTCGAGCTCCTCGGCGGCGGGCACGAACAGGCCGAGCAGCCGCAGCAGCGGCCCGAGGTCCGGCGCATGGTCGCCCAGCGCGGTGCGGCACCATTGGGCGACGCCCTGCGCATGGCGCGCCGCGGCGGTCAGCTGGTGCACCGGCGCGTCGGGATTGCCGCGGGCCGCCCGGCGCAGCGCGGCCAGTTGCCGACGCACCGATTCGGGCGTGCGCGCGTCCTCCGGCCGCGGCACGGCGAAGGCGCGCTCCACGTCGCGCACCCTGAGCCGCACGCCCGCGCCGTCGTCGACGGCGATGTCGCGCACGTCGCCCATCAGGCCCTCCGGGTCTGCCAGCGCCGCGAGCGCATTGGCACGCACCGCGGGGTCGGACTCGCCGTCGACCGTCGGCTGCGGATGGATGGCGTCGGGCCAGGCGCGCAGGGCCTGCACCAGCATGTCCAGCCCCTGCAGCAGTCCACCCGCCTGCCCCAGCCGCGTGCGGGCGCGGGTCAGGCAGACGAGCAGGTGCAGGTCCTTGGTGCGCAGCAGCAGGCGCCGGCAGTCGCGCTCCACCTCGGCCCAGTTGGGCCCTTCGGGCACGTCGACGAAGCGGCCGTACTGCGCCTCACCGCGCGGCTGCAGGCGCGTCCACAGCATGGCGTACTCGGGGTCGTACTCCAGGTTGGGCCCGCAGGGGTCGGTGTCGCTGATGGGGAGGAGCCAGTCGGCGGGGGGGTGGATGGGCTGGCGCGGCGCGGGCG
>NZ_LDSL01000119.1 GCF_001476815.1 Pseudacidovorax intermedius | reverse complement strand
GGCGGATTCTGGGGGTCAGACGGCGCCTACATGCCTTTTGGCCGCAACAAAACCGCAGTTGCGCGAAGAAGTTCACAGTTGGCGCGGATTGGCAGGGGGCGTGGCGGGCGGATGCCGGATCGAAGGCGCGCTCGGCGCAACACGCGCGGCGGTCCGTCGGCGTTGGCGGCGGTGGGCGGCGGCGCCCCTTGATAATTCCGCGCCCGCCCCGAACTGCCGGGGCGTTTGCATTTCCACCGACCGACCTCCAACCTCGACTGCCAGAGAAGAACATGAGCAAGAACACCCATTCCTTCCAGGCCGAAGTGGCCCAGCTCCTGCACCTGGTCACCCACTCGCTCTACTCCAACAAGGAGATCTTTCTTCGCGAGCTGATCTCCAACGCCTCCGACGCCTGCGACAAGCTGCGCTTCGAGGCCCTGGACAACGCGGCCCTGTACGAGGACGCGCCCAACCTCGAAGTGCGCGTCGCCTTCGACAAGAAGGCCCGCACCCTGAGCATCACCGACAACGGCATCGGCCTGTCGCAGCAAGAGGCCATCGACCACCTGGGCACCATCGCCAAGAGCGGCACGCGCGAGTTCATGAGCCGCCTGTCGGGCGACCAGAAGGCCGACGCCCAACTCATCGGCCAGTTCGGCGTGGGCTTCTATTCGGGCTTCATCGTGGCCGACCGCATCGTCGTCGAGTCGCGCCGCGCCGGCCTGCCGGCCGACCAGGGCGTGCGCTGGAGCAGCACCGGCACCGGCGACTTCGAGGTCGAGACCATCACGCGTGAGAAGCGCGGCACCAGCGTCATCCTGCACCTGCGCGAGGATGCCGAGGAGTTCCTCAACGGCTGGAAGCTCAAGCAGGTCATCAGCAAGTATTCCGACCACATCTCCCTGCCCATCCTGATGGAAAAGGAAGAGTGGAAGGAAGGCGAAGACGACAAGGGCGGCGAGATGGTCGCCACCGGCGAATGGGAGCCCGTCAACAAGGCCAGCGCCCTGTGGACCCGCGCCAAGAAGGACGTGACGGAAGAGCAGTACGTCGAGTTCTACAAGAGCATCAGCCACGACTACGAGGCGCCGCTGGCCTGGAGCCACAACCGCGTGGAAGGCAGCACCGAGTACACGCAGCTGCTGTACATCCCGGCCAAGGCGCCCATGGACCTGTGGAACCGCGACCACAAGGGCGGCCTGAAGCTGTACGTGAAGCGCGTGTTCATCATGGACGAGGCCGAGGCGCTGCTGCCCTCGTACCTGCGCTTCGTGAAGGGCGTGATCGATTCGGCCGACCTGCCGCTGAACGTCAGCCGCGAGCTGCTGCAGGAAAGCCGCGACGTGAAGGCCATCCGCGAAGGCAGCACGAAGCGCGTGCTGTCGATGCTGGAAGACCTGGCGAAGAAGGCCACGGCCGCCGCGCCCGCGGCTGCGCCTGAGACGCCGGCCGCCGACGGCGTGACCGACGTGGTCGACAAGAAGGAAGCTGAGCCGGCTGCGTCGGACGCCGATGCCGCCAAGGCCAGCGAGGACGCCGGCAAGTACGCGAAGTTCTATGCCGAGTTCGGCTCCGTGCTCAAGGAAGGCCTGGGCGAGGACTTCGCCAACCGCGACCGCATCGCCAAGCTGCTGCGCTTCGCCTCGACCACCAGCGACGCCGCCACCGTCTCGCTGGCCGACTACAAGGCGCGCATGAAGGACGGCCAGGAAGCCATCTACTACATCACCGCCGACACCCTGGCCGCCGCCAAGAACAGCCCGCAGCTCGAGGTCTTCAAAAAGAAGGGCATCGAGGTGCTGCTGATGACCGACCGCGTGGACGAGTGGGCGCTGTCGTACCTGACCGAGTTCGACGGCACGCCGCTGCAGAGCGTGGCGAAGGGCGCCGTGGACCTGGGCAAGCTGCAGGACGAGACCGAGAAGAAGGCCGCCGAAGAGGCCGCCGAGGCCTTCAAGCCGGTGCTGGAAAAGCTCAAGGCCTCGCTCAAGGACAAGGCCGAGGACGTGCGCGTGACCACCCGCCTGGTCGACTCGCCCGCCTGCCTGGTCGTGCAGGAGCACGGCATGAGCACCCAGCTGGCCCGCATGCTCAAGCAGGCCGGCCAGAAGGCCCCCGAGGTCAAGCCCGTGCTCGAAGTGAATGCCGAGCACCCGCTGGTCAAGAAGCTGGAGCGCGACGAGGCGCACTTCGATGACCTGGCGAACATCCTGTTCGACCAGGCGCTGCTGGCCGAAGGCGGGCTGCCGGAGGATCCGGCGGCTTATGTGCGTCGGGTGAATGCGTTGTTGGTTTGATGTCCTCGACAAGTTGAGCAAGAGCGCCACCGGCGCTCTTTTTTTTGGCCGATCTGCTTGCACTACTCGCCGCTTCAGAGCTATATTTTAAGAAAATTTAAAATTATTTAAATGATGTTCTACTAAATGTTTGGTCAACTTAACGATAATTGCTTTCGTCGCACGAAAAAATCAAGACATTTGAACGGCGTTCAAGATAAGTTGAATATCAAAAGTTAATATTAATAGTAAATCATGAATCAAAGAATTCTACTGCTTCATTTGAGTGATATTCATATTTCATCATCATCGGACTTGATTTTAGCTAAATCGTCAAAAATAGCTGCCGCGATTTTCCCCAGACTTCCCGAAATATCTACCCTTGCAATTTTAATTACTGGAGATGTTGCTTATAGTGGCACCTCAGCACAGTATGCGCTTGCTATCGAATTCATTGAGAGCATCAAAAGCGTAATTTTTAGAGAGAATTCAACTCTAAAAGTAGAGATTTTTGTATGTCCCGGAAATCACGATTGCGACTTTTCGCTGCACGACGATACGCGTGACGCTGTCATAGCCAAAATTCGCAATTTAGATGGCTCGGACCCCAGCAACTCGTTAATCAAAACTTCTACCTGCGTTCAGGACGCCTTTTTCAGTTTTAGAGATCAAATCTCGCCCCACAAGTGGTTACATGCTGACCGTTTGACTTGGCAGACGGTGCTATCCATTGGTGGACGAAGCATAGGCTTTAGATGCCTTAATGTTGCCTGGATGTCTGAGTTACGAGAAAAGCAGGGAACTCTAGTGTTTCCCCCCTCGGCTATTCAGCCGTTTGACTCAGAGGTGGACCTTTCAATAACTTTACTGCATCATCCCTTTAACTGGTTGGCCCAATCTACATATCGACCATTTTTGGCTGCCGTCCGACGGGAGAGCCACGTAATATTCTCTGGACATGAGCACTTCCAAAACGCGGTAGAAAACAACGATCTAAAAAATTCCATTAGTGTTTCAATAGATGGTGGAGTATTGTTTGAGAAGGGCTCCCCGGACCAATCTACATTCAATACGGTACTAATTGATTTGGAGACGCAGCACTATCTGACCGAGCTATTTTCATGGGATGGGAAACGATACTCTTCCCAGGTAGACGATGGTGAATGGGGCTCGCTAAGACCGTTACCCACAAAGAGCAGAGCGATATACGAACTAGAACCGGAATTCTCAAGATCTCTCAATGATCCCGGTGCAAATTTCAGCCATAGCGCAAAAAAGGACTTGGAAATAGATGATGTTTTTGTATGGCCAGAACTTCGTCTACTCGATGACCCCGCCCCTATCAAAAAACAAGTTACAGGGGCCTTTTTAGAAGATATTGAAAATCTAAATGGTGGCGTCTTCTTAAGAGGCGACGAAAAAGTTGGGAAGAGCACTCTACTTCGTCAATTTTTTAAGAGCTATTACAGCCGTGGATTTTTACCACTGTACTTCCGTGCGTCATGGTTCACCAAAATACACCGAACTGAACCGCTAAAGGCGTTGAAGTACGCACTAGACAGACAGTACAAACGATCAGGGAGAGATGCGTGGCTTCAAGAATCTAAAGAGTTACGTGTACTCTTTATCGACGACATCGATGGCTGCACTCTTTCGCCGGAAGGACTAGGAGAATGTCTAACCGGCTTATTCAAGTATTTTTCAGGATTTATTGTTACAGCTCGTGATGGAGCTGCGGCAATGGACATCTTAGCGCTGGAGAGAGTGGAGGCGCTGAGCGGATTTCAACAATACGAAATATTAGAATTTGGACATAAGAAGAGATTTGAACTAGTTTGCAAGTGGGCCGAGATAGGCGGCGAATCAGAAGACTCCGCAACTTGGTCTCAGACCATTGATAAATGGGAAAAAGATCTGACCACCGCTGTGGGGAGGCAATTCGTTCCAGCAGTTCCAATTTATCTTTTAACGCTCCTACAAAGTATTGAATCTGGCAGAACTGCCGACCTTCAGAACAGCGCGTTCGGCCATTACTATCAGTTTTTAGTAACCTCTGCATTGCAAAACGTGGGGATCGAGCGACAGCAATGGAGTGAGGTAATCAATTACTGTGCCAACCTTGCATGGTTCGTGCACTCCTTAGATCGCAAAAATATCTCCGAAAGGGAGTTCGAAGGATTCAATAAAGTTTTTAGCGACGAATTTACCCCTGTAGCATCTGGGCAAAGAAAACGGCATTTAATGCAAGCTAGCATCCTTGCCTCGGTGGAAGGACAATTGGAATTTAAGTATCCTTACCTCTATTACTATTTCTTGGGTCAATATCTGGCCGACCGCATTCATGAGGCGGAGATTCAGCAAGTAATAATTGGACTTTGCGAAGATCTTTATCTACGCGAGAACGCGAATATTTTACTTTTTACAAGCCATCATACGAAGAGCCCAGTTGTTTATGAGCAAATTGCTGCGGCGCTGGAAAAATGCTTCTCTGAAGAGCCTGTTTTTGACTTTAATCGTGATTCGGAACTCCTAAATCAACTTGTAGACTCGGCTCCTAGTCTTATTTATGAAGAAGATTCCACGCGTCGAACCCGTGCGAGCGTAAGAGAGAGCCAAGATAGAGTTGAAGAAGTTACGGCCGAATCTGAAAATGGTATTGCAGAAATTCCCTCTGCCATAACAAGACTTTTTAGAGGAATGGAAATACTTGGGCAGTTTCTGAAGAACCATTATGGCACCACAAAAAATCCAGTTAAAGATGAATTGATCGAAAAGTTACTTAGGAGCGCTCTTCGCGGCTTATATGGGGCAACAGTAATGATTAGAGAAGACGCAGTTTCTCTTGCCTCTTACATCGAAAGATTACTGGCAGAGGGACGGCCTGACTTATCTGCGTATGAATTAAAAATTAACGCAAAAAGAATTGTTTTTGATGTGATAGGAATAATTACTTTTGCCTTTATTCAAAAGGCGAGTACTACAGTCGGGTCCACTTATTTAAAAGATAACCTTTCTTCAGTTGTGGCCAAGAATCAGACCCTAGGCTATGAACTTATTGAGATGAGCTATCAACTAGATTTGCCAGAGCCAATTCCCTTTGCTCGCCTCAAGGCTTTGAACAAATCTGTAGAGAAGAATATTTTTTGTCAAGCACTGCTAAGTTCAATGGCGTTAAGGCACTTGCATCTTTTCAAAGTTTCCTACAAAGATAAACAGCGCTTATGCGATGAATTGGGCATCACTTTGCAGCGCCAATTAGCTTTAGATCACGATCGCCGGAGCAGACGCCATTAGCATTAAATTGTCGATTCAAAATTATTCCTTCGCTCTGACGCACCCGGGCGCCAGCTGTTATTTATTTACCGATCCACCGGCGTATGAAAATACGCAGACTCGGCGTCGAACGAGCCAACTTAACAATACGGCCCCTCAGGATCCATGTTAGTAAAAAAATGCAATGCGCTGAGCATACTGGGCAGCTGAATTTCTCAAGCATCTCCCTCAATGACTGCCCCATCTAATCTCGGCCGGCAACTCGCGTCCGCCCTAACCGACTCCCGACGCATCAAGCCAACCGGCTGGCTTCCCTCCGCCTCTACCGCCGCCAAGGCCTATGACGTGCAGGATGCGCTGCTCGCGCACTTGGGAAGTGGCATCGGCGGCTGGAAGGTCGGCGCGCCCAACGCCGAGACTGAGCCCAACTGCGCCCCCCTCCCCGCCTCTGGCATCCACGCCTCCGGCACCGCACTGCCCGCCGCGCGCTTCCCCGCCCGCTGGGTCGAGCTGGAAGCCGCGCTGCGCGTCGGCCAGCGGCTGGAAGTGCGCCAGGACATGCCCACGCCCACCGAACTCGCAAGCTATTTCGGCGCGGTGGTGCCCACGCTCGAATGCGTGGAAAGCCGCCTGGCGGCCGGCCGCGAGGCGCCGGCGCTGCTGCGCCTGGCCGATCTGCAGAGCCATGGCGCGCTGATCGTCGGCGAGCCGGCACCGCTCGCCCCGCAGGCGCTGGACCTGCGCACGCTGCAGGCCACGCTGCGCTTCGGCGAAGAAGAAGTCGCCCGCACCACCGGCGGCAATCCGGCGCAGGACGTGTGGCGGCTGGTGGCTTGGCTGGCGCGGCATTGCACCGAGCGCGGCGTGCCGCTGTCGCCCGGGCAGATCGTCACCACGGGCTCGTGCACCGGGCTGCTGGTGGCGCCGGTGGACACCGACGTGGTCGGTGCCATCGAGGGACTGGGCGAGGTTCGGCTGCGCTACGCGGCCTGAGCCTCAGGCGGGCTGGCAGCTCGCTCAGTCCGCCACGCGCGGCTCGACCTTCGACGCCGCCTCCTTGGCCCGCGCGCGGGCCGTGTCCACATCCTCCGCATGGGCCAGCGCCACGCCCATGCGGCGCTTGGTGAAGCTCTCGGGCTTGCCGAAGAGGCGCAGGTCGGTGCCGGGCACGGCCAGGGCCTCGGCCACGCCGTCGAAGACGATGCCGGTGGCATCCACGCCGCCGTAGACGACGGCGCTGGCGCCGGGGCTCTTGAGCGACGTATCCACCGGCAGGCCCAGGATGGCGCGGGCGTGCAGCTCGAACTCGCTCTGCCACTGCGTGGCCAGCGTGACCAGGCCGGTGTCGTGCGGGCGCGGGCTCACCTCGCTGAACCACACCTGCTCGCCCTTGACGAACAGCTCCACGCCGAACAGGCCCTGGCCGCCGAGGTCGGCCGTCACGCGCTCGGCGATGTCCTGCGCCTGGCGCAGCGCCTCCGCGTGCATGGGATGCGGCTGCCAGCTTTCCACGTAGTCGCCGCTGACCTGCAGGTGGCCGATGGGCGCGCAGAAGTGCGTCTGCACCTGGCCGTCGGCGCCCAGGGCCCGCACGGTCAGCAGGGTGATCTCGTAGTCGAAGTCGATGAAGCCTTCGACGATGACGCGGCCCTTGCTCACGCGGCCGCCGGCCATGGCATAGTCCCAGGCCTTCTGCACGTCGGCGGGGCCGTCGATCTTGCTCTGGCCCTTGCCGGAGCTGCTCATGACGGGCTTGACGATGCAGGGGTAGCCGATGCCCGTCTGGCCGTCACTGCCGTCGATGGCGGACTGCAGTTCGGCCAGCGAATCGCAGAAGCGGTAAGGGCTGGTGGGCAGGCCCAGCGTTTCGGCGGCCAGGCGGCGGATGCCTTCGCGGTCCATGGTCAGGCGCGCGGCGCGGGCCGTGGGAATCACGCGCACCCGACCGGCGGCTTCCAGCTCTTCGAGCTTGGCGGTGGCGATGGCCTCGATCTCGGGCACGACCAGGTGCGGCTTTTCGGCGGCAATGAGCGCCTCGAGCTGCGCGGGGTCGCTCATGGTGATGGTGCGCGCGTGGTGGGCCACCTGCTGGCCGGGCGCGTTGTCGTAGCGGTCGACGGCGATGGTCTCGACGCCCAGGCGCTGCAGCGCGATCAGCACTTCCTTGCCGAGCTCGCCGGAGCCCAGGAGCATCACACGGGTGGCGGAGGGGGACAGGGGGGTGCCGAGGCGGGTCATGGG
>NZ_LDSL01000118.1 GCF_001476815.1 Pseudacidovorax intermedius | reverse complement strand
CCTGCTGCCCAGCCGCTACTGCGAGGTCGACAGCGAACTGCTGCCCTTCGCCTGGAACCAGTTTGGCCACACGCCGCTGGGCTGGGCGCGGGTGCAGGCCATCTCGGACTATGTGCACCGGCACATCCGCTTCGACTACGGCAATGCCGACCGCGAGCGCACCGCGCTGGGCGGCTGGCGCCAGGGCACCGGCGTGTGCCGCGACTACGCGCACCTGGCCGTGACGCTGTGCCGCTGCATGAACATCCCGGCGCGCTACGTCACCGGCTACCTGGGCGACATCGGCGTGCCGATCGCGCCCTACCCCATGGATTTCAGCGCCTGGTTCGAGGTCTACCTGGGCGGCCGCTGGCACACCGTCGACGCGCGCCACAACGTGCCGCGCATCGGCCGCATCGTGATCGCCCGCGGCCGCGACGCCGCCGACGTGCCGATCACCATGGTGTTCGGCCAGCACAAGCTGAACCGCTTCGACATCGTGACCGAAGAGGTCATGGCGTAAAGCCCAGCACCTTCATCGCGCGCGCCAGGCCCTGGCTGCCGACGCCCGACGCGTCCCAGGGTTCGTTGCCGGTGGCCAGCCGCTCGCCGAAGGTGGCCAGCGTCCAGTGGGCACCGCTGCGCAGCGTGGGCAGTTCGTCCCAGGCCACCGGCACCGACACGCCCAGGCCGGGCCGCGAGCGCACCGACCAGGCGCTCACGGTGGTGGCACCGAAGCCGTTGCGCAGGTAATCCACGAAGATGCGGCCGACGCGGTTCTTCGGGCCGCTCTTGGCGACGAAGCGCTGGGGCAGCGTGCGCGCCAGGTGCTGCACCACGGCGCGCGAAAAGTCCTTGACCGTGTCCCAGCCGTGCTGCCGCCGCAGCGGCACCACCACGTGCAGGCCCTTGCCGCCGCTGGTCTTGAGCAGGGCCTGGAGCCCCAGCTCCTCGAGCAGCGTGCGCATCAGCAGCGCGCCTTCCTGCACCTGGGCCCAGGGTACGCCCTCGCCGGGGTCCAGGTCGAAGGTCATGCGGTCGGGCTTGTCCAGGCCGCGCGAATGGCCGTTCCAGGTGTGGAATTCGAGCGTGTTCATCTGCGCGGCCGACAGCAGGCCTTTGGCGCCGTCGATCTGCAGCAGCGGCTCGTGGCCAGGGTCCAGCGCGGGGTCGAGCAGGCGCACGCCGGGCAGCGGCGTGTTCTGCGCATGCTTCTGGAAGAACAGCTCGCCGCCCACGCCCTCGGGCGCGCGCACCAGCGACACCGGCCGGCCGCGCAGGTGCGGCAGCATCAGCGGCGCGACCTGCGCGTAGTAGGCGACGATCTCGCCCTTGGTGGCGCCGCTGGCGCGGTCGATCACGCGGTCGGCATGGGTGACGCGCAGGGTGTCGGGGAGGTCCGCGTCGGCGGGGGATCGCGCGGCTTTGGCAGCCGCCTTTTTTGCGGCGGGCTTCGCAGCCGGGGCGGCAGTCTTGCGGCTCGCGGCGGGCGAGGAGGAGGGGACGCTGTTCGCGGCCTTGGCGGCTTTCGCAGCCTTGGGCGCCGCCTTGGCGACGGTGGAGGGGCTCATGGCTTGCTCCCGAACGATCTGCCGCGCCGGCTTGTCGCTGCGCAGGCCCTGGAAGACGGCCTGCCGCACCTTGCCCTCGCGCGTCCACTGGCCGAAGGCCACCTCGGCGACCAGTTCGGGCCGCACCCAGTGCGCCTTCTCGCCGGCAGGACGCGGCGTGAAGGGGCAGTCGTCCTGCGCCAGCGCCTGCAGTTGCGCATGCATGTCGTCCAGCCGCCGCTGGTCGAAGCCGGTGCCGACGTTGCCGACGTGCCGCAGCCGGCCATCGGCGTCGTACACGCCCAGCAGCAGCGCGCCGAAGCCGCTGCGCGCGCCCTTCGGCGCGGTGTAGCCGCCGACCACGAACTCCTGCCGCAGCTGGTGCTTGAGCTTGATCCACGAGGCGGCGCGGCCTTCCACATAGCCGGCGTCCCGCCGCTTGCCGACGATGCCCTCGAAGCCCAGCCTGGCGGCGGAGGCCAGCAGGTCGCGCGGCGCGGCATCGAAGGCCTCGCTGAAGCGCAGCGCCTCGGGCAGGTCGCCCTGCGCGAAGACGGCCGCCAGCGCCTCGCGCCGCAGCGACAAGGGCTCGGCCCGCAGGTCGCGGCCCGCGAGGAAGGGGGCGTCGAACAGCCAGTACACGATGGGCGCCGTGCGCTGCAGGTCGAAGGCGTTCTGCAGCGCCTGGAAATCGGGCGCGCCTTCGGCGCCCAGCACGCCGATCTCGCCGTCCAGCCAGGCATTGCGCACCGGCAGCCGGCCGAGCGCGCGCGCCAGCTCCGGCAGGCGGTCCGTCCAGTCGTGGCCGTTGCGCGTGAAGCAGCGCACGTGGCCGCGGCCGTCGATGCGGGTCAGCAGCCGGTAGCCGTCGAACTTGAGTTCCCAGGCCCATTCCTCGGGCTGGGCCGGCGGCGCGGCGGCGAGCGTGGCGAGCTGGGGCGAAAGCTGCTCGGGCAGCGGCGCCTTGGCGCCGGGGGTGCGCGATGCGGTCAGCGTTCTGGCGGAAGCCACTGCGGCAGGCGCAGCCGCCCCGGCCGTGCCTGCCTTGCTCGTGGTGGACGGAGCGCGCTGCAACACGCTGTCCGGCGCGGCCTCGGTGACGTCGTAGTCCGCCAGCGGCCGGGCCGCCTCGTCCTCGTCCTTGATGAGCAGCCAGGCCGGCTTCTTCTCGCCGCGGCCTTGCATGCGCACCAACGTCCAGCGGCCGTGCAGCTTGTGCCCCTGCAGCACGAAGCTCAGCTTGCCGGCGCGCAGGCCCTGGCGCGCGTCGCCCTCGGGCAGCCACGTGCCGCGGTCCCACACGATCACCGTGCCGGCGCCGTACTGGCCCTCCGGAATGCGGCCCTCGAAGCCGCCGTAGGCGATGGGATGGTCCTCCACCTCCACCGCCATGCGCTTGACGGTCGGGTCCAGGCAGGGACCCTTGGGCACGGCCCAGCTCTTGAGCGTGCCGTCCAGCTCCAGGCGGAAGTCGTAGTGCAGGTGGGAGGCGTCGTGCTTCTGCACCACGAAGCCCAGCGCGTCGACGCCGGCCTCGCCGCCGTGGCGCGGCTCCGGCGTGCGCTGGAAGTCGCGCTTGCGGTGGTAATCGGCGAGGGCCTGGGCCTCGGCCGTCGATGCAGGCCCAGCGGTGGCGCGCCTGGTCGTCGTGGCCTTGCGGGGCGCGGCCGTCTTGCGGGCGGCGGTCTTCCTGCGGGCAGCCGGCGATGGGCGGGTGGCGGTGGCCATGGATGGGTCAGCGGCGAACGATGGGCAGCCCCGGTGCCGCGAGCGGCGCGGCGCTCACGCGGCCTTGCGGCGCGGCGCCGCCTTGCGTGCAGGGGCGGGCTTGGCGGCGGCCCGCTTGGCGGGTGCCTTGGCCGCACGCTTGCTGGCGGCGCGCTTAGGGGTGCCGCCGGCCTCGTCCTGCTCGCCGTCGTCGTCCTCGTCGTCACTGGCCGCGGCACGCCCCTTGCCGCCACGCAGGCTGCGCTGCAGCAGCTCGGTGAGGTCCAGGATCTTCGCGCCCGAACTGGCCTGCTCCTGCGGCTCCAGCTTGGCCACGTCCTTGGCCTGGCCGGCCTCGGCCTTGCGCTCGACCAGGGCCATGATGCGGTCGCGGAAGCGGTCCTCGTAGTCCTCGGGGTTCCACTCGCCCGACATGTCCTCGACCAGCTGCTCGGCCATCTTGAGCTCGCGGTCGTTCACGCCGGCCTTGCGCGCGTCGGCATCGGGCAGCGGCAGGCCGTCCCAGGCGCGGATGTCCGCGCCCCAGCGCAGCAGGTTCAGCACCAGGCCCGGCCCGGCGGGCACCAGCGCGGCGAGGTGCTCCTTGGTCTGGATCACCACCCGCGCCACGCCGATGCGCCCCGTGCGCACCAGCGCCTCGCGCAGCAAGGCGTAGACCTTGGCGCCGCGCTGGATCGGTGCCGTGTAGTAGGGCCGGTCCAGGTGGATGAAGGGAATGCCGTCGGCCGGCACGAAGCGCTCGATCTCGATGGTCTGCAGCGTGCGCGGGTAGGCGTCGGCGATCTCCTGGTCGGTCAGCACGACGTACTGGCCGTCCTCCCATTCCACGCCGCGCACGATGTGCTCGCGGGCGATCTCCTTGCCGGTCTTCTTGTTGATGCGCTTGTAGCCCACGTGGTCCATGGTGCGCTTGTCCAGCCAGTCGAAATCGATGCTGCCGTCCTGCGTGGCGGAATACAGCGCCACCGGGATGTGGACGAGTCCGAAACTGATGGCGCCCTTCCACAGGACGCGCGGGCTGGATGCGGGCATGGCGGGCTTCTCCGTTGTCGTGGCGGGCGAGCCGCCCAATCTAGGCCGGCCGCCCGCGCACGGCCTGTAGGAAGAAGAAGCCGTCGCCCGCCGTGCGGAACCTACACCACGATGGGAATGGCCGCGCCATCCATCGCCAGCACCGCCCCGGTCACGTAACTGGCCCGCGCCGAGGCCAGGAACAGCACGGCGTCCGCCACCTCGCGCGCCTCGGCGATGCGGCCCAGCGGCAGCCTGGCGCTGGACTGGGCGAGCGCCTCCTCGGGCGAGATGCCCTGCTGCGCCGCCTGCGCGGCCAGGCCTTCGTGCAGCCGCTCGGTGGCGGTGAGGCCTGGGTTGACCACGTTCACCCGCACGCCCTTGGCCGCATAGGCATTGGCCAGGCCCACGCTGGCGAGCATCAGGGCTGCATTGGCCGAGCCGCCAGGCAGGTGGATCGGGCTGGCCACCTTGCCGCCCGCGCCCACCACGTTGACGATGGCACCGTGCCCGCGCGCGGCCATGCGCTTGATGAGCGGGTCCATCATGTGGATGTAGGTGAAGTACTTGGCCTGCATGGCCGCCTGCCAGTGGGCGGCTTCCAGCTGGTCGGCCGGCGTGCGGCGCGCCGCCCCGGCCGAATTGACCAGCACGTCGACCGCGCCGTGGGCCTGCTCGATGCGGTCGAGGACCGCGATGGCGGCCTGCGGGTCGCTGAGGTCGGCCGCGAAGGTGGCGACCATGCGCGCGGCGTCGGCCCGCGCATCGGCCAGCGACAGCGCCGCATCGACCAGGCCCGCCTCGTGGCGGGCGACCAGGCTGACGCGGGCGCCCTCCTGCAGGAAGCCGCGCGCGCAGGCCAGGCCGATGCCCTTGCTGCCGCCCGTGATCAAGACATGTTTGCCGGCAAGTTCGAGGTCCATGCCCGCATCCTGCGCATGGCGCGCGGGCTGTCAAACGACGGCCGTCAATGTCCCTGCCGGTCGCTGCGGTGTCACGGTGCCGTCAGGCGTTCATTCTCGAGATCAGGCCCCGTGGCACTTCTTGTACTTCTTGCCGCTGCCGCAGGGGCAGGGGTCGTTGCGGCCGGGCTCGTCGGCGCGGCGCACGGCCTGCACGCGCGGGCCCAGGCTGCGCCACAGCTGGCGCAGGTCGTACACGGCCCAGATGGCCTCGCCGACGTTGTCCAGCCGCTGCTGGCTCACCGTCGGCGGCCCGTCCTCGGCATACATGGACAGCGCGGGCGGATCGGTGTCGTCGGTGGCGAGGGTCTCGATGCAGTCCAGGCTGTCGGCCAGCATCTCGGCCACCTCCTTGTCGCGCGGCGGCGCCCAGTCCTCGGACCAGTGCTCCACGGCGGCCAGAAACCCCAGGGCCCACACCTGCGCGTAGGAGGGCAGATCGCCTTCCGGCGCATCGCCGCGTTCCTCAGGCGGCAGGGCGGCGATGGCGCCGCGCAGGTCCAGGCATTCGGGGTGGAAGCAGCGCTCCTCGTCCAGCGACTGCACGTCGCCGGCATCGAGGCTGGTCTGCATCTCGTGCCAGCGGCGCTTCCAGCGCCAGACGAACTCCATGTGCTGGGCGGGCGAGAAATCGGGGCCGAAGAGCGCCGGCCAGTACTCGCTCGGCTCGATCACGCGGCGGGTGCACACCAGCGCGGCCATGAAGCCGTCGCAGAACTCCCACTGGGGGATGTCCTCGTCGTGTTCGCGCATCGCGTCGAGGGCGTCGTCCAGGGCGTCGAAATCTTCGGGCGTGAGGGGCGGCAGGGCGGCGGCGGTGCCGACTTCGGCCGGCGGGTGGGTGTCGGAAGTCATGGAAAAAGGCGGTGCGGGAATGCCCCCTATGATGCAGCACACCGGGCCGCCTGCCGGCGTCCGCCTCCGGCGGCCCTGCGGCCAGCCCGGCCGATTCCCGTTTCCATGGCTGCGCTCCGCCCTTCTTTCCGACGTTCCTCGTCCTCTTCCGCCCGCCGCGACGACGCGGCCGGCGGCCAGACCCCGCCCCGGCGCGACCCGCATGCCTTCCTGCGCGAGATGCTGCCGCGCCAGACGCGCAGCGTGGCCGACCACCGGCTGGAGGACCGGCGCGTCTGGCTCAAGAAGGCCGGCCCGCGCCACGGGCCGCTGCGCTACCGGCTGCTGTCGCTGATCGCCCGCACGCTGCGGCTGGACGTGCTGACGCCAGTGCCCAATCCCGGCGGCACGGCCGCCATCGCCATCGAGGCCGCGCGGCTGCGCAGCCTGGCCGCCAGCGGCCTGCGCGTGCCCCAGGTGCTGGCCGAGCAGCCGGACGGCCTGCTGATCAGCGACCTGGCCGGCAATGGCCGCGGCGGCGCCATGCTGATGGAGCGCCTGGAACAGTCGGCCGCCCAGGGCCCGGCCGTGCTGCTGGCCGCCTGGGCCCAGGGCCTGCAGGCCATCGCCCACGTGCATGCGCGCGGCCAGTACCTGAGCCAGGCCTTCGCCCGCAACATGGTGCTGTGCCCCGACGGCGAGATCGGCTTCATCGACTTCGAGGACGACCCCGGCGCCGCCCTGCCCACCGACCAGTGCCAGGCCCGCGACTGGCTGAGCTACCTGCATTCCACCGGCGCGCTGATCCTGGCCGCCGGCCCGCAGGCCGCCGCGGCGCACTGGCAGGCCGCCATGGCCGCCGCCGAGCCGGGCGTGCGCGAACGCGTGGCCGAGGCCGCGCGCCGCATGCGCTGGCTGCGGCACCTGCCCAAGGGCCGCCGCTGGGGCCGCGACACCCAGCGCGTGCGCGCCGCGGCGGTGCTGCTGGGGCGCTGGCACGCGGCATGAGGCCGAGCCCTTCGCCGGATCCGGCGCTGGAAGCGCGCTTCCTGGCCGACGTGCGGCGCAACCCGCACAACGCCTGCATCCTGGACCGCTGGGACACGCTGCAGTTGCCCGACGGCTGGCTGGTGGCCGGCTGCCTGTTCCAGACCGTCTGGAACCAGCTGTCGGGCCGTCCGCCCACGGCCGACATCCACGACTACGACCTCTTCTACTTCGACCCCCACGACCTCTCCGACGCCGGCGAGCGGGCCGTGCAGCAGCGCGTGGATGCGCTGTTGGCCGACCAGGGCATCACGCTGGAGGTCTGCAACCAGGCCCGGGTGCACCTCTGGTATCCGTCCCACTTCGGCGAGCCCTATCCGCGCCTGCACAGCAGTCGCGACGGCATCGACCGCTTCCTGATTCCCGCCACCTGCGTCGGCGTCGCGCCGGGGCGGCTGTATGCGCCTTACGGCCTCGAAGGGCTGTATGCGGGCGAGCTGACGATGAACCCGCGGATCCCGCATGCGGCGCTGTACGCGCGCAAGGCGGCGTCGTACCAGGCGCGCTGGCCGTGGCTGCGCGTGGCGCCGGCGGCGATGCCATGAACGCGCGGCGCCCGTCCGCAGCCCATGTGAACGGCGGCAAGGCGGCCCCATCTTCCGGGGCGCCCACTGCCGACCGCCTGCGCGAGAATTCGTCTCCGCTCCGATCCTCGCCACGCCCCGGCCCCGTGCCCGACAAGAACCTTCCACCACCTCCCAGAAAGACGCGTCGTCCGCGCGCAGCCAGCGGCGTGGCCGATGCGTCCGCGGCCGTGGCCCCGCCGCCCGTGGACGCGCCGCCCCCCCTACCCGGCGGGCCCACGCGACGCGCGCGGCGGCGCGAACCGGAAGCGCAGATCGAGCACCGCATCCTGGCCGCCGCCGTCGCCGAATTCGCAGAGCACGGCTTCGCCGGCGCGCGCATCGAGCGCATCAGCAAGCAGGCCGGCACGGTGGACCGGATGCTGTACTACTACTACGGCAACAAGGAGCGGCTCTACCAGGCGGTGCTGGAGAAGCTCTATGCCGACATGATCGGTGCGCAGCGCGACTTCGTGCTTCCGCCCGATCCGGTGGCCGGCATGCGCCAGCTGATCGAGCATGCCTGGGACCACTACGCCGCCAACCCCGACCTGGTGCGGGTGATCATGAACGAGAACCTGCTGCGCGGCCGGCACATCCGCCAGTCGCAGCAGGTGGGGCGCACCTCTTTCCCGCTGGTGGAGACGGTGGCCGAGATCCTGTCGGCCGGCCAGGCCCAGGGCGTGTTCCGCTGCGACGTGAAGGCCGAGCATGTGCTCATGAGCATCATGTCGCTGGGCTTCTTCTACATCTCCAACCAGTACACCTGCTCGGCCTGGATGGGCGTGGATTTGATGAGCCGCCCGCGCCGCGCCGGCTGGCGCGCGCACATCTGCGAGGTGGTTCTCCGAAGCATCGCGGCGGAGCCGCGCGCCGCCTGATGGCGCGCTGCGCTCAGCCGGGGTTGCGCAGCTTTTTCACCACGTCGTCCGGCGGCGCCAGCTTGCTGCCGTCGATGTAGGTGCCGGCGGGCATCACGCCCTTGCCGTCCTTGACCGCCGTGCGGCCCACGTAGATGCCCATCGTCGACTGGTTGTCCTGCGGGCGGAAGGTGGCCGGACCGAAAGGCGTGGAGAAGTTCAGGCCCTTGAAGGCGGCGATCAGCTTCTCGGTGTCGGTGCCGCCGGCCTTCTGGATGCCGGCCGCCAGGGCCTTCACCGTGGCATAGCCCACGACCGCGTTCAGGCGCGGATAGTCGCCGTACTTCTTCTGGTAGGCCGCGTAGAAGGCGCGGTGCTCGGGCGTGTCGATGGCGGTGTAGGGATAGCCGGTGACGATCCAGCCTTCGGGCGCGTCGTCCTTGAGCGGGTCCAGGTACTCGGGCTCGCCGGTCAGCAGGCTCACCACCTCGCGGCCCTGGAACAGGCCGCGCGTCTTGCCCTCGCGCGCCAGCTTGGTGAGGTCGCTGCCGAACATCACGTTGAAGATGGCGTCCGGCTTGGCATCGGCAATCGCCTGCACCACCGCGCCGGCGTCGATCTTGCCCAGGGGCGGCGCCTGCTCGGCGACGAACTCCACGTCGGGCTGCAGCTTCTTCAGCTGCTCCTTGAAGGCGGCCGTGGCCGCCTGACCGTACTCGTAGTTGGGATAGATGAGCGCCCAGCGCTTCTTGCCCAGTTTGGCGGCCTCGGCCACCACCGAGGTGGCGAGCGCGTAGGTGCCCGAGCGCAGCCGGTAGGTGTAGCGGTTGCCGTTCTCCCACACCACCTTGTCGCTGAGCGGGCCGGAGGCGAGGAAGAACACCTTCTTCTGGCGCGCGAAGTCCGCCAGCGCCACGCCGACGTGCGACAGCGTGACGCCGGAGAGGATGTCGATCTTCTCGCGCGCGATCAGCTCCTCCGCCATGCGCACGGCATCGCCGGGGTTGGCGTTGTCGTCGCGGAACAGCGTCTCCAGCTTGCGCCCGCCGAGCACGCCGCCTGCGGCGTTGATCTCTTCCTGCGCCAGCAGCCAGCCGTTGCGGTAGGGCACCAGGTTCTGCGGCAGGGCCTTGTAGCTGTTGATCTCGCCGATGCGGATGGGCTCCTGCGCGGCGGCGGGCAGCACGGCGGCGGCAGCGGCCAGCAGGCCGGCGGTGAGGGCATGGCGCCAGGGCTTGGGGATCATCGCGGGTCCTCGTGGGTGGGTGTTGGACGGAGACTGGGGAAACCGAAGGGGCAGACGCGGCACGCCGGGGGTGTGGCCGCGCAGGCGGACGCTCAGGCCGATTCGGCCTCGACCATTTCCTGCACGATGCGGCGCATCTTGATGGCCGAGGCATCCAGGCCGAGCTGCACGCGCTGCCATTCGCGCGGCTTGTCCTCGTTGCGCTGGATGGCCTCGAGCACGGCCTTGTCCTCGTTGAAGGCCACGCGCAGGCCGGCGCGCAGGCGCTCGTCGGTGGCGGCGTCGGCGGGCGAGTTCTTCAGCAGCAGCCAGTGCTGCACGCAGCTGCGCGCATCCACCGGCGTGATGAAGTGGCAGGCGAACATCTGGATGCAGTCGCCCCGCACGCCCTCGGGCGCACCGGTGCCGGTGGCGGCGGAGCCGAAGTCGATGACGGCGATGCTGGGCGCGTGGTAGTGGTAGTAGTGCCAGCGGTCCACGTTGCCGCCGAAGTCCTTCAGGCCCTGGAAGATGGGAATGAGCGGTCCGTCGATCACCCAGCGCCAGGTGACCACCTTGCGGCCCTCGCGCTGGTGCTGCACGCGTGTTTCCTCACGGCCGGTACTGCCCAGCGTGGTGGGATGCACGTAGACCACGTGCGTGGGGTCGCACAGGTTGTCGGCCAGGCTCAGGTAGTTGGCCGCCACGGGCAGCGCATCGCCCTCGATCACGCTGTAGGCCGGGTCGTCGTACTCGGGCAGATGGAAGACCTGCGCCGGATCGGCCAGCGCCGCATCGCCCATCCACACCCACACCATGCCCATGGTCGTCGCCGTGGGATAGCTGCGCACCTGCGCGTTGTTGGGCGCCCGCTGCATGCCGGGCGCATGGGTGCAGCGGCCGCTGCAGTCGAAGGCCAGGCCGTGATAGCCGCATTCCACCGAATCCCCACGCAGCCGGCCCAGCGACAGCGGGGCCAGGCGGTGCGGGCAGGCATCGTCCAGCGCGGCGATCTGGCCGCCGCTGGTGCGGAAGACCACCAGGTCTTCGCCGAGCACGCGCCGCTTGGCCAGCGCCGGGCCGATGTCGCGGGCCCAGCCGAGCGGGTACCAGGCGTTGCGGGGGTAGGCAGGGCTGCTCATCGTGCGTCGGCTCCGTGGGGTGTTTGACCCACGTCAGCATATGGCGTGCCAGCCTTTCAGTAAGCTCTTTCTCCACTAAATGGAGTAATCACTCCATTTCGGCGCACGATCGGGACATGCTGCGGCGACGGCGGTGCATGGACGGCCGGCCGGCGCACCGCGCCGGGGCGCACCGGGGTTGACGTGGATGGAACGAGGCTGCGCGGCGCGCGGCAGCGGGGAAGGTGGCGACGCCGCGACGCCGCGACGGGCCTCAGCCCTTGGTGCGCGCCTTCTCGGCCAGCAACCGCTTGTTCAGCGCGTGGGTGGTGCCCAGCTCGGCCTGCATGGCGCGGCTGATCTGCGACAGGGTGCGCAGGCGGCGGTTGCTTTCGCGCAGGCGATCGGCCAGCCCGCGGGAAATCGACAGCATCAGCCGCGCCGCCACGCCCGGCTGCACCTCCACCAGGCCGCGCAGCGCCTTGCGCGTGAGCATGGCCAGCTTGAGGTCGGTCAGCGCGGTGCAGGTGGCCGAGCGGGGCGAGCCGTCGATCAGGCCCATCTCGCCGAAGAGCTGGCCGGCGTCGATGACGGAGATGACCACCTCGTTGCCGTCGCCCATGCCGCTGCTTTCGGCGCGCACCTGGCCTTCGAGCACCAGGGCCATGTAGTCGACGTCGTCGTCCTGGCCCTCGCGCATGATCACCGTGCCGGCGCGCACGGCCATGGGCCGCATGGCGTCGACGATGATGCGCGCGTCGTGGATCTCCAGCTCGGCGACCACGGAGGAGCGGGTGAGCATCAGCGCCGCCTCCTCGCGCAGGTTCACGCTCGCCATGGCCGTGCCCCCGCGTCGTCGGCCGGCGCCGGCAGCGGCCACACCCGGCCGCCGCCCACGGCATGGAAGCGCCGCTGCGGCGCCTGCGGCAGCAGCAGCCCGCCGGTGAATTCGCCGAAGGCCGGCAGGATGGCCTGGCCCGGCTCGCTGACGAAGCAGGGCAGGCGCAGGCTGTCGCGGCCGCTGCCCTGCAGCGCGCAGGCCGGATGCAGGTGGCCGGCGAGCACGAAGCGGCCCGGCTGGGTCTGCGGATGGTGGCAGCAGGCGAAGGGGCCGAGGGCGAAGGGCTCGTCGGCCAGCGCGATGCGCAGGTCGGCCGGCGGGTCGCCGGCGCGGTCGTCGTGGTTGCCGCGCACCAGGGTCATGGCCAGTTGGGGATGGCGCGCGCGCCAGTCGGCCAGGGCCTGCATCACCTGCGGCGTGCGGGCCTGCGGCGCATGCAGAAAGTCACCCAGGAAGACCACCGCGCGCGCGCCGTGGCGCTGGATCAGCGCATCGAGCCGGGCCAGGTTCTCCTGCGTGGTGCCGCCGGGCACCGGCTGGCCCAGGGCGCGGAAGGTGGCGGCCTTGCCGATGTGCAGGTCGGCGATGAAGAGCGTGTGCGCCGCCGGCCACCACAGGGCACGCTCGGGCAGCAGGTGAAGGCGCTCGCCGGCCCAGAGCACTTCATGGGCGGCGGGGACGTCGGGGACGGGCAAGGAGGACATGGGCACGCGGAAGAAGGCAGGAGTTTACGTTTCGCAACCGTTCTTCAGACAGTGTGGCCCGAATGGGCGTGTGGACGGCTACAGCGGCGGCAGCGGCTTCGACGGCTTGCGCGGACGCCGGGCGCGGCGCGGCGCGGGCGCGGCATCCTCGCTGCCCTTGACGGGCTTGTCGGGCGGCTGCTCCTGCCCGAAAGCCAGGGTGCGCCTCACGTCCTGCGCGTCGCCGACCGGGATCTCGCCGCCGGCGGCCTCCTCCAGCTGCGCCACCATGCGGGCGATGCGGTCGGCCACGCTCTCGTTGCTGAGCTTCTCGCGGAAGCGCTCGACCATCAGCGGAAAGGCGAAGGGCGTGGGCCGCTTCGGCTGCACCAGCTCCAGCCGCTGGCCGGCCATGCGCAGCAGGCTTTCGCGCAGGCGGGCGATGTCCAGCTCCTGCGCCAGCAGTTCGGTCTCGGCCTGGGCCAGCAGGCGGTTGGCCGGGTCGTACTTGCGCAGCACCTCCCAGAACAGGGAGGACGAAGCCTGCAGTTGCCGGCTGCTGCGCTTCTCGCCCGGGTAGCCCTGGAAGATGAGCCCCGACACCCGCGCGATCTCGCGGAAGCGCCGCTGCGCCAGCTCGCTGGCGTTGAGGCTGGCCAGCACCTCGTGCAGCAGTGCGCCTTCGTCGTCGTGCGCGGCCAGGGCCTCCTGCGCCGGCGCATCGTGGCCGGCGCGCAGCACCTCGGGCAGCAGCTGCGGCCAGTCGACCTCGGTGGCGCACAGCAGCTCGAAGCCGTAGTCGTTGACCGCGATGGAGAAGGTGCGCGGCGCATGCTGCGCCACCCGCCAGGCCAGCAGGCTGGCCAGCCCCAGGTGCACGTGCCGGCCGGCGAAGGGGTAGAGGAACAGGTGCCAGCCCTCGCGCGTGCGCAGCGCCTCGGCCACCAGCGTCTCGGGCGTGGGCAGGCGCGACCAGGCCTGCTGGATCTCCAATAACGGGCGCACGGCCTGCAGCTCGGGCGACTCGTAGCGGCCGTCGGCGGCCAGTGCCAGTTGCTGCACCGTGGCATCGGCCAGCGTGGTCGACAGCGGCATGCGCCCGCCGTTCCAGCGCGGCACGGCCGGGCGCTGGCCCGTCGCGCGGCGCACCCAGGCGGTCATCTCGCGGATGCGCACCAGCTCCAGCATGCGGCCGCCGAAGAGGAAGCAGTCGCCCGGCTTCATGCGGGCGACGAAGCTCTCTTCCACCGTGCCGATGCGCGCGCCGCCGACGAACTGCACGCTCATGCTGGCGTCGCTGACGATGGTGCCGATGTTGCTGCGGTGGCGCCGCGCCAGCCGTGCATCGGGCACGCGCCACACGCCCTCGGCATCGGGCACCACGCGGTGGTAGTCGGGATAGGCCGCGAGCGAGGGGCCGCCCTGGCGCACGAAGTCCAGGCACCACTGCCAGCTGGCCTCCGACAGGTGCGCATAGGCGGCCGTGCGGTGGACCTCTTGCAGCAGCGCCTCGGGCCGGAAGCCGCCGCCCAGCGCCACCGTCACCAGGTGCTGCACCAGCACGTCCAGCGGCTCGCGCGGCGTGTGGCGCGATTCGATGTGGCCGGCCGCGATGGCCGCGCGGGCGGCGGCGCCTTCCACCAGCTCCAGGCTGTGGGTGGGCACGATGCTCACGCGCGAGGGCCGGCCCGGCGCATGGCCCGAGCGGCCGGCGCGCTGCAGCAGCCGCGCCACGCCCTTGGGCGAGCCGATCTGCAGCACGCGCTCCACCGGCAGGAAATCCACGCCCAGGTCCAGGCTGGACGTGCAGACCACCGCCTTGAGCTGCCCGCCCTTGAGGCCCAGCTCCACCCATTCGCGCACCGCGCGGTCGAGCGAGCCATGGTGCAGCGCGATCAGCCCCGCCCAGTCGGGCCGCGCCTCCAGCAGCGCCTGGTACCAGATCTCGGACTGCGAGCGCGTGTTGGTGAAGACCAGCGTGCTGGGGCTGGCGTCGATCTCGGCCACCACCTGCGGCAGCATGGCCAGGCCCAGGTGGCCGCCCCAGGGAAAGCGGTCGGCGCGGCCGGGCAGCAGGGTGTCGACCATGAGCGTCTTGGGCACCTGGCCCTGCACCAGTGCGCCGGCCTCGCCGGGGCCCAGCAGCGCGGCCATGGCCTCGTGCAGGTTGCCCAGCGTGGCGGACATGGCCCAGGCCATCAGGCCCGCGTTCCAGCCGCGCAGGCGCGCCAGCGCCAGCTGCACCTGCACGCCGCGCTTGTTGCCCAGCAGCTCGTGCCATTCGTCCACCACCACCAGGCGCAGGTGGCGCAGCCGCTCCTGCGCATCGGCGCGGGCCAGCATCAGCGACAGGCTCTCGGGCGTCGTGACGAGCACGGTGGGCAGGCGCTGGTTCTGAGCGCTGCGCTCGGAGGAGGAGGTGTCGCCGCTGCGCGCGCCCGCCGACCAGTGCGGCGCGACGAGCGGCAGCGGCTCGGACAGGGCGCGCAGCGAATCGGCGGCCAGCGCGCGCATCGGCGTGATCCAGAGCACCGTGAGGGGCGGCGGCGCGGGTGGCTTGCCGCTGCCTTCAGCGGGCGGCGGTTCACCGGCCAGTGACTGGAGCGCGCCCAGCCACACGGCGTAGGTCTTGCCCGCGCCCGTGGTCGCATGCAGCAGGCCCGAACGGCCGGCCGCGATGGCGGCCCACACCTCGCGCTGGAAGGCGAAAGGCTGCCAGCCGCGGGCGTCGAACCACTGCTGGACGGCCAGCTCGGCCGGGCTTGTGGGTACCTTCGAGGAGAGGGCGGCGGACGATGAGGCGGGGGCCAGCCGGCGGCGCCCGCGCGCGGGCCGCAATTCCGCCAGCTGAGCATCGTCCAGCGGCGGGTTGTCCGGATCGGCCCGGGCCGCTGCGGTGATGGCGGCGTCCTCGACCGCCGTGGGGGCTGTGAGTTCAAGGCGCTTCTTGTTCATAACGTCGAAATTCCCGCACGCTGGCCTCGCGAAGGCCGATCACCCGGCGCCCATCCGCCCGGTCGGTGAATCATGCCGGCAACAACGCCTGCAGCGTCTGCAGCGTGTCCGCCTCCTCCACCGGTTTGTCCAGCCGCCAGCGCAGCATGCGTGGGAAGCGGGTGGCGATGCCGCTTTTGTGGCGGGGGCTGCGGGCGATGCCTTCGAAGCCGAGTTCGAAGACCAGCGTGGGCCGCACGCTGCGCACGGGGCCGAAGCTCTCGATGGTGGTCTTGCGGATGATGGCGTCGACCTTGGCCATCTCGGCATCGGTGAGGCCCGAGTAGGCCTTGGCGAAGGGCACCAGCTGGCGGCCCTCCTGGCCGGGCGGGCCGTCCCACACGGCGAAGGTGTAGTCGCTGTAGAGGCTGGCGCGGCGGCCGTGGCCGCGCTGGGCGTAGATGAGCACGGCATCGACCGTCAGCGGGTCGATCTTCCACTTCCACCACAGGCCCACGTCCTTGGTGCGGCCGACGCCGTACTGCGCGTCGCGGCGCTTGAGCATGAAGCCTTCCACGCCCAGGCTGCGCGCGGCCTCGCGCTGGCGCGCCAGGTCGGCCCAGCTGTCGCCCGTGAGCACGGGGCTGGGGCGCAGCACCGGGTGGTTGACCTCGGCCAGCAGGGCCTCCAGTCGGGCGCGGCGCTGGTGCTGCGGCAGCGGGCGCAGGTCCTGGCCGGCCTCTTCGAGCAGGTCGTAGGCCAGCAGCACGACGGGCAGGTCGCGCAGCAGCTTGGGGCCGAGCGTCTTGCGGCCGATGCGCTTCTGCAGTTCGGCGAATGGCTGGACGCGGCCGGCGGTGCGCGCGGGCACCGGAGCCACACCGGCGGCGGCAGCAGGTTCAGCCCCGACCGGCCCATCCCGCCACACCACGATCTCGCCGTCCAGCACGGTGCCATCCGGCAGCACGTCGCCCAGCGCGGCCAGCTCGGGGAAACGGTCGCTGACCAGTTCCTCGCCGCGCGACCAGATCCATGCCTGGCCGCCACGGCAGACGACCTGGGCGCGGATGCCGTCCCATTTCCATTCGACCTGCCAGCCGGACGGTGGGCCCAGCAGTTCGTCGAAGCGTTCGAGCGGCTCGTTGAAGGGATGGGCCAGGAAGAAGGGATAGGGCTGGCCACCGCTGATGGCAGGGCCCTCGCCGTCGGCGCCTTCGGGCGCGATCAGCGCGGCATAGTCGGCCTCGCCGGGCCGCGCGCCGATGTGGGTGTAGCCCATCAGCCGCTGGGCCACGCGCTTCGCGTCCAGCCCGCCGACGGCGGCCAGCGCCTGCGTGACCTGCAGCTTCGACACGCCGACACGGAAGGCGCCGGTAATGAGCTTGAAGTAGACGAGGCGCTCCTCCGGCGCCAGCAGCCGCCACTGGGCGCGCAGCGTGTCGGGCAGACCCTCGGCCGGCGCGCCGCGCAGGGGAAGCAGGTGCTGCTCCACCCAGTCGGCCAGGCCCAGCTCGTGCGTGCCGTCGGACGGCGGCAGCAGCAGCGCGATGGTCTCGGCCAGGTCGCCCACCGCCTCGTAGCTTTCGACGAACAGCCATTCGGGCAGGCCCGCCGCCTCCTGCGCCAGCAGGCGCAGCAGCTTGACCGGCACCAGCTGGCGCGGCTTGCCGCCGGCCAGGAAATACACCGCCCACGCGGCATCTCGCGGCGGCGCGGCCCGCAGGTAGCGCTGCAGGGCGGCCTGCTTGACCAGGTTGGAGGTGCTGGCGTCCAGCTCGCGGTAGAGGGCGGCGAAGGCCTTCATGCCGCCGCCTCGGGCGCGTCGGCCAAGTCCTCGTCGCCGTACTCGGTGGCGAAGGCCTGCGCATCCAGGCCGTTCTCGCGCAGCCAGCGCACCATGATCGCGACGCTGCCATGGGTGACCATCACCCGCTCCGCGCCCGTGGCCGCGATGGCCTTGTGCAGGCCGGGCCAGTCGGCGTGGTCGCTCATGACGAAGCCGCGGTCCACGCCGCGGCGCCGGCGGGTGCCGCGCAGCAGCATCCAGCCGCTGGCGAAGGCATCCGACGCATTGGCGCCGAAGCGGCGCATCCAGGGCGTGCCCTGGGCCGACGGCGGCGCCACCACCAGGGCGCGGCGCAGCATCGTGGCATCGACGCCGGGGTCGGTCACGCGCAGCGTGGGCGGCAGGGCCACGCCCGCGGCGCGGTAGACGGCATTGAGCGGCTCCACTGCGCCGTGCACCACGATCGGCCCGATGGACGCATCCACGCCATGCAGCATGCGCTGTGCCTTGCCGAAGGCATAGCCGAGCAGGACGCTGGCACGGCCCTCCTGCGCATTGCGCCGCCACCAGTCGTCGATCTGCGCGAACAGCTCGGGCTGCGTGGGCCAGCGGTAGATGGGCAGGCCGAAAGTGGATTCGGTGATGAAGCAGTCGCAGCGCACCGGCTCGAAGGGCGTGCAGGTGCCGTCGGGCTCGGTCTTGTAGTCGCCCGAGGCCACCCAGACCTGGCCGCCGTGCTCCAGCCTGACCTGGGCCGAGCCCAGCACGTGGCCGGCCGGATGCAGCGAGATGCGCACGCCGTGGTGCTCGATGGCCTGGCCGTAGGGCAGCGTCTGCAGCGTGATGTCGGCGCCCAGCCGCGCGCGCAGGATGCCTTCCCCCTGCTCGTGCGCCAGGTAGTGGTTGTGGCCCCAGCGCGCATGGTCGGAGTGGCCATGCGTGATGACCGCGCGGTCCACCGGGCGCCAGGGGTCGATGTAGAAGTCGCCGGGCGGGCAGTACAGGCCTTCGGGGCGGGCGACGACGAGGTCGCCGGGGCGCGAGGCGGCGCGTGCCGGCAAAGGCGGGGCGGGCTCGGAGGAGGTATCCGTCGGCATGGCCGGCAGATGGTAGGCAGCGGGCGCGGCGGGCGCACGCCGCGGCGGGCGCTTCGGCCTGTGGGCGGGTGCCTACGCCTGCCCGGCCTCGGCAGCCTCCGCTCGGCAGGCCCGCAAGGCCGACGTGCACGGAGAAGGGCCCTGCACAATGCTCCGCCATGCTCCACCCGCCGCGCCCTTTCGTCTACCTGGATGCCGTCGCCCGCGCCGGCTCGATCCGCAAGGCGGCGGAGACGCTGCACGTGGCCTCGACGGCGCTCAACCGCAAGATCCTGGAGATCGAGGCCGAGATCGGCCTGCCGCTGTTCGAGCGCCTGCCGCGCGGCGTGCGGCTGACGGCCGCGGGCGAGGTGCTGCTGACGGCCGTGCGGCGCACGCTGGGCGACCTGCGCTCGGCCGCCTCGCAGATCGAGCAGTTGCGCGGCCTGGTGCGCGGCACGGTGCGCATCGGCTGCGCCGAGTCGGTGGCCAGCGACCTGATGCCCCGCACCATCGCGCACTACCAGCAGGCGCATCCGGGGGTGCAGTTCCAGGTGGTGTCGGGCGTGACGGCGCAGCTGGTGCAGCAGCTGATGGCCGACGACGTCGAGATGGTGCTGGTGCACGACCCGCAGCCCTCCGAGGCGCTGCGCATCGTCAGCGCGCTGGACCAGCCGCTGTGCGCCATGCTGCGCCCCGACCATCCACTGGCCGGCCGCGAGAGCCTGCGCCTGGCCGACTGCCAGGAGTACGTGGTGGCGCTGGGCGACCGCTCCTTCGGCAGCCGCCGCCTGCTCGACGCGGTGATGGCCCGCGCGCGCCTGCAGCTGAAGGTGGCGCTGGAGGCGAGCGCGGTGCAGACGCTCAAGGAGTTCACGCGGCAGACGGGAGCCATCAGCTTCCAGTTCCAGATCGGCACGCTGCGCGAGGTGCGCACGGGCGAGCTGGTGTCGATCCCGCTCACCGACCGCGTGCTCACCAGCAGCCAGCTGGTGCTGGCGACGCGCGAGGGGCGGATGCTGCCGATCGCGGCGCTGTCGTTCCAGGAGGCGCTGGTCAACGCGCTGGCGGCGCTGCCGCACTGAGGCGCCTCCACAGGCGCCGCCAGCGCCGACGGCGCAAAGCTGGCACGAAAGCCGCTTGCGACGTCAATTGTGCACAATCAGATTGATGAAGTGCACAATCCAGGTGCAGGCACTTCCTTCCCCAAGCGAAGCGCGGCACCCGCCCAACCCTTCCGCTGGAGCCGCCATGCACTGCCCTGTTCTTCCTTCCTCCGCCGCGCGACTGCCGGCCCGGTCCACCCGCCGCCTGCTGGCCGCCGCACTGCTCGGCGCCACGCTCGCCGCCGCCGGCCTGGGCACCACGACGCCCGCCAGCGCCGCCGAGCCGGTCGCCTGGCCCGACCGCCCCGTCAAGATCGTGGTGCCCTTCCCGCCCGGCGGCGCGGCCGACGTGTACGCCCGCCTGGTGGGCCAGAAACTGGCCGAGATCACCGGCAACCGGCAGCCCATCGTCATCGACAACAAGCCCGGCGCGGGCGGCATCATCGGCACCGACGTGACGGCCAAATCGCCGGCCGATGGCAGCACCTTCCTGATGGTGACCATCGGCCATGCGGTCAACCCCTTCATGTACAGCAAACTGCCCTACGACACCCGCGCGGACTTCGTGCCCGTGGGTGTCGTGGCCGAGGTGCCCAGCGTCATCGTTACCGGCCCGGCGCTCAAGGACAAATCGCTCAAGGACCTGCTGGCCATGGCGCGCGCGAAGCCCGAGGAGCTGCAGTACGCCTCGTCCGGCGTGGGCTCCACCAGCCACGTGGGCGCCGCGCTGATCGAGTCGATGGCCGGCGTGCGCATGACCCACGTGCCCTACAAGGGCGCCGCCCCGGCGCTGCAGGACGTGATGGCCGACCGCGTGCCGCTGTCCGTGGACATCATCACCTCCTCGCTGCCGCTGGTGGCGAGCGGCAAGCTGAACGCCGTGGCCGTGACCGGTGCCAAGCGCGCGCCCAAGCTGCCCAACGTGCCGACGGTGGCCGAGGCCGGCATTCCGGGCTACGAATTCGTCTCCTGGTACATGCTGCTGGCGCCGGCCAAGACGCCCAAGCCGGTGATGGAGCAGGTCAATGCCGAGCTGCGCAAGCTGGCCGCCCTGCCCGAGTTCCGCGCCCGCATCGAGGACACCGGCGGCCAGGTCGTCACGACCACGCTGCCGCAGGCCAGCGACTACCTCAATGCCGAGTTCACGCGCTGGGCGAAGGTGGTCAAGGAACGCAACATCAAAGCAGACTGAGAGCCCACCCCCGTTGCTTGCTCACTTCGTGTAGCCGCCTCCCCCCTCAAGGGGGCGCACCCGGCGGCCCGGCAAAGCCGGTTCCGCGGGTGCCCGCGCATGGCCTGCTCCGCGGCCCTTCGAACTTTCAGAGCGCCTTGCTCCAATGACCACCACTTCGCCTTCCAGCCATTCCCGCGACTTCATCGGCTACGCCAACCAACCGCCCGCCGTGGCCTGGCCGGGCGGGGCGCGGGTGGCGGTCTCCTTCGTGCTGAACTTCGAGGAGGGCGCGGAGTTCTCGGTGGCCGATGGCGATGCGCGCAACGAGTCGGTGTACGAGGTCATCGACCCGCGCACCGGCTGGGATCCGTGCATCGACAGCCACTTCGAGTACGGCACCCGCGCCGCCTGGTGGCGCATCGCCGAGCTGTTCGACCGCCACCGGGCGCCGATGACCGTCAGCGCCTGCGGCCGCGCCGTGGAGCGCAGCCCCTGGCTGGCGCAGGACGCGGTGGCCCGCGGCCACGAGGTGTCGGCCCACGGCTGGCGCTGGGAGAGCCATGCCGGCATGGCGCCCACGCAGGAGGCTGCCGCAATGGACGCCTGCCTGGCCGCCATCGAGGCCGCCTGCGGCCGGCGGCCCGTGGGCTGGCACACCCGCTCGGCCTGCACGCCGCACACGCGGGCGCTGCTGGCCGAACGCGGCTTTCTCTACGACAGCGACGCCTACAACGACGACGTGCCCTTCTTCGTGCCGGTGGCCGGCCGGCCGCACCTGGTGCTGCCCTATGCCTTCGACACCAACGACATGCAGTTCCAGCACACGCAGCGCTTCGCCACCGCTGCACAGTTCGCCGAGTACGTCTGCGACGCTTTCGACTGGCTGCACGAGGAGGGCGCCACACGCCCGCGCATGATGTCCGTCGGCCTGCACCTGCGCATGATCGGCCGGCCGGCGCGCATGAAGGCCCTGGCGCTGATCCTCGAGCACCTGCGGCGCCGTGGCGACGCCTGGATCGCCACGCGCGAGCAGATCGCCCGCCACTGGCTGGCGCACGCACCGCGCCCCGAGACGGCGGCATGAGGGCGTCCGCTGGCAGGGATCGCGCGGATGGCCGGCCCGGAGGGCTGCGCTAAAGTCATCCGGATGCATCCGACGGAAGAGGCCATCCACCGCACCCTGGCGCAGACCCTGCTGGCCGGCCGGCTCGCGCCCGGCACCCAGCTGGTCGAAACGCGGCTCGCCCAGATCTTCGGCGTCTCGCGCGAGCGGGTGCGCAAGGTGCTGCACCGCCTGGGCCACGAGCGCCTGCTCGACCTCGTGCCCAACCGCGGCTGCTTCGTCAGCAACCCCACGCTGGCGCAGGCGCGCGAGATCTACGACGCCCGCCGCATCATCGAAGGCGGCATCGTCGGCAGCCTGGCCGGTGCGCTCGCGCCCGCGCAGCTGGAGGCGCTGGCCGCGCACGAGCGGCGCGAGCATGCCGCGCTGCATGCCGGCGACCGCGCGGAATCGATCCGCCTCTCGGGCGACTACCACCTGCTGCTGGCCGGGTTCACCGGCAGCCCTTTCGTGCTGCGGCAGCTGCAGGAACTGGTCAGCCGCACCGCCATGCTGGTGGCCTTCTTCGAGCCCGCCAGCGCGTCGGGCTGCGGCTGCGAGGAGCACGAGGCCATCAGCCTCGCCCTGCGGCGCGGCGATGCGGCCGGCGCGCTCAAGGCCATGCAGGTGCACCTGTCGCTGATCGAGACGCGGCTCAAGCCCCGGGCCGCGCCCGAGGCCGAGGTGGACGCCGAGCAGGCCATTGCCGTGGCCTGGGCCCACGCGCAGGCCGCGACGGCCCCCTCGGCCGCCACGGCCGCCTGAACGCCATGGACGCCCTGCCTGCGCCACCGGCCGGCACGCGCCAACACCACCCCCGGGCTCCCTCATGACGCAGACCGCCCCCGCCCAGCCACCGCGCCCGCGGCTGCTGGTGCTCAACCCCAACCGCACCGCCGCCATGACCGACGCGGTGCTCCACGAGCTGCGGCGCCTGACGGACGGCGCCGTGGAACTGCGCGGCTTCACCTGCGACGACGGCCCGCCCGTCATCGCCAGCCGCGAGAGCTTCACCGCCGGCGCCCAGGCCGCCGCGCGCGCCTGGCCCGCGGTGGACGACGGCTGGGCCGACGCGGTGCTGCTGTCCTGCTACGGCGACCCGGGCCTGGCGGCCCTGCGTGCGGCCAGCCGCGTGCCGGTGCTGGGCATGGCCGAATCGAGCATGCTGCGGGCCCTGGCCCGCGGCCGGCCCTTCCACATCGTCACCGCCGGCAAGTCCTGGGGCCCGATGCTGCATGAGCTGGCCGCGCGCCACGCCGGCGCCTGGCCGCTGCTGCACGGCATCACCACGCTGGACACCACCGGCCTGGCCGGCAGCCAGAACCCCGCAGCCTTCTCGGCCCTGGTGCAGCGGGCGCTGGACGACCTGGCCGGGGCGCACCCGGCCGGCGAGGCCCCCGACTGCGTGCTGGGCGGCGCCGGCTTCGCGGGAATGCGCCCGACGCTGCGTTACGACGGGCGGCTGGAAGACGGATTGCAGACCGCGTTGGCGCAGTGGCGCGGCCTGCACGGCGCAAGGGAAAACGCTGCGGGCTCCCGCATCGAATCCTGAGCCCCTCTCCCCTCGCGGGAGAGGGGTTGGGGAGAGGGGGGAGCGCCTGACAACGGCCTTCCGCGTGTCGACCGCCGTCGCCCCCTCTCCTCCGCCCTCTCCCGCAAGGGGAGAGGGAGCAAGACCGGCCCCCTTGCACGCGTAGAGTGAAGCGCGAGCGGCCACTGTCGCTGCCATCTGCCATTGCCCACGCGCAACCTGCCAGCCCCGACCGCACACAAATTGCGCTCACTCCGAGCGAAACAATGCGCTGGAAGTTGGCGCAACCGCTGCCCATACTGCGGCCATCTTGTGCAGCGCACCATGACTTCCGCCCCCCTTCCCACCGCCGCCGGCCCGCGCCCGCAACTCACCGTGCACCGCCTGGGCATGGCCCATCCGGGCGACCTGTCCGAACTGGCCGCCCTGTTCGACGCCGGCGCGGTCGCCGCCGACGAGGTGGTGGCCGTCATCGGCAAGACCGAGGGCAACGGCGGCGTGAACGACTTCACCCGCGGCTACTTCACCCAGTCGCTGATGCAGTTGCTGGCGCAGCGCACCGGCCGCCCGGCCGAGGCGATCTGGCGCGAACTGCCCTGCGTGCTCTCCGGCGGGACCGAGGGCGTGCTGAGTCCGCACTACGTGGTCTTCTCGCGCCGGCTCCTGCCGGCCGGTAAGACCCACGCGGCCGGCATCGGGCCCGAAGGCGCCCACTACACCCCTCCTGCGACGGGCACGGACGCCAAGGCGCAGGCCAGCGCAGACACCGGCGCACCGACCCGCGCGAATGGCGCGGCCCCCGGCGCCCTTGCCATCGGCACCGCCTTCAGCGCCCCGACGCCCGCGCAGGACATCGGCCGCTGGCGCCAGGTCCGCGCGGTGGCGCAGGCGGTGCGCGCCGCCATGGACCAGGCCGGCATCGACCGGCCGGAGGACGTGGCCTTCGTGCAGCTCAAGTGCCCCTGCGTGACCTCGGCCCGCGCCCAGGCCGCCGCGGCGGCGGGCCATGCCGTGCTCACGGCCGACCCGGGCCGCTCCATGGCCTTCGCCCGCGCGGCCGGGGCCTTCGGCGCCGCCATCGCACTGGGCGAGCTGCCGGACGATCCGGCGCTGGAAGGCGCGCTGCTGCAGGACTTCGACCGCTTCTCGGCCCGCGCCAGCGTGTCCTGCGGCGTCGAGGTCGAGGCCAACGAGGTGATCGTGCTCGGCCACAGCGCCCGCTGGCAGGGCCCGCTGCGCATGGGCTGCGCGCCGATGCGCGATGCGCTGGACATCGCGGCCGTCGGCCAGGCCCTGCGCCCGCTGGGCCTGCAGGCCGCGCCGCAGCTGCCGGCCGCGCAGGCCGCGCGCGTGGCGGCCGTGTTCGTCAAGTGCGAGCCCGACCGCCGCGGCCAGGTGCGCGGCGCCCGCCACACCATGCTGGACGACACCGACATCAATGCCCAGCGCCACATCCGCGGCGCGGTGGGCGGGCTGGTGGCCGGCGTGCTGGGCGACGGGCGCATCTTCGTCTCCGGCGGCGCGGAGCACCAGGGCCCCGACGGCGGCGGCCTGGTGGCCGTGATCGCCCATGTGGGCTGAGGCCGCCATGCCCCCGACGCACGCCACGCACGCCACGCACGCCACGCACGCCTGGCAGATGACGGCCGAGGCGCTGTCGCAGGCTTTTGCGCGCCGCACGCTGTCGCCGGTGGAGGCGCTGCTGTCCGTGCTGGGGCAGGCCGATGCGGTCCATCCCCGGCTCAACGCCCTGGTGGTGCGCGACGACGCGGCCGCCCTGGCCGCGGCCCAGGCCAGCGAGGAGCGCTGGCACCGCGGCGCGCCGCTGTCGCCGCTGGACGGCGTGCCGCTCACCGTCAAGGACAACATTCCCGTGGCCGGACTGCCCTGCCGCTGGGGCAGCCGGCTCTTTGCCGACCACCGGCCGGCGCGCGACGAAAGCCCGGTGGCGCGGCTGCGTGCCGGCGGCATGGTGATCCTGGGCAAGACCAACGTGCCCGAGTTCACGCTGCAGGGCTACACCGACAACCCGCTCTTCGGGCCGACGGGCAACCCCTGGGCACCGGCACTCACGCCCGGCGGCAGCAGCGGCGGCGCCGTGGCGGCCGTGGCGGCCGGCATCGGCCCGCTGGCGCTGGGCACCGACGGCGGCGGCTCGATCCGGCGGCCCTGCGGCTTCACCGGGCTCTACGGCTTCAAGCCCGGCCGCGGCGTGGTGCCGCGTGCCGACGGGCTGCCGGTGCTGCTGCCGGGGCTGGAAGAAGCCGGCCCCATCGCGCGCAGCATGGGCGACCTGCAGCTGGCGTTGCGCCTGCTCGCGCCCGGCCTCGCGCCGCTGGCGCACCGGCCCGGCCCGCTGCGCATCGCCTGCTGGCGCGCCATCGGCGACAGCCCGGTCGACGCCGCCATCCTGGCGCGCAGCGATGCCGCCGCCGAGCGGCTGCGGGCGCTGGGCCACACGGTGGTCGAACAGCCCTCGCTGCCCGAGGTCGAGGCCTTCAACCGCCAGGCCTGGCCGGTGATCGCCAGCACCGGCCTCGCCGCCGTGCTGCGCGGCCACCCGGATGGGGCGGAGCGGCAACTGTCGCCCGCCCTCGCCGGGCTGCTGGCCCAGGGCCGTGCCCACACTGCCGTGGACCTGTTCCAGGCCCAGGCGCTGCAACGCGCACTGGCGAAGGCCCTGCAGGGCCTGTTCGGCCAGCACGACCTGCTGCTCACGCCCGCCAGCGCGGCCCTGCCCTGGCCCGCCGACGAATCCCACCCCGGCACCATCGCCGGCCGGCCGGTGGACGGCCGCGGCCATGCCGTGTTCACCGCCTTCGTCAACGGCGCCGGCCTGCCCGCGCTGGCCCTGCCCGCCGGCCCGACCGACGACGGCCTGCCGGTGGGCCTGCAGCTGGTGGCGCCGCGCGGCGGCGACGCGCTGCTGTGCGCCGTCGGCGTGATGTACGAACGCGAGGCCGCGCCCGCCTGGTGCTGGCCGCCGGCCCTCGACAAGGAAGAGATGCCCTCATGAAGATCGTGATCGTGGGCGCCGGCGTGGCCGGTGCCATCCTCGCCCGCCGCCTGGCCCGCCTGCCCGGCGTGGAACTGCACTGCCTGGAGCGTGTCGGCCCGGACGACCATGCCGAAGCCGGCACCGGCCTGAACGTGGGCCCGAACGCCATCAAGGCGTTGCGCCGGCTCGACGCCGAACTCGCCGCCCAGGTGGAGGCCGCCAGCCTGCCCTGGACCCGCTGGGACATCGCCCTGACCGACGGCACGCCGCTGATGGCACTGCCCCTGTCGCAGGTGGCCGACAACCCGGGCATCCGCATCCGCTGGTCCGAGCTGTACCGCGTGCTGCGCCAGGGCGCGGGCGCGGCCATCCGCTACGGCTGCACGCTCGAATCGGTGGGCGCCAGCGAGACGGCGCCGGGCAAGACCCGCGTGCGCTTCACGCAGGACGGCGCCACGCACGAGATCGACGGCATCGACCTGCTGGTGGGCACCGACGGCCGCTACTCCCGCGTGCGCGAGACCTTCTCCGGTGCGCCGGAGCCGCGGCACATCGGCGTCGCCATCCTGCGCGTGCTGGTGCCCGACACCAGCGGCGGCCTGGTGGACGACTACGGCCAGTGGTTCAGCGGCTGCCACCGGCTGCTGGCCTTCCGCGTGCCGCCGGACCATGTCTACATCGCCGCCACCTACCCGGTGGCGCCCGGCGCCGCGGTGCAGGAGGCCTGGAAGACCGAGGCCGTGATGCGCGCCACCTACCAGCCTGCCGAGGGCGAGGCCAGTCCCGCCGTGCGCTGGCTGCTGGACGCCATGTGCACCCAGCTGCACGATGCCCACTGGGCCCGCATGCAGGAGGCCGACGTGCGCTTCGCAGAGCCCGGCGCGGACGTGCTCTACCTGGGCGACAGCGCCCACGGCATGGCGCCCACGCTGGGCCAGGGCGCGACGCAGGCCATGGAAGACGCCTGCGCCGCCGCGCTGATCGTGGAGGACGCCTGGGCCCGCGGCCAGCGCACGCCGCGCATCTGGCTGGACCGCATCGTGGCCGCGCGCACCGAGCGCCTGCGCTTCGTGATGGACCTGTCGGTGCGCGCCACCGACACCATGCTCGAAGGCGCCGACCCGGTGGCCGGCACGCGCTGGAAGACCGAGCCGCCCTTCCAGGCCGAGCTGGCGGCGCTGTTTCGCGACGTGGCGCTGGGCGTGCCGGACGAGGCCCAATGCCAGTCAGTCAATCAAAGTCCGTTCGGGCTGAGCCTGTCGAAGCCTGGCGCAAGCCCTTCGACCCTTCGACAAGCTCAGGACGGGCCAAGCTCGGGGCGAACGGGTGATCCGACCGGCAGGGGGCCAAGGCCCACGGCCTGATTCCTGCTCCGCCCTCTCAAGCAGAACCCCATGGACAACGCCCTCACCCACGGCCTCTTCCACCTGGCCATCAAGACCGCCGACCTGGCCGCCACGCGCGCCTTCTGGGTCGGCACCATCGGCCTGCGCGAAGTGCCGCGGCCCGACTTCGGCTATCCCGGCGCCTGGCTCGCCTGCGGCCAGCCGGGCGGGCAGGCCATCATCCACGTCTATGCCGGCGGCCCGGCCCTCGGCGGCCAGGCGCAGGTGCCGCAGGGCACCGCCGCCATCGACCACGTGTCGCTGGCCTGCAGCGGCTACCACGCCTACATCGCGCGCTTCCGCGCCGCGGGGCTGGCCTGGCGCGAGTTCCTCGTGCCCGGCACCACGCTGTGGCAGCTCTTCGTCTACGACCCCAGCGGCGTGCAGCTGGAGCTGACCTTCGAAGGCGCGGTCGAAGCCGGCGCGCCGCCCGACATGTCGCCCGGCCGCGTCTACCGCGCCGGGGCCTCCTTCTTCGACCCCGCCACCTATCCCGCCCTTTCCCTGAACACCCCCTCCGGAGAACCCGCCCATGCTTCGCACTGACTTCCTGCGGCTCGCCGCACGCGCCACCGCCGCATTGGCGCTGGCCCTGCCCTTCGCGGGCGTCGCCCATGCCGCCGACAAGATCAAGTTCGGCGTCTTCCCGTCCAGCGCCGCGCTGCCCTTCTACATCGCCCAGAACCGCGGCTGGTTCAAGGAGGCCGGCCTGGAAGTGGAAGAGGTGCCCATGACCAGCCATCCGCTCACGGTGCAGGCCATCGTCTCGGGCAACATCGACGGCGCCGCCAACCTGGTGACGCTGGAAGGCGCCAACATGGAGTCGCGCCGGCCCGGCACGCTCAAGTACATCTCGCTCAACGGCCAGAACAGCCAGCACGTGATCGAGCAGTTCGTGGCCAAGGCGTCGAGCCCGGCCAAGTCGCTCAAGGACTTCAAGAACGGCTTCAAGCTCTTCTCGGCGCCCGGCCCGGCCAACATCGGCGCGGCGCGCGCGGTGCTCAAGAAGGTGGGCCTGGTCGAAGGCAAGGACTTCACCATCCAGGAGCAGCAGATCGGCGTGCACGTGGGCGCGCTGCAATCGGGCAACTTCGACGGCGGCTACACGCTGGAGCCCGCGGCCACCATCATGGTGGCGCAGGGCGTGGGCCGGCGCGTGGAGACGGGCGTGATCGCCACCTACCTGCTGGGCCGCAAGGAGGCCTCGGCCTTCGCCGCCGGCGCCGTGCTGTCCGACAAGTTCATCGCCGAGCGGCCCGACGTCGCCAAGCGCTTCGCCGCCGTGTGGGCGCGCGGCGTCAAGGCCGCGCAGACCGACACCAGCACGCGCGGCTACCTGATCCAGGGCATGAAGGTGCCGCCCGAGCTGGCCGCCACCGTGCCGCTGCCGCGCATCGTGATGACCGGCGAGCTGTCGCCGGCCGACGTGGCCGACTTCCAGAAATTCCTGGACATCGGCACCGAGCTGGGCGTGATCAAGGACAAGATCGACGGCAAGGCCGTGGTCAAGGCGCTGTGATGCGGGCCATGGACGTTTCTCCGCCGCGCACCACGCCTGCCGCCGAGGGCACCGGCACCGCCGCCGGCCACCGCTGGTTCGCGCCCGGCACGCACATCACCATCCGAGGCCTCACCAAGCGTTTCGGCGATGCGGCGGTGTACGAGGACTTCGACCTCGACATCCCGCACGGCCGGATCACCTCGGTCTTCGGGCCCAACGGCTGCGGCAAGAGCACGCTGATCAACATGATCGCGGGGCTCATCCCCATCGACCGCGGCGAGATCCTGTTCGACGGCAAGACCGCGCGCGAGACGCGCATCGGCTACGTGTTCCAGAACTACCGCGAGGCGATGTTCCCGTGGATGCGCACCATCGACAACATCGCCTATCCGCTGCAGTACCTGGGCCTCTCCAAAGCCGAGCGCGAGGCGCGCATGGACCGGCTGGTGGCCAGCTTCGACGTCAAGTTCGACCTGAACCGCTTCCCCTACGAGCTCTCCGGCGGCCAGCAGCAGACGGCCTCGATCATGCGGGCGCTGGCACCCGGGCCCGAGGTGCTGTTCCTGGACGAGCCCTTCTCGGCGCTGGACTTCGAGATGGTGATGTTCCTGCGCGAGCGGCTGCAGAAGGTGCTGGTCGGTCGCAAGGTGACGACGCTGCTGGTGTCGCACGACCTGGACGAGGCGGTGCTGCTGGCCGACCACGTGCTGCTGCTGACCAAGCGGCCCACGCAGGTGGCCGACAACCTGCCCTTCGACGCGCCGCGGCCGCGCACCGCCGCGACCACCGTCTCGCCCGAATTCATCGACGTGAAGACGCGGGCGCTGGAGATCTTCCAACGCGAGGTGCGCAAATGAAGACGCCGATCGCTGCGCGCCTGCGGCCGCTGTGGGGCATGGCCCTGATCGTCGCGCTGTGGGCCTTCGCCCATGCCACCAAGGCGGTGGACCCGGTGCTGCTGCCCTCGCCCGGCGAGGCGCTGCAGGCCTTCTGGAAAGGGCTCTCGAGCGGCACGCTGTGGGGCGACTTCGAGAAGACCATCGTGCGCACGCTGGTCTCCTTCGCCATCGCGCTGGCGGTGGCCGTGCCGCTGGGCGTGGTGCTGGGCGCCAACGAGAAGATCTACGAGGGCATCGAGTTCGCCATCGACTTCTTCCGCTCGACGCCGGCCTCGGCCATGTTCCCGCTGTTCCTGGTGCTGTTCGGCGTGGGCGAGAAGACCAAGATCGCCGTGGCCGCCTTCGGCGCGGCGCTGGCCATTTTGTTCAACGTGGCCTATGGCGTGATGAGCGCGCGCAAGCAGCGGCAGCTGGCGGCCCGCGTGATGGGCGCGCCGCGCTGGCGGGTGCTGACCGACGTGACGCTGCTCGAATCGATGCCGCAGGTCTTCGTGGGCATGCGCTCGGGCGTGTCGATTGCGCTGGTGATCGTGATCGTGGCCGAGATGTTCATCGGTTCCACCGACGGCCTGGGCCAGCGCATCATGAACGCCCAGACCATCTTCGACATGCCCGACATGTACGCTTCGATCTTCGCGGCGGGCCTGCTGGGCTACGTGATGAACCTCATTTTCCTGGTGGCGGAGCGGCGCTTCGTGCACTGGGGCGGAAAGTAAGAGAAGACGACCCATGACCGTTGCCATGAACGAGATCAACCTGCCGGACGTGCTGGCCGAGGTGAATGCGGTGTTCGACGACTACGAGCGCGCGCTGACGACCAACGACGTGCCGGTGCTCGACCGGCTGTTCTGGGACTCCGAGCACACGCTGCGCTACGGCGCCACCGAGAACCTGTACGGCTTTGCGGCGATCCAGGCCTTCCGCCAGGGCCGGCCCGCCAACAACCTGGAGCGCGAGATCACCGCCCGCGCGATCACCACCTTCGGCCGCGACTTCGCCGTCGCCAACGTGGAGTTCTGCCGCACCGGCAGCCCCCGCATCGGCCGCCAGAGCCAGACCTGGGTGCGCCTGCCCGAGGGCTGGAAGGTCGTGGCGGCGCACGTCAGCCTGATGGGCTGATGGGCCATCAGGCTGATCGCCCCCGATCCGTTCGGGCTGAGCTTGTCGAAACCCCGCGCCGCGCTTCGACAAGCTTGTATGGT
>NZ_LDSL01000117.1 GCF_001476815.1 Pseudacidovorax intermedius | reverse complement strand
TTCGCCATCCGCGAAGGCGGCCGTACCGTCGGCGCCGGCGTCGTGGCCAAGATCATCGAGTAAGGAGCGGGATCACCATGGCTACCAACAAGCAGAAGATCCGCATCCGCCTCAAGGCCTTCGACTACAAGCTGATCGACCAGTCGGCTGCCGAGATCGTGGACACCGCCAAGCGCACCGGCGCCATCGTCAAGGGCCCCGTGCCCCTGCCGACGCGTTTCAAGCGTTTCGACATCCTGCGTTCGCCGCACGTCAACAAGTCGAGCCGCGACCAGTTCGAAATCCGCACACACCAGCGCCTGATGGACATCGTCGATCCCACGGACAAGACCGTGGACGCCCTGATGAAGCTGGACCTGCCGGCCGGCGTCGACGTCGAGATCAAGCTGCAGTAAGACGCGGCGCCTCGCGCGCCCGTCACGACAGCCAAGCCCGCGTGCCGCAAGGCCGCGGGCTTTTTTGTGTGGTGCGCCAGGCACTTGCACGAAGCGCAGCACTTGCACGCGCCGCGCGAGCGGCATAGAATCGACGGTTCCGCGAACTGCGGCCCATGTGCATGGGCTTCGCCGCGGAAACTTTATCAACCCTTCTCTCGCATCCGCCTGCATCTCGCGGGCGTTCAACGTTGTCGCCAATTGCAGTGGCAGCGGCGGGAGTTTTGGAGAAAAACCATGAGTCAAAGCAACTCCCTCGGGTTGCTGGGCCGCAAGGTGGGCATGATGCGCCTCTTCACGGACGACGGCGATGCAGTGCCCGTCACCGTGGTGGACGTGTCCAACAACCGCGTGACCCAGGTCAAGACCCAAGAGAACGACGGCTACGTCGCTCTGCAGGTGACGTTCGGTGCCCGTCGCGCTTCCCGCGTGACCAAGCCCCAGGCCGGCCATCTTGCCAAGGCTGGCGTCGAGGCCGGTGAGATCATCCGCGAATTCCGCGTGACCGCCGAAGCCGCCGCCCAGCACCAGGCCGGTGGCGTGATCGCCGCCAACGCCGTGTTCGCCGCAGGCCAGAAGGTCGACGTGCAAGGCACCTCGATCGGCAAGGGCTTCGCCGGCACCATCAAGCGCCACAACTTCGCGTCGCAGCGTGCGTCGCACGGTAACAGCCGTTCCCACAACGTCCCGGGCTCCATCTCGATGGCCCAGGATCCGGGTCGCGTGTTCCCGGGCAAGAAGATGACCGGCCACATGGGCGATGAGACCGTCACCACCCAGAACCTGGACATCGTGCGCATCGACGAAGCCCGTCAGCTGCTGCTGATCAAGGGTGCCATCCCCGGTGCCAAGGGCGGTTTCGTGACCGTGCGTCCCGCCGTCAAGGCCAAGCCCCAGGCTGAAGGAGCGAAGTAATGGAACTCGAACTCCTGAATGAGCAGGGCCAGGCAGCTTCCAAGTTCGACGTGCCCGAAACCGTTTTCGGCCGCGCCTACAACGAAGACCTGATCCACCAGATCGTGGTGGCGTACCAGGCCAACGCGCGTCAGGGCACCCGTGCCCAGAAGGACCGCGAGCAGGTCAAGCACTCCACCAAGAAGCCGTTCAAGCAAAAGGGCACGGGCCGCGCCCGCGCCGGTATGACCTCGTCGCCGCTGTGGCGCGGGGGCGGCCGGATTTTCCCGAACCTGCCTGACGAAAACTTCTCGCAAAAGATCAACAAGAAGATGTACCGCGCCGGCATGGCGTCCATCTTCTCGCAGCTGGCCCGCGAAGGCCGCCTGGCCGTGGTCGACTCCCTCAAGGTGGATTCGCCCAAGACCAAGCAGCTGGCTGCCAAGTTCAAGGCGATGAACCTCGAGTCCGTGCTCGTGATCGCCGACGAAGTCGACGAAAACCTGTACCTGGCCTCGCGCAACCTGGTCAACGTGCTGGTGGTCGAGCCGCGCTACGCCGACCCCGTGTCGCTCGTGCACTACAAGAAGGTGCTGGTGACCAAGGCCGCCGTCGACAAGCTCAAGGAGATGTTCGCATGAGCCGCATGAATCCCACCCCCGCGGAGCGCGAGTTCGACGAAGGCCGCCTGATGGCCGTGCTGGTCGCACCGATCGTCTCCGAGAAGGCCACGATGGTCGGCGAGAAGTCGAACGCCATCACCTTCAAGGTCCTCCAGGACGCCACCAAGCCCGAGATCAAGGCCGCCGTTGAACTGATGTTCAAGGTGGAGGTCAAGGGTGTGTCCGTCGCCAACATCAAGGGCAAGACCAAGCGCTTCGGCCGCTCGGTGGGCCGCCGCGACAACGTTCGCAAGGCCTACGTGACGCTCAAGCCCGGTCAGGAGCTCAACCTCGTTTCGGAGGCCGCGTAATCATGGCCGTCATCAAGCTCAAGCCGACTTCCCCGGGCCAACGCGGCGCGGTCAAGATCTCGCGCGACCACCTGCACAAGGGTGAAGGCTACGCGCCCCTGCTGGAACCCCAGTTCCAGAAGGCCGGCCGCAACAACAACGGCCACATCACCACCCGCCACAAGGGCGGTGGCCACCGTCACCACTACCGCGTGGTCGACTTCAAGCGCAACAAGGACGGCATTCCGGCCAAGGTCGAACGCGTCGAGTACGACCCGAACCGCTCCGCCCACATCGCGCTGGTGTGCTACGCCGACGGCGAGCGCCGCTACATCATCGCCCCGCGCGGTGTCGAAGCCGGTGCAACCCTGGTGAGCGGCTCGGAAGCCCCGATCCGCGCCGGCAACACGCTGCCGATCCGCAACATTCCGGTCGGTTCGACCATCCACTGCATCGAGCTGCAGCCGGGCAAGGGTGCGCAGATCGCGCGTTCCGCCGGTGCTTCGGCCACGCTGCTGGCTCGCGAAGGCATCTACGCCCAGGTGCGTATGCGTTCGGGCGAAGTGCGCCGGATCCACATCGAATGCCGCGCCACCATCGGTGAAGTGGCCAACGAAGAACACAGCCTGCGCCAGTACGGCAAGGCTGGCGCGACCCGCCACCGCGGCATCCGCCCGACCGTTCGCGGCGTGGTGATGAACCCGGTGGACCACCCGCACGGTGGTGGCGAAGGCAAGACGGGCGAAGGCCGCCATCCGGTCGATCCGTGGGGCAACCTGACCAAGGGTTACCGTACCCGCAACAACAAGCGCACGCAGGTCTTCATCGTGTCGCGTCGCAAGAAGTAAGGGACAGCCATGACTCGCTCTCTCAAAAAAGGTCCCTTCGTCGACCACCATCTGCTCGCCAAGGTCGACAAGGCCGTGACGAACAAGGAAAAGAAGCCGATCAAGACCTGGTCGCGCCGCTCCATGGTCCTGCCCGAGTTCATCGGGCTGACCATTGCCGTGCACAACGGCAAGCAGCATGTGCCCGTGTACGTGACCGACCAGATGGTCGGCCACAAGCTGGGCGAGTTCGCACTGACCCGTACGTTCAAGGGTCACCCGGCGGACAAGAAAGCCAAGAAGTAAGGAGCAGAGAACATGTCTGAAACACGTGCAGTTCTCCGCGGCGTGCGCCTGTCTGTGGACAAGGGCCGCCTCGTTGCCGACCTGATCCGCGGCAAGAAGGTTGATCAGGCGCTGAACATTCTGGAATTCACCCAGAAGAAGGCCGCCGTGATCGTCAAGAAGGTGCTCGAGTCGGCCATCGCCAACGCCGAGCACAACGACGGGGCCGACATCGACGAGCTCCGCGTCAAGACGATCTACGTCGAGCAGGGCGCCACGCTCAAGCGCTTCACCGCGCGCGCCAAGGGCCGCGGCAACCGCATCAGCAAGCCCACGTGCCATGTGTACGTGACCGTCGGCAACTAAGGTCTGGAAGAAACATGGGACAGAAAATCCACCCGACCGGCTTCCGTCTTTCGGTCAGCCGCAACTGGGCCAGCCGCTGGTACGCCAACAACCGCGACTTCGCGGGCATGCTGGCCGAAGACATCAAGGTGCGTGAGTACCTGAAGAAGAAGCTGAAGAACGCTTCGGTGTCGCGCGTGCTGATCGAGCGCCCCGCCAAGAACGCCCGCATCACCATCTTCTCGGCACGTCCGGGCGTGGTGATCGGCAAGAAGGGCGAGGACATCGAGAACCTGAAGCGCGACCTGGGCAAGCAGCTGGGCGTGCCGGTGGCCGTGAACATCGAGGAAGTGCGCAAGCCCGAAGTCGATGCCCAGCTGATCGCCGACTCGATCACCCAGCAGCTCGAGAAGCGCATCATGTTCCGCCGCGCCATGAAGCGCGCGATGCAGAACGCGATGCGCCTGGGCGCCCAGGGCATCAAGATCATGTCCGCCGGCCGCCTGAACGGCATCGAAATCGCCCGTACCGAGTGGTATCGCGAAGGCCGTGTGCCGCTGCACACCCTGCGCGCCGACATCGACTACGGCTTCTCCGAAGCCAAGACCACCTACGGCGTCATCGGCGTCAAGGTCTGGGTCTACAAGGGCGACACCCTGGGCCGCAACGATGCGCCCTCGCTGGACAGCACGCCGCGCCCCGAGGGCGAAGAGCGCCGCGGTCCGCGTGGTCCGCGCCGTGACGGCCGTCCGGGCGGCAACGACCGCCGCGGTGGCCCGCGTGCCGGTGCCCGTGGTCCGATCGGTGGCAACACCGCCCCGGCCGACGGCAGCGACAAGCCCGCCGAAGCCGTGGACCCCAACAAGCCCGCCGTTAAGCGCGTCCGCAAAGCCGCGCCCGCTGCAGCAGCGGACGGCGCCAAGGCCGAATAAACCCGGCCCTGAGAAAGACGGAGAAATCAAATGCTGCAACCTGCACGCAGAAAGTTCCGCAAGGAACAAAAGGGCCGCAACACCGGCGTCGCCACCCGGGGCAACTCGGTGGCTTTCGGTGACTTCGGCCTGAAGTCCGTCGATCGCGGCCGCCTCACGGCGCGCCAGATCGAAGCCGCCCGCCGGGCCATCTCGCGCCACGTGAAGCGCGGTGGCCGCATCTGGATCCGCGTGTTCCCCGACAAGCCGATCTCGACCAAGCCCGCCGAAGTCCGGATGGGTAACGGCAAGGGCAACCCCGAGTACTACGTGGCCGAGATCCAGCCGGGCAAGGTCATTTACGAGATCGTCGGCGTGCCCGAAGAACTCGCTCGTGAAGCGTTCCGCCTGGCTGCAGCCAAGCTGCCGCTGCGCACGACCTTCGTTGCTCGCCAGCTTGGCGCCTGACAGGAGAACTTTCATGGCAACCAAGAAGAATGCAGCCAAGGTGTCCAAGGCCGCTACCCTGCGCGAGAAGGACGTCGCCGGCCTCCAGGCCGAAGTCAAGGATCTGCAGAAGGCCCATTTCGGCCTGCGCATGCAGAAGGCCACGCAACAGCTGTCCAACGTGGCCAGCCTGCGCGTGACCCGCCGCGACATCGCCCGTGCCAAGACCATCCTGGCGCAGAAGCAGGCTGCCGCTGCCGCTAAGTAAGGAGTGAACATGACGGAAGCCAAGCAATCCCTCAAGCGCACCCTGATCGGCAAGGTCGTCAGCGACAAGCGCGAAAAGACGGTCACGGTGCTCGTCGAGCGCCGCGTCAAGCACCCGATCTACAACAAGATCATGATCAAGTCGAGCAAGTACCACGCGCACGACGAAGACGGCCAGTTCCACCTGGGCGACGTGATCGAGATCACTGAGTCGCGTCCGATTTCCAAGTCGAAGAACTGGGTGGCGACGCGCCTGGTCGAGAAGGCCGCCGCGGTCTGATCCCCACCACCCTCGCGGTGCAAGCAAAACGGCCCACAATGTGGGCCGTTTTTGTTTTTCAACACATCCCACAGAGGAGCTTCCATGATCAAGGTTGGCGACACGATTCCCGCCGTCACGCTGTACGAGTATTCGGAGGTGGAGGGCGAGGGCTGCAGCATCGGCCCCAACCCCGTCGACGTCGCCAAGGCCAGCGCCGGCAAGACGATCGCGCTCTTCGCGCTGCCGGGTGCCTTCACGCCCACCTGCTCGGCCAAGCACGTGCCCGGCTACGTCGAAGGCGCCGAGGCCTTCAAGAACGCGGGTGTGGACGAGATCTGGTGCCTGAGCGTCAACGACGCCTTCGTGATGGGCGCCTGGGCGCGCGACCAGAAGACCAACGGCAAGGTGCGCATGCTGGCCGACGGCAGCGCCGACTTCGCCAAGGCCACCGGCCTGACGCTGGACCTGGCCAGCCGCGGCATGGGCCTGCGCAGCAACCGCTATTCGATGCTGGTCAAGGACGGCAAGGTGACGGCGCTCAACGTCGAGGCACCCGGCAAGTTCGAGGTCAGCGACGCCGGTACGCTGCTGGGCCAGGCCAAGGGCTGATGGCGCCTTCGCGCGGCAGGCGGCTGCAGCGCGCCACCCACCAAGCCGGGCCCCGTGCCCGGCTTTTTCATGCGCGCCAGCTCAAAGATCGACCTTGAGGTAGTGCGCCCCTGCGATGGGGTTGTGGTAGTAGGGCGGGATGTCCTCGAAGCCCAGGTCGACGTACAGGGCCCGCGCCGACTCCATCTCGTCGAGCGTGTCCAGCAGCACGCAGGAGTAGCCCGCCTGGCGCGCCGCATCCAGCGTGGCCTCGGCCAACTGGCGGCCCAGGCCGAGGCCGCGGAAGCCGGGGCGCACGTACAGGCGCTTCATCTCGGCCGCATTGGGATAGTCGGCGGTGTCCAGGGGCCGCAGCGCGCAGCAGCCGGCCAGTTCGCCGGCCTCGCCGTCGCCCGGCTGCGCCGCAGCGTCCCGATGGGCCCATGCCAGCAGCAGCGCGCCCCGGGGGGCTGCATAGTCGCCAGGCAGCCCGGCGAGCTCTTCTTCGAAGCCCTGGAAGCCCAGGTCGATGCCCAGCGAATCTGCGTACTCGCGAAACAGCGCCGCAACGGCCTGCAGTTGCCGCACGTCGTGCGCATCGTCCAGACGCACCGCCGGCCGCGGGCTCGAGGGGGGCGGCGCCGCAGCCGTGGAAGGCGGGACCGGCGCGTTCATGGTGGGGTCGTTCACACCCCGTCACCCCTGGAGCGTGGAGACCCACAGAGCGAGCGCAGCGCACAGGCCGAACACCACCAGGCCCAGCAGGCGCACGCGCAGGTCGTCCCGGCTCTGGCGCACCGCCTGCGGCGCGGCCAGCGCCTTGTCGCCCGTGACCATGGCCGGCACCAGCCGCTCGCGCTTGGCCACGGCATAGAACACCAGCGCCAGGACGTGCAGCACCACCAGGGCGATCACCAGCCACTGGCCGGCATCCTTGTGCCAGTCGGTGGCCCAGCTCGACCAGGCGCCGGGCACCCGGCTGGCCAGCGGGCCGGTGAAGCTGATGGCGTCGTCGCTCATCAGTCCGGTGGCGACCTGCAGCAGCAGGGCCAGGAGCATGCCCAGCACCGACAGCGACCCCAGCGGGTTGTGGCCGATGTGCTCGTGCGCGCCGGTGCGGCCGCGCACATAGGCCATCACCGCCACCGGCCCGCGCAGGAAGGAGGCGAAGCGCGACCAGTAGCCGCCGACGAAGCCCCACACCACGCGGAAGAGCAGCAGCGCCAGCGTCGTGTAGCCGAGGCGGAAATGCCAGTCCATGGCGCCGGTCTTGGCGGTCACGATCAGCCCCACCACGCATGCCGCCAGGGCCCAGTGGAAGAGCCGTGTGGGCAGGTCCCAGACGCGGATGCGGCTGGCAGGAACGGGCGATGCGGGATGGACGGCCATGGGAAGGTGGGCAAAGGACGACCGGCGCGGAGAGGCGCGGGGCTCTCAGGTTAACAAATGCCGCCGGACTGCCGAAGCGCGCCATGCCGACGGCGGTCGCAAGGGCCGGCGCCGCCCCTAAACTCGCGTCCACCGCGGCGCGCGTCGCGGCCCCAATCTTTACAAGGAAGCACCCCGATGATCCGTTCCCTTCTCGCCGCCGCGGCGCTCGCGCTGCTGGCCGGCAGCGCCCTGGCGCAGCCCACCTTTGCCACGCCGCAGGACGCCATCAAGTACCGACAGGCCACGCTGAAGGAGATGCAGCAGAACTTCAAGCGCGTTGCCGACATGGCCGGCGGCCGGGCCGAATTCGATGCCAAGACGGCGGAAGCCAGCGCCGCGCGCGCGGCCGAGCTGATCAAGCTGCCCTGGGCCGCCTTCGGCCCCGGCACCGAAGGCGGCAAGGCCAGCCCCGCCATCTGGAAAGAGCAGGACAAGTTCAAGGCCGCGGCCGCCAAGGCGGAAGCCGAGGTGGGCAAGCTGGCCGTGGCGGCCAAGACCGGCAGCCTCGATGCGATCAAGGCGGCCATCGGCCCGGCCGGCGCATCGTGCAAGGCCTGCCACGACGCGTTCCGCGAGTGAGGGGCGTGTGGGCGGGAGGGTCCGGCGCGCGGCGCCGATCTGCCCGCCCGCCGGGCCTGCAGCCTGCGCGACAGGCACGGTGTGCAGGCCGGAAATGACAGAGGCGTCCCGCGGGACGCCTCTTCTGTCTGGTGGGGGCCGTCCATGGCCCGGGTGCCGCCGCAGCGGGCGCGTTCGCAACGGTCTCAGGCCTGCGCCAGCAGCTTCTCGATCAGCTGGTGCAGCTCGGCGAAGTCGGGTTCGCCCACATAGCGCTTGACGATCTCCCCGCGCTTGTTGACCAGGTAGGTGGTCGGCGTCAGCTTCACGTCGCCCCAGGCCTGCGCAATGGTGCCGGTGTTGTCGATGGCGACCTTGAACGGCAGGTTGCGCGTCTGGGCGAAGTTCACCACGTAGCTCGGCGGGTCGTAGTCCATGGCCACGGCGACGGTGTCGTAGCCCTGGGCCTTGTACTTCTCGTAGGTGGCGATCACGCGCGGCATCTCGGCCACGCAGGTGGTGCAGCTCGTGGCCCAGAAGTTGACCAGCGTCACCTTGCCCTGGAAATCGGCGGTGGACCGGGTGCTGCCGTCCAGCAGCACGAAGCGCGACTGCGGTGCCGGGCTGGTGCCTGCATCGAGGTAGACGAAGGCGCCGATCGCCACGGCGGCCGCCAATGCGGCAGCATAGAGGGCCTTTTTCATCGCCGGGCGGGCCGAGGACCGCTCGGGGGGAAGGGCTTGGAGGCGTTGATCCATGGAGACACCAATCGATGAAGCGTCGGAATTCTAGTTCCGCGGCTCCGGCCGTGCTGGCACTCGCCGGCATGCTCGCCGCCGGCTGCAATCCCACCTTCAACTGGCGCGAGGTGCCGCTGGGCGACGGGCTGCAGGCGCTGCTGCCCTGCAAGCCGGACCGCGCCCAGCGCGAGTTGGACCTCGGCGGCCAGGGCGTCACGCTCGACATGGTGGGCTGCGCGACCGGCGGCGTCACCTTCGCCGTCGCGCGCATGGAGGGCGGCGCCTCACTGGCCGAGTCCCAGCGGCGGCTGGATGCCTGGCGGCGCGCGGCCCGCGCACCCTGGCGCGCCGATGGCGGTGTGCAGGAGGCGCCGCTGGCCGTGCCCCGTGCGGCGGCGGCGCCCGCCGCCGTGGAACTGCAGGCGACGACGCCCGCCGGCGCCGGCGGCGCGCCGCAGCCGGTGCGCATGCGCTGGTTCGCCCAGGCCGAGGCGGGCGGGCGCTATGTGCTCTACCAGGCGACGATGCTGGGCACGGCCGCTGATCCGCAGGCCGCAGAGACCTTCTGGGAGGGCCTGCGGCTGCGCTGAGCGCAGGCGGCATGCGCCCGCCCTCGGCCCATAATCGGCGCCAACGCGCTTCTCGTCTGCATGAACAGCATCCTCATCGTCGCCCACGCCCCGCTGGCGCATGCCTTGCGGCAGTGCGCGCTGCATGTCTTTCCGGACTGCGAGGCGGCCCTGGCCGCGCTCGACGTCCAGCCCAATGTGTCGCCCGAGGAATCGCTGGGCGCGGCCCGCATCCTGCTCGAGCAGCAGCTGCACCGCGGCGGCGCCCGATCGCAGGTGCTGGTGCTGGCCGACGTGTTCGGCGCCACGCCCTGCAACGTGGCGCAGCAGCTGGTCGACGGTGCCCGCTCGCGGCTGGTGGCGGGCGTGAACCTGCCCATGCTGCTGCGCGCCGTGACCTATCGCCACGAGCCGCTCGATGCGCAGGTGCAGCGCGCCATCGCCGGCGGCACGGCCGGCGTCATGCAGGTGGCCGTGGCCGCCCCTCTCAACCAGGTGAGACGTAAATACAGTGATCAAGACATCCGTGACCATCAGCAATAAGCTGGGCCTGCATGCGCGGGCCTCCGCCAAGCTCACCAAGCTGGCGGGCAGCTTCCCGTGCGAGGTGTGGATCGCGCGCGGCGAGCGGCGCGTCAATGCCAAGAGCATCATGGGCGTGATGATGCTGGCCGCCGGGCTGGGCGCCACGGTGGAGCTGGAGACGGATGGCGCGCAGGAGCAGGCGGCGATGGATGCCATCGTCGCCCTGATGAACGACAAGTTCGGCGAGGGCGAATGAGGATGTGGCCCCCAGGCTTATCACGCCGCTGCGCGGCGTGTAACGCCACCCCCCGAGGGGGCTGGCCGCGCTTGGGGCGGCCCGGCGCGCGGCCGAGGCCCCCAGGCTTATCACGCCGCTGTGCGGCGTGTAACGCCACTCACCGGGGGGGCTGGCCGCACTTGGGGCGGCCCGGCGTGCGGCCATGACCATCGCGATCCACGGTCTCAACGTCGCCCGGGGCATCGCCATCGGTCGGGCGGTGCTGGTGGTGTCGAGCCGGCTGGATGTGGCGCACTACTTCATCCAGCCGCAGGAGGTGGACGCCGAGCTCGACCGGGTACGCGCCGCGCGCGACGCCGTGGCGGAAGAGCTGGAACGGCTGCGCGCCAGCGTGTCGCAGCTCAAGCGCGACGAGGCGCCGCACGAGCTGGCGGGCCTGCTCGAGGTGCACCTGATGCTGTTGCAGGACGAAGCCCTGTCCGACGGCGTGCGCCACTGGATCGCCGACCGGCTGTACAACGCCGAATGGGCCCTCACCAGCCAGCTGGAAGTCGTCGCCCGCCAGTTCGACGAGATGGAGGACGAGTACCTGCGCGAGCGCAAGGCCGACCTCGAACAGGTGGTCGAACGCATCCTGCGCCAGATGAAGGGCACGGCCGCCGTGCTCGCGCCGCCGCCCCCGCCGCCGCGCAAGACGCCGCTGGAAGCCGGCGACGACGCCGACGGCTTCGACGCGCCGCTGGTGCTGATCGCGCACGACCTGTCGCCGGCCGACATGGTGCAGTTCAAGAAGAGCGTGTTCGCCGGCTTCGTCACCGACGTGGGCGGGCGCACCTCGCACACCGCCATCGTGGCGCGCAGCATGGACATTCCGGCCGTGGTGGGTGCGCGCGTGGCCAGCCAGCTGGTGCGGCAGGACGACTGGGTCATCATCGACGGCGATGCCGGCGTGGTCATCGTCGATCCGTCGCCCATCATCCTGGCCGAATACGGCTTCAAGCAGCGCCAGGGCGAGCTGGAGCGCGAGCGCCTGTGGCGGCTGCGCCACCGCCCCGCGGTCACGCTCGACGGCGAGCGCATCGAGCTGCTGGCCAACATCGAGATGCCCGAGGACACCGCCGCGGCCATGCAGGCCGGCGCGCAGGGCGTGGGCCTGTTCCGCAGCGAATTCCTCTTCATGGGCCGCGAGGCGCGCCACCTCACGCGCCTGCCCGACGAGGAAGAGCAGTACGAGGCCTACCGCCGTGCGGTCGAGGGCATGCAGGGCATGCCGGTCACCATCCGCACCATCGACATCGGCGCCGACAAGCCGCTGGACGGCAAGGCCGCGCGGCAGGAATACCTCAACCCGGCCCTGGGCCTGCGCGCCATCCGCTGGAGCCTGTCGGAGCCGGCCATGTTCCTCGCGCAGCTGCGCGCCATCCTGCGCGCGGCGGCCCACGGGCCGGTGAACCTGCTGATCCCGATGCTGGCCCATGCCCGCGAGATCCGGCAGACGCTGGTCTTCATCGACAAGGCCCGCGCCGAGCTTCAGGCACGCGGCGACACGGCCGGCCCGGTGCGCCTGGGCGCCATGATCGAGGTGCCGGCGGCGGCGCTGTCGCTGTCGGTCTTCCTGAAGCACTTCGACTTCCTGTCCATCGGCACCAACGACCTGATCCAGTACACGCTGGCCATCGACCGCGCCGACGAGAGCGTGGCCCACCTCTACGACGCCAGCCATCCGGCCGTGCTGCGGCTGGTGGCGCAGACCATCGCCGAGGCGCGGCGCCTGGGCAAAGGCGTGAGCGTTTGCGGCGAGATGGCCGGCGACGTGCACTTCACCCGGCTGCTGCTGGGCCTGGGCCTGCGCAGCTTCTCGATGCATCCCTCGCAGATCCTCACCGTCAAGCAGGAAGTGCTGCGCGCCGACGCGGGCAAGCTGGCCGACTGGGCCCGGCAGGTGGTCGAGAGCGACGATCCGGCCGAACTGCTCGGCCGCTGACGAAAAGAAACGAAACACGGCGCGACGGCCGTGAAAAGACCGGGTGCGGACCGCCCGGCACCATGAAGGCTCTTTCAACAACCTCTTCGAAAGACCTCTCATGAACACCGTCCGCGCTGCCTTCCTCGCCGTCTCCGCCGTCGCCCTGCTGGGCACGGCCGCCCATGCCGAAAGCTACGAGGGCGTCACGGCGCCCGTCTCCGCGATGAGCCGCGACGCCGTGCGCGCCGAGGCCCGCGCCGCCGCCACCGCGCCCGACCAGAACGTGACCCGCGGCTCGCGCGGGCCCGAGACCGTGGCCGTCTCCCAGCCGCGTGCCCGCGTGGTGGCCGACGCCATCCGCACCGCCGCCGCGCCGGACCAGAACGTGAGCGCCGGCTCGCGCGTGAACAGCACCGTGATCTCCACCCTGCCCAACCCGGTGGACGTGCGTGCCCAGGCAGCGGCCGGCTCGCGCCTCTGAGCACGGCGCGCCTTCTGTCTCCATCCTCCGAGGAGTCGCGACCATGAAGTTCCGTCCCCGCATCGCCCGGGGTCTGCTGGCCCTGTTCGGCGGCACGCTGCTGCTGGGTTCGCTCACCGCCTGCGCCGGCCGCCATGGCTGGCACGAGGCGGGTGCCGACGGCGGCGCCATGCGTGCCCACATGGTCGAGCGCATCGGCCGCAAGCTGGACCTGGATGCCGACCAGCGCCAGCGCCTGGACACCCTGGCGGCGCAGCTGCAGCGCCAGCGCCAGGCCGTGCGCGGCGACACGGCGGATGCGCGCGCGCCCTGGCGCGCCCTGTTCGCCGGTCCGACCTTCGACCAGGCCGCGGCCACGCGCCTGGTCGAGGAAAAGACCGCGGCCGTGCGCAGCGGCAGCCCCGAGGTGATCGCCGCGCTGGCCGACTTCTACGACCACCTGCGACCGGCGCAGCAGCAGCAGGTGCGCGACTTCATCGAACGGCGCGGCGGGCGCTGGTCGCGCCATGGCTGAAGACGTGCTGGCAAAGCGGCCAGGCTGGCCCGCGGCGCTTGCCGGGCCCGGCCCGGGCGCCCGGGACGGCGTCGGCGTCGGCGCCGTCCAGGGCGGCGTGCGGCTGCTGCTGCGTGCGGAAGGCGCCGCGCTGCTGGTCTTCGCCGTGCTGGCCCATGCCCACTTGGCGCCCGGCCAGTGGGGCCGCTTCGCTGCGCTCCTGCTGCTGCCCGACCTGGCGATGCTGGGCTACCTGGCCGGCCCGGCCTTCGGGGCGCGCGCCTACAACGCAGCCCACAGCGTCGTCGGCCCGCTGCTGCTGGCCTCGGCCGGCGTCGCCTTTGCTGCGCAGGCGGCGCTGCTCTGGCCGCTGGCGGCCATCTGGCTGGCGCACATCGGCCTCGACCGCCTGCTGGGCTACGGGCTCAAGTACGGCCAGGGCTTCGGCCACACGCACCTGGGCCGCCTCGGCCCGCGCGACCCGTGGTGATGGCCGCCGGCGCAGCGCCCGCCGCGGCGCTGCGCATCCTGCCCCCTCGGCACAATCCCGCCATGTCCACCGACGCGCCCCGCATCCTGCTGATCGACGACGACGTGCACCTGGGGCCGCCGCTCGCCAGCTACTTCGCCCGCTTCGGCTGCACGCTCGACTGCGCGCTGCGGCCCAGCGAGGGCCTGGCCCGGCTGCGCAGCCAGCATTACGACGCCGCCATCCTCGACGTCATGCTGCCGGAGATGGACGGCTTCGCCCTGTGCCGGCAGATCCGCGCCGACAGCGACATTCCCCTGGTCATGCTCACCGCCCGCGGCGACGTGATGGACCGCGTGGTCGGCCTGGAGCTGGGCGCCGACGACTACCTGCCCAAGCCCTTCGAGCCGCGCGAACTGGTGGCGCGCGTGCAGACCATCCTGCGCCGCCAGCGCGCGCGGCCCGCGGCGGCGCCGGCGTCCGCGCAGCGCCATGACTTCGACGGCCTGGCCATCGACCTGGACCGCCGCGAAGTCCTGCGCCACGGCGAGCGGCTGGAGCTGACGGGCACCGAATTCGCGCTGCTGGCGCTGCTCGCCTCCGAGCCTGGAAAGGTGTTCAGCCGCGACGACATCCTCAACCGCCTGCGCGGCCACGAGGCCGAGCTGTTCACCCGCGCGGTGGACATCGTCGTCAGCCGCCTGCGCCGCAAGCTGGAGCCGCTGGACTGCATCAAGACGCTGCGCAACGCGGGCTACACGCTGGCCGTCGGGCGCGTGGAAGAACAGGCGCGGCACACCCCGGCCGCCCACCCCGTTCGCCCCGAGCCTGTCGACGGGCAGAACGGCGCCCAGGCCGCCTCGTCGCGCCGACCCGGCGCCGCGTCATGACGTCGCCCCGCGATACCCAGGCTACCCGGGCCGACCCCGCCTGCGACCGCCTGCTGCCGCGCCGCTTCCAGCGCCGACGCCGCTGGCGCCAGCGCTGGAGCCATTCGCTGCGCCTGCGGCTGGTCACGCTCTTCGTCGTGCTGGCCCTGGCGATGACGGCCGTCTTCATCGGCGGCTTCCGCGCCGCCTTCGGCAGCACGGGCTGGCGCGCGGTGGCCCAGCCGCTGCTCAGCGACTACATGGGCCGCGTGGTCGACGAGATCGGCAGCCCGCCCAGCGTGGAGAAGGCGCGCGAGCTGGCCGCGCGGCTGCCCATTTCACTGCGCATCAGCGGGCCGGTGGTCAACTGGGCCTCCGACCCCGACGACGAGCGCCACCGCCGGCGCGACTGGTTCACCCCGCACGTGCCGACGGCGCCGGGCGAGGACCCGTGGTACGTGCGCCGCACCGCCGACGGCCACCGCATCACCTTCGGCTGGAGCCCGCGGCTCATGCAGCAGGCCAACGACGGCTTCGACGGGGTGATGGTCGCGCTGGTCCTCGGCCTCATCCTGCTGGCCTACGGCGTCGTCCACAAGCTGCTGCGGCCGCTGGAGGACATCCGCGCGGGCGCCGAGCGCTTCGGCCGCGGCGACTTCTCGCGGCCCATTCCGCTGCGCCGCCGCGACGAGCTGGGCGAGCTGGCCCAGCACATCAACACCGTGGCCGACGACATCAAGCGCATGCTCGACGCCAAGCGCGCCCTGCTGCTGGCCGTGAGCCACGAGCTGCGCTCGCCCCTCACCCGCGCCCGGCTCAATGCCGAGCTGCTGCCCGAGACGCCCGACGGCGCCGCCGAGCGCGCGGCCCTGCTGCGCGACCTCAACGAGATGCGCGACCTGATCAGCGACCTGCTCGAAGGCGAGCGCCTCTCCAGCCCGCATGCCGCCCTGCAGCGCGAGCCGGTGGACCTGCCGGCCCTGGCGCGCGAGGTGATCCAGGAGCTGGCGGCGCGCGGCCTGCC
>NZ_LDSL01000116.1 GCF_001476815.1 Pseudacidovorax intermedius | reverse complement strand
CCCCCGCCACAGCTGCTGCCGGCGTCGCCGCTGTCCGAGGACTCGGCCGACGAGGACGTTTCGCTGCCGCCGAACCCCTGCGAATCACCGGCACGGCGGTCGTCGTCGAACGGCCCACCCCACGACCCATCGCGCTCGGCGCCGAAGCTGCTGCCGCAATACACATCGGACCCGCTGGCGCGGTCGATGGCGCTGCAGTCGGGCACGTAGTGGAATCCGCCCGCGATGGCGAATTTGGCATCGAGCGCGAAGAGCAAGGGCAGGCGGATCGGACGGCGCGGATCGATGCTCTCCTCCTTGCAGGCCCAGTACCAGGTGCGGCGCAGGCCGTCATTGCGCCGTGCGTCGCGGCTCAGCACCTCGGCCGGCGTGTGGTGGAGCAGCCGGCCGAAAGCGGCCCGGCACCAGCGCTGGTACGCCTCTGTGTGCAGGATGTGGGCATGCCAGGCTTCGTCGACGGCCCGGGACGGCATGGCGACGAAGCGGCGGCCACTGCGCAGGTGGGTCATGAAGAACTGCCGCAGCCCCCGCAGGACAAGGTCGGCGTCGCGCTCGGACAGATGCGGAAACGCCTCGCGCAACTTGCCGCGCAGGAAGGGCGGCAACGCGGCCTCGCGGATGAATTGCCGGCGCAGGCTGCACTGCCAGGCCCGCAGGGCCACGCACAGCATGAAGCCGGCCAGGACCGCCATCGCCGGCACCCACACCGACAGCCGTCCCGCCCACCAGCCGAATGCGGCGGCGCCGGGCGCTGCAGCCGCCAGCCACTGCGCCCAGCTCAAGCCGTCGATGCGCTGCCTCAGATTCGCTGTCCGCCCCCACATGACGACTCCCTGTTCTGCCTGCAGTTCGGTGGCACCGACCCCGGCTACACCACCACCGGCTCCGGCTCCAGCCGGATGCCGAAGCGCTCGTAGACGCTGGTCTGGATGGCCTTGGCCAGCGTCATGACCTCCCCGCCCGTGGCGGGATGGCTGCGACCCCCGCGGTTGACCAGCACCAGCGCCTGCTTCTCGTACACGCCGGCGTTGCCCACCGACTTGCCCTTCCAGCCGCAGGCGTCGATCAGCCAGCCCGCCGCCAGCTTCACCGAGCCGTCCGGCATGGGGTAGTGCACGATGCGCGGCTCGCGGGCGATTATGTCCGCGCACTGTTCGGGCGTGACGGTGGGGTTCTTGAAGAAGCTGCCCGCATTGCCCAGCACGCGCCAGTCCGGCAGCTTGGCCTGCCGGATGGCGCAGACCCAGTCGAAGACCTGCATGGGCGTGGGCTCGGCAATGCCGCTCTCGGCCGCCTTGCGCGCCAGGTCCAGGTAGCCCAGTTCCGGCTTCCACGGCCGCGGCAGGCGCAGCCGCACCCGCGTGATGACCGCACGGCCGGCCAGGCCGAAATCGTTGGGGCCGCTGCCCGGCGGGTGCTTGAACACGGAATCGCGGTAGCCGAAGGCGCACTGGGCCGCGTCGAGCGTGAAGCGGCGGCCGGTCTCCAGGTCGATGCCGTCCAGCGATTCGAAGCGGTCCTGCAGCTCGACGCCATAGGCGCCGATGTTCTGCACCGGCGCCCCGCCCACGGTGCCCGGGATCATGGCCATGTTCTCCAGGCCGGGGCAGCCCTGTTCCAGCGTCCAGCGCACGGTGTCGTGCCACGGCTCGCCGGCGCCGATCTCCACGATGCAGGCGCGGGGCGTGTCCTCGACCACGCGGCGGCCGGGAATCTCGACCTTGAGCACCAGCGGCTTGACGTCGCCGGTGATGACGATGTTGCTGCCGCCGCCGAGCACGAACTTGGGCGTCTCGCGCCAGTCCTCGCGGGCCAGCACCTCGGCGATGTCGTCCTCGCTGCGGATGCGCACGAGTTGCTGCGCGCGGGCGACGATGCCGAAGCTGTTGTGGGGTTGAAGGGGGACGTTGCGCTCGGCGATCATGGGAGAATTTTCGCATCCGCCGCCTCGGGCCTGCGCCCGCCAGGCGGCGCCCTCACCCTTGCGCCCCGGCACCGCGCCCGGCGCGACACATCCAGGAGAACGAACCCATGCCGTCTTTCGACACCGTCTGCGAACCCAACATGGTCGAGGTGCGCAACGCCATCGACACCGCCTCCAAGGAAATCGCCACCCGCTTCGACTTCAAGGGCACGCCGGCCTCGGTGGAGCTCAAGGACAAGGAAATCATCCTCGTCGGCGACGCCGACTTCCAGCTGGCGCAGATCGAGGACATCGTGCGCGCCAAGCTGACCAAGCGCAGCGTGGACGTACGCTTCCTCGACAAGGGCGACGTGCAGAAGATCGGCGGCGACAAGGTCAAGCAGGTCTTCAAGGTCAAGAGCGGCGTCGATTCGGAGACGGGCAAGAAGATCCAGCGCCTGCTCAAGGACAGCAAGCTCAAGGTGCAGGCCGCCATCCAGGGCGATGCCGTGCGCGTGACGGGCGCCAAGCGCGACGACCTGCAGGCGGCGATGGCGCTGATCCGCAAGGATGTGTCCGATCTTCCTGTGTCTTTCGACAACTTCAGGGACTGACAGCTTGCACCCCCCATGCCGCTTCAATGCTCGGGGCGGCCGCCAGAGGCGGCTGCTCTTCGGGCACGTCCAAGCCTGCACCGGCAGGCTTGGAGCCGCGGCCCTCAGCCCCTCTCTGTCGCCTTCGGCTTGGAGGGGGGCGCACCCGCAGGCCTGGCAGAGCCAGTTCCTGGGGTGCCCTGGCATGGCCTGCTCCGCGGCCATTTGTGCACTGGGGTGGGAAGCGCCCTCGGCGATAGATCGAGGATGGGCGGCGGCCCGGTGGCCCGGCGCCGTGAATGCGTAGAGCCATGAAGCACGCTCACGCATCCATCCATGCTGTTGTGCTGGCGGTGGGCTTGGCGGTGACTGGCCAGGCGCAGGCCCAAACGCAATCCATCACGCTGACGGGCACCATCGGCAACCGGGCGATCCTGATCGTCGGCGGGAGCGCGCCCCGGACGCTGGCGCCGGGAGAGAGCCTGCAGGGTGTGCGGCTCGTGAGCGTGCAGGATGAGCAGGCCGTGGTGGAGACGGGCGGCAAGCGCCTGACGCTGCGCATGGGCGCCCCGGTGAGCGTGGGCGCCACGGGCAGCGGTGGGGGCGGAGGCAGCCGCATCGTGCTGACGGCGGACAGCCGCGGGCACTTCGTGACGGCGGGCGGCATCAATGGCCGTCCGGTGACCTTCATGCTGGACACGGGCGCCACGTCGGTGGGGATGTCGATGGCGGATGCGCAGCGCATCGGCCTCGATCCCACGCGCGGTCAGCCGGTGACCATGAACACCGCCAATGGCACGGTGCCGGGGTGGCGGGTCAAGCTCGCTTCGGTGAAGGTGGGCGACGTGACGGTCTACGACGTCGATGCCATCGTCTCGCCGCAGCCCATGCCCTACGTGCTGCTGGGCAACAGCTTCATCAACCGCTTCTCGATGCGGCGCGACGCCGAGCAGATGGTGCTGGAGCGGCGCTACTGAGGGCTGCGGACGGCGTCAGAGCTTGGCCACGATGAGCTGGCCGACGAACTGCAGCAGGAGGATGGCCATGGTGGCCGCCATCGCGAAAGCACACAGCCAGTTGATTTCCGCCTGCAGCACCAGGCGTTCGCGGGCATCGAGCAGCCCTGCCTCGCGCCGGCCCCGCTGGCGGTGGGTCAGCACGACGGCCAGCAGCCCGAAGACGGCCAGGGGCAGGTAGCCGAAGAGCAGCACCGGCAGTTGTTGCCGCGTGGCCGTGCCCGATCCCAGCCGCCAGATCGCCCGCAGCAATTCGACCTGGTGCTCATAGGGCATGAAGCCGTACAGCAGGCCGGCGATGGTGAGGACGTACAGCAGCGCGTGCCGTGCGCGCAAGGACCACGGCCAGGGCACCGGCGGCGCGGGCGGTGTGGTGCGCGGACCGGGCGACGGCACCGGATCGGCCGGCCGCCATTCGCCACGTGCGAGGGCGCGGTCCTGGTTCCACAGCAGCCGGTACGCCATGCGCTGGATCACGAAGAGCAGCACCACGGCGATGAAGGGCACGAGCACGTACAGCAGCGCCACGGCCGCGGCATTGCGATCGGTCGAACCGCGCAGAAGCGCCACGCCGATCCACGACGCGAAAAGCGCACTGAAGAGCACGAGGAAGGCTGTCACGGCGACAGCCACGCGGCGAAAGGGGCGGCCTTCCATCCAGGCCCATAGGCGGTCGATGCGCTGCGGTGGTCCGATCCTCAGCGCATCGTCATCCGGGCTGCTGCTGTTGCGCATCGTCGCTGGAAGCCTTCCTGTCCCGGAACGCGGGCGCGCCCGCGCCGAGCGCGATGCCAGGGTCAGGCCAGCGCAGCCGTGACGACGACCTCGATCTTGTAGGCCGCATTGGCCAGCGCCGCCTGCACGGTGGCGCGCGGCGGCGTGTGGCCGGCGGGGATCCACGCGTCCCACACCTCGTTCATGGCGCCGATCTCGCTGATGTCGGTCAGGAAGATCTGCGTCATCAGGATGCGGGTCTTGTCGCTGCCGGCCTCGGCCAGCAGGCGGTCGACCATGGCCAGCACCTGGGCCGTCTGGCCGCGGATGTCCTGCGTGGTGTCGTCCGGCACCTGGCCGGCCAGGTAGACGGTGCCGTTGTGGATGGCCATCTCCGACAAACGGGGGCCAACGTGGAAGCGCTTGAGTTCTGCCATGGGAAATCCTAATTAGGACGAAGGAGTCTTGGCCTTGGAGCCGAGCCGCGACTCGGTGCCGGCCAGCAGCCGACGGATGTTCTCGCGGTGGCGCCACACCAGCAGCAGGCCCATGACCACGATGGCCGCCAGCACGCCGCGGTGCAGCGGCCAGGCGATGCCGCCGCCCAGCAGGTAGTAGGCGGGCGCGAAGAAGGCCGCCACCAGTGCGGCCAGCGAGGAATAGCGGAAGAAGAAGGCGATGATGATCCAGGTCAGCCCCGTTGCCAGGCCGAGCATCCAGTCGATGCCCAGCAGCACGCCGGCCGCCGTCGCCACGCCCTTGCCGCCCTGGAAGCCGAAGAACACCGGGTACAGGTGGCCCAGGAAGGCCGCCAGGCCGGCCAGGGCCGCCACGTTCTCGTCCAGCCCGTAGGCCGCGCCGAAGCGCCGCACCAGGAACACAGGCAGCCAGCCCTTGGCGGCATCCAGCAGCAGCGTGGCCAGCGCCGCGCCCTTGCGGCCGGAGCGCAGCACGTTGGTGGCGCCCGGGTTGCCGCTGCCGTAGCTGCGCGGATCGTCCATGCCCATCAGGCGGCTGACGATCACGGCAAAGGACAGCGAGCCCAGCAGGTAGGCCGCGACGACGACGAGGATGAAGGACAGGGACAGGCTCATGGGAGGACCTTCGCCGGCCGCCTCATGCGCGGCCGCTGCGCGCCGCGCGGGCGGCGTCTGGGTATTCGGAAATCGTGGGGAATCGCGGCCAGTGGCAGGCCGCGCCTCATTCTGCCAGTGCGCACTGCACCGGTTTGGCGCCGAGCAGTTGCACGCACACCTGCGGATCGATGCCCACGAGGTAGCCGCGCCGCCCGCCGTTGATGCAGATGCGCGGCAGATCGAGGATGCTCGACTCGACGTAGACCGGCATGGCGCGCCGCGTGCCGAAGGGCGAGGTGCCGCCCACCTGGTAGCCGCTGTGGCGCTGCGCCACCTCGGGCTTGCACGGCTCCACCGACTTGGCGCCGATCTGCCGCGCCAGGTTCTTGGTCGAGACGGTGCGGTTGCCATGCATCAGCACGATCAGCGGCTTGGCGTCCTGGTCCTGCATCACCAGCGTCTTGACCACCGTGAAGGGATCGAAGCCCAGCACCGCCGCGCTGTGCTGCGCACCGCCGTGCTCCAGGTACTCGTAGGGATGCTCGGTGAACGCCACCTTGGCCGCGCGCAGCACGGCCGTGGCGGGCGTTTCCGAAACGTGGGCCTTGTCCTTCTTGGCCATCTCAGTTCGCGGGGTCGCGCAGCTCCCAGCGGATCCTGTCGATCTCGGCCAGCAGCTCGGGCGACAGCGTGGTGCCCCAGGCGTCCAGGTCCTCGTCCAGCTGCGCCTTGGTCGTCACGCCGATGATGGTGCTGGCCACCTGCCACTTGGTGTAGCAGAAGGCCAGAGCCAGGCGGGCCGGCGTCATGTCGTGGTCGCGCGCCAGCTGGTTGTAGCGGCGTGCGGCAGCCAGGGCTTCGGGCCGGCCCCAGCGCTGCTTGCGCACGGATTCGTAGCGGGCGATGCGGCCGTCCTTCGGCGCGTCCGGTCCCTCGATGCCGCTGGCGTCGTACTTGCCCGTCAGCAGGCCGAAGCCCAAGGGCGAATAGGCCAGCAGCGACACGTCCAGCCGGTGCATGGTCTCGTCCAGGCCATTCTCCAGCGCGCGGCTGATGAGGCAGTAGACGTTCTGCACCGTGGCCACGCGCGGCAGGTCGTGCTGCTCGGCCAGGCGAACGAATTCGTGGACGCCATAGGGCGTCTCGTTGGACAGGCCGATGTAGCGCACCTTGCCCGCCTTCACCAGGCCAGCCAGCGCTTCGAGCTGCTCGTGGATCGAGGTCTGCGTGCGCTCCTTGGTGGGGTCGTAGTACATGGTGCCGAAGGCGGGCACGTTGCGCTCGGGCCAGTGGATCTGATACAGATCGATGACGTCGGTCTGCAGCCGGCGCAGGCTGCCTTCGCAGGAGGCCACGATGTCGGCCGCCGTCATGCCGGCGCCTTCGCGCACCCAGGGCATGCCGCGCGACGGACCGGCCACCTTGGTGGCCAGCGTGAGCTTCTGGCGCAGGCCGGGGTTCTTCGCGAACCAGTGGCCGAGGATGGTCTCGGTGGCGCCGAAGGTTTCCTTGCGGGCCGGCACGGCGTACATCTCGGCCGTGTCCAGGAAGTCGATGCCGCGCGCCACGGCATGGTCGAGGATGTCGTGCGCGGTGGGCTCGTCCACCTGTTCGCCGAAAGTCATGGTGCCCAGGCAGATGGGCGTGACGCGCAGGTCGCTGCGGCCGAGCTGAATGCGTTGCATGGCGGGAAGAGTCTGGGAAGCGGAAGAGCCCGGCACTGTAGCGCGATGGGTGCAGGCTTGCAGGCGGCACAGCGCGCGTGACGCCCGTGCAGGCATGGCGCCCGATCCGTCGCTTACCCCGTTCTTTAGCCGCTAAAAGCGCAAGGTGTCCGATCCGGGGCCACAGGCCTGCCGCCTCAGCAGTTCCACGCAGCCCCGTTTTGGACGCGGTTTAGCTGAACACGCGCATACTTGCCATGCAGCCCCAGCCGCTGTCGGCAGATCAGCCGTTGTCCAACCCGCCAACTCGACATGACCACCGTCCAGATCGAACTGCCCGAGCAGTTGGCTCGGGAGGCCCACAGTGCCGGCCTGTTGTCGCCCCGCAAAATGGAAGCGCTGCTGCGCGCGCAGCTGCGCCGCGAGGCCGTCGCCGAACTCCACGCGATGCATGCCAGGGCGCCTGCCGAAACACTCACGCCCGAGGTGGAGCAGGAGATCTTGCAAGTCGTGGAAGAAGGGCGCGCCCGGCACCGCAAGCCGCCGGCCCGCTGACGGCGAGCGCTGCCGATTGCTTTTGCCATGGCTGAAGGCCGACGCCTGGTGCTGGACACCAATGTGGTGGTCGGCGCATTGCTGTGGAACGGCCCGCCCCTGACGCTGATGGCTCAGGCCGCCGAAGAAGGCTTCGAGTTGCTCAGCAGCCCGGTTCTGATGGCCGAACTGCAGCACACGCTGAATTACCCCAAATTCGCGAAGCGCCTGGCGGCACTTCATTCCGACGTGCCTGCCCTGGTAAGCCGCTACCAGCGCATCGTCACGCTGGTCGAGCCGGCCGACGTACCACGGGTGGTGCCGGACGACATGGATGACGATCACGTCATCGCTGCAGCGGTGGCAGGTCGGGCTCAGTTCATCGTCACCGGCGACCGTCACCTGCTGGACCTCGTGGAGTACCGAGGCATCCAAATCCTGCGTGTTGCCGAAGCGTTGGCACGCCTCGAGCAACGCTAATCCGGTTGCGCCTGCAGCTGCTGCTTGGCCTGCGCTACCTCCATCTCGCGCGGCAGGGCCACGCCGTTCTTCACGGCCAGGATCTCGGCCATCACGCTCACGGCGATCTCGGGCGGGGTCTTGCTGCCGATGTACAGGCCGATGGGCCCGCGCAGGCGGGCGAGCGATTCGGGCGTCTGGTCGAAGTGCTCGATCATGCGTTCGCGCCGGGCCTGGGCATTGCGGCGCGAGCCGATGGCGCCGACGTAGAAGGCCTCGCTGTCCAGCGCCTCCAGCAGTGCCAGGTCGTCCAGCTTGGGGTCGTGCGTGAGCGCGACCACGCAGCTGCGTCGGTCGGGCCGGAAGGCGGCGACGGCGTCGTCGGGCATGTCGGTGGACAGGCGCACGTTGGGCAGCGACAAGGCACTGCGGTATTCCTCGCGCGGGTCGCACAGCGTGACGGCGAAGCCGCTGAAGCCGGCCATGGTCGCCAGGTACTCCGCGAGCTGGCCGGCGCCGATCAGCAGCATGCGGTATTCGGGGCCGAAGGTGTTGACCAGCCGGGCCTCGTCGATGGCGAGTTCGGCAGGGGCATGCGCCGCTTCCAGCGTGACGGCGCCGTCGGCCAGCCGGACGATGCGCTGCGTGAGCTGGCCGCCTTCCAGGCGCCGGACCAGTTCGGCGAGCGCATCCGCGTCCGGATCGAACTCCAGCACCAGTTCCAGCGTGCCGCCGCAGGGCAGGCCGAAGCGGTGCGCCTCGTCGGCCGTGATGCCGTACTTGACCTGCGCCGGCGCGCCGGTCGGCATGGCCTGCAGGCCGATGCGGCTGTGGCGGGCGATCAGGTCGTCCTCGATGCAGCCGCCGGAGACCGAGCCGACCACCGCGCCGTCCTCCGCCAGCGCCATGATGGAGCCCACCGGCCGGGGCGAGGAACCCCAGGTGCGCACCACCGTCGCCAGCAGCGCCCGGCGGCCGGCCAGGCGCCAGTCGCGCAGCTGGCGCAGCACCATCACGTCGAGGTTTTCCATCAGTCTTCTTCCGTCTTGTCCTTCTTGCCGAAGCCCATTTTCTGCATGAGGCCGGCCACCGCGCCGGCCTTGGGTTCTTCGGCCGGCTCGGCAGCGGCGGGCGGGGCGCCGTGCACGCGCTGCATCTCGGCATCGAAGCGCTTGAAGAAATCGTCGGCCATGGACTTGGCGGCGCCATCGATCAGGCGCTGGCCCAGCTGCGCGATCTTGCCGCCCACCTGGGCCTGCACCGTGTAGCTGAGCATGCAGCCGGTGTCGGTGGGCGCCAGCGAGACGGAGGACGCGCCCTTGCCGAAGCCGGCCACGCCGCCCTGCCCTTCGAAGCTGAGGCGGTAGCTTTCGGGCGGCTGGATGTCGCTGAGCGTGACCTTGCCGCTGAACTTGGCCGACACCGGGCCGATCTTGACGGCCATGGTGACGGTGTACTGGCCCTCGCCCGTGGACTCGAACTTGTCGCAGCCGGGCAGGCAGCGCTTGAGCGTCTCGGGGTCGTTGAGGGCCTCCCAGGCCTGTTGCTGGGTCACGCCCAGGGGGCGGCTGCCTTGCATGTCCATCGCGGGTCTCCTGAAGAAATGAATGGGTCAGCGCAGGCGGCGCATGAGCGCGGCCAGGCTGTCGGCGAGTTCGTCCAGCGCCTGCAGGTTGTGCACGGCCAGCATGGCGTCGGCATGCCGGTCGAGCAGCGCGGCGCCGCGCGCCAGCGGCGCATAGCCGGCGAAGCGCAGCAGCGGGTTGAGCCACAGCAGCGCACCGGTGTGGCGGCGCAGCCAGTGCAGCTGCGCGTCCAGCTCGGCGGGCTCGCCGGTGTCCAGCCCGTCGCTGATCAGCAGCACCAGCGTGCGCCGGCCCACCAGCCGCCGCGCATGCTGGCGGCGCAGCTGGGCCAGTGCTTCGCCCAGGCGCGTGCCGCCGGCGAAGTCGGCGATCGCGTGGCCGGCCTCGGCCAGCATCGCGTCGGTGTCGGCATGGCGGAAGGCGGGCGTGAGGTCCGTGAGGCCGGTGCCGAAGGCGAAGACGTCGCGCCGCGCGCCCTCGCCCACCAGCGGCCGCGTGGCCGCATGCAGGTAGGCCAGCAGCAGGCGCGCATAACGCTCCATGGAGCCGGAGACGTCGACCAGCACCAGCAACGGCCGGGGCCGCGCGCGCCGCACCTGCCGCGGCAGGCGCGGGATCTCGCCACCATGCCGCGCGGCCTGGCGCCACACGCCAGGCCAGTGGATGCGCGCCGAGGCGCCGGCCTGCGCCACCGGCCGCAGGCGGCGCGAAGCATAGGTGGGCACGGGCAGGGCCTTCTCGCGCGCCAGCCGTTCGACCAGGCGGTATTCGGCGGCGCCCAGGCTGTTGAAGTCGGCCTGCTGCAGCCGCTCGCGCGTGCCCGCGCTCATGGCGGCGTCGAGTTGCAGGTCCTCGTCCTGCGGCGCCGGCTTGAGCGCCGTCGGCGCGGCCAGGGCCTCGCGCACACGGTTGCGGCGCTGCACCGGCTCGGCCCGGCCCTCGGCATTGGGCAGCATGCGCGCCAGCATCTTCTGGGCAAGGGCCGGGTCCTGGAACCAGGCGTCGAAGAGTTCTCGAAAGACCAGTCGGTCCTGCTCGCGGCCGACCATCACGGCCTCGAGCGCGGCCTGCAGGTCGTCGCGCCGGTCGACGCCGACCAGCATCGCCGCCTCCAGCCCCAGCGCGATGCGCGACGGATCGATGCGCACGCCGGCCCGCCGCAATGCGCGGCCGAAGCCCGCCAGATGGCCGGCCAGCTTGCCGCGCCGTGCGTCGCCGAGTTGCTGGATGCCTTGCATGGCGGCCGGACCCTCGTCAGGCGGCTTCCGGCGCGAGCAGTTCGGAGGCGAGCTGGTGGTTGAGCGCCGCCACGTCGTCGCGCTGCTTGAACAGGATGCCGGCGGTGTCGACCACGACTTCGGGATCGAGCACCACGGTGTCCAGCGCGACCAGCGCGCGGGCCCATTCCACGCTCTCGGCGATGCCGGGCGCGCGCTGGAAGGCATTGGCGAAGGGTTGGGCCCGCACGCGCTGCACGAAGTCCGCCACCTGCGCCGACAGCGCCTCGCCGGCATCGGGCACCTGCGCGCGGACGATGGCCAGCTCGCGCTCACGCTCGGGATAGTCCAGCCAGTGATAAAGGCAGCGGCGCTTGACGGCGTCGTTCAGGTCGCGGGTGCGGTTGCTGGTGAGCAGCGTCACGGGCGGCACCGCGGCGCGCACCGGGCCCAGCTCGGGAATGCTGACCTGGTACTCGCCCAGGTATTCGAGCAGAAAGGCCTCGAAGGGCTCGTCGGCGCGGTCCACCTCGTCGATCAGAAGCACGGCTCCGGGAGCCGGTGCCTGCAGGGCCTGCAGCAGCGGGCGCTGAATCAGGTAGCGTGGCTGGTAGACCTCGGCTTCCGCATCGCGCACGGCGTCGCCGCTGGCCTCCGACGCGCGCAGGTGTAGCAGCTGCGCCGCGTAGTTCCATTCGTAGAGCGCCTCGCGCTGCTCCAGGCCGTCGTAGCACTGCAGGCGCAGCAGATCGCGGCCCAGCAGCGCGGCCAGGGCCTTGGCCAGTTCGGTCTTGCCGACGCCCGGCTCGCCCTCCAGCAGCAGGGGCCGCTGAAGCTTGAGGGCCAGGAAGACGGCCGTCGCCAGCCGCCGGTCGGCCAGGTAGCCGCGAGACGCCAGCCCCCGTTCCAGCGCGTCGATGGAGGACAGATCGGGCGGAACGTGGGGGCGGGCGGCGTCGGTCATCGGGCCGAGCTTAGCTGCTCGCTTTCGTCACCGCGCGCTGGGCCAGCACGCCGATCAGGTTGGCGCGGTAGGCGGCGGTGCCGTGCAGGTCGCTGTTGAGCTCGGCATCGTCGATGTGCACGCCGGCCGCGGACTGGGCCGTGAAGGCCTGCGACAGCGCCTGCTCCAGACCCGCATGGCGGAACACGCCGTTGCCCGCCCCGGTGATGGCCACGCGCACGCCGTCGTCGAAACGGGCCACGAACACGCCCACCAGCGGGAAGTGCGAGGCCTTCTGGCGCAGCTTCTCATACGCCGCCTGCTTGGGCACCGGGAAGCGGATCGCCTTGATCAGCTCGCCCTCCTCCAGCGCCGTGGCGAAGAGGCCGAGGAAGAAGTCGTCGGCCGCGATCTCGCGCTGCGTGGTGACGATGGTGGCGCCCGAGGCCAGCACGGCCGCCGGGTAGCAGGCGGCCGGGTCGTTGTTGGCCACCGAGCCGCCCAGCGTGCCCATGGCCCGCACCTGGCGGTCGCCGATGCGCGAGGCCAGGTCGGCGAGCGCCGGATAGTTGTCGCGCACCTGCGGGTTGACGGCCACCTCGGCATGGCGCGTCATGGCGCCGATGACGAGTTCGCCGTTCTGCAGGCCGATGCCCGACAGTTCCTGGCAGCGGCCCAGGTCGACCAGTTGCTCGGGCGCCGACAGGCGCAGCTTCATCGAGGCCAGCAGCGTCTGGCCGCCGGCCAGCGGTTTGCCGCCGGCGGCCACCTGGCGCAGCGCGTCGTCGAGCGCGGTGGGCTGTTCGAAGGTGAATGCGTACATGGAATGGTCTCCTTCCTTCGAGGGGTTCAGACGGCCGGACGGCCCTGGGTGCTGGCGGCGAGCGACGGCGTCTGCGGCTGCTGCTCGGGCGTGGTGCTGCCGCGCTGCATGGCTTCCCACACGCGCGCCGGGGTGGCGGGCATGTCGAAGTCCTTCACGCCCAGCGGCGCCAGGGCGTCGAGCACCGCGTTGATGACGGCCGGCGGCGAGCCGATGGCGCCGGCCTCGCCGCAGCCCTTGGTGCCGAGCGGGTTGTGGGTGCAGGGCGTGCAGATCGTGTCGAGCCTGAAGTCGGGGAAGTCGGCCGCGCGCGGCATGGCGTAGTCCATGAAGCTGCCGGTGAGCAGCTGGCCGGTCTCGTTGTCGTAGACGCAGTTCTCCAGCAGCGCCTGGCCGATGCCCTGCACGATGCCGCCCTGCACCTGGCCTTCCACGATCATGGGGTTGATGATGGTGCCGAAGTCGTCCACGGCGGTGAAGCGGTCCACCCGCGTCTCGCCCGTGGCCTTGTCGATCTCCACCTCGCAGATGTAGGTGCCGGCCGGGTAGGTGAAGTTGGTGGGGTCGTAGAAGGCGGTCTCGTTCAGGCCCGGCTCCAGCTTGTCCAGCGGGTAGTTGTGCGGCACGTAGGCCGTCAGCGCCACCTGGCCGAAGGGGATCTTCTTGTCGGTGCCCTTGACGCTGAATTCGCCGCCCGTGAAGTCGATGTCGGCATCGCTGGCCTCCATCAGGTGGGCGGCGATCTTCTTGGCCTTGGCCTCGATCTTGTCCAGCGCCCGCATGATGGCCGCGCCGCCTACGCTGATCGAACGCGAGCCGTAGGTGCCCATGCCGAAGGGGATGCGGCCGGTGTCGCCGTGCACGATGTCCACGTTCTCGACCGGAATGCCCAGCCGCGCCGCCACCACCTGCGCGAAGGTGGTCTCGTGGCCCTGGCCATGGCTGTGCGAGCCGGTGAACACCGTCACGCTGCCGGTGGGATGCACCCGCACCTCGCCGGCCTCGAACAGACCGGCACGCGCGCCCAGCGCCCCGGCGATGTTCGACGGCGCCAGGCCGCAGGCCTCGATGTAGCTGGAATAGCCGATGCCGCGCAGCTTGCCGTTCTTCTCGCTCTCGGCGCGGCGGGCGTCGAAGCCGCTCACCTCGGCCAGCTCCTGCGCGCGCTTCATGCAGGCTTCGTAGTCGCCCACGTCGTACTGCAGCGCCACCGGCGTCTGGTAGGGCCAGTCGCGGATGAAGTTGCGGCGGCGGATCTCGTCCTGCGCCAGGCCCATCTCCCAGCCGCAGCGGGTCACCAGGCGCTCCAGCAGGTAGGTGGCTTCGGGCCGGCCGGCGCCGCGGTAGGCATCGACCGGCGCGGTGTTGGTGAACCAGGCATCCACCTCCACGTAGATCTCCGGCGTGGTGTACTGGCCGGCCAGCAGCGTGGCGTAGAGGATGGTGGGCACCGCCGTCGAGAAGGTCGACAGGTAGGCACCCAGGTTGGCGTCGGTGTGCACGCGCATGGCCAGGAACTTGCCGTTCTGGTCCATCGCCATTTCGGCATGGCTCACGTGGTCGCGGCCATGGGCGTCCGACAGGAAGCATTCCGAGCGCTCGGCCGTCCACTTGATGTTGCGGTTGAGCTGCTTGCTGGCCCAGGTCAGGGCCACGTCCTCGGCGTACAGGAAGATCTTGGAGCCGAAGCCGCCGCCCACGTCCGGCGCGATCACGCGGACCTTGTGTTCGGGCAGGCCCAGCACGAAGGCGGTCATCAAGAGGCGCTCGACGTGCGGATTCTGGTTGGCCACGTACAGCACGTACTCGTCGCCGGCGCGGTTGTAGCCGGCCACGGCCACGCGAGGCTCGATGGGGTTGGGGATCAGTCGGTTGTTGACCAGGTCCAGCTTGGTGACGTGCGCGGCCTTCTCGAAGGCGGCATCCACCTGCGCCTTGTCACCCAGCGTCCACTTGTAGCACTGGTTGTCGGGCGCGGCTTCGTGGATGGCGGGGCCGGTCTTCTTCGCTGCGTCGACCAGGCTCACCACCGCGGGCAGCACGTCGTACTCCACCACGATGGCTTCGGCCGCGTTGCGCGCCTGCTCCACCGTCTCGGCCACCACCATCGCCACGTGGTCGCCCACGTAGCGCACCTTGCCGATGGCCAGGATGGGATGGGGCGGCTCCTTCATGGGCGAGCCGTCGGGGTTGTTGATCTGCCAGCCGCAGGGCAGGCCGCCCATCTTTCCGTCGATGTCGGCGCCGGTGAAGATGCCGACCACGCCGGGCATCTGCTTCGCGGCAGCAGTGTCGATGGACGTGATGGCCGCATGGGCATGCGGCGAGCGCAGGAAGACGGCATGCGCCTGGTTGGCCAGCACCACGTCGCCGGTGTAGTTGCCGGCGCCGGTCAGGAAGCGCACGTCCTCCTTGCGGCGGATGGCTTCGCCGATGTGCGGCAGCTTGGAGAAGTCGGAGGCACCCATGGCGTTCTCCTTCGCTCAGGCCGCGGCCGTGGCGGACGCGGTGGCCGGCTGGCCCTCGGCCATGCCCTGGCCGCCCATCTTCACGGCCTTGACGATGTTCTGGTAGCCCGTGCAGCGGCACAGGTTGCCGTCGAGCAGGTGGCGGATCTCCTGGTCGTCCGCGCCGGGATGCTGCTGGCACAGGTCGATGGCGCTCATCACCATGCCGGGCGTGCAGAAGCCGCACTGCAGGCCATGGCATTCCTTGAAGGCCGCCTGCATCGGATGCAGCGTGCCGTCGGGCTGGGCGATGCCTTCGATGGTGGTGATCTCGGCGCCGGCCGCCTGGGCCAGCAGGATGTTGCAGGACTTCACCGCCCGGCCGTTCATGTGCACCGTGCAGGCGCCGCACTGGGCGGTGTCGCAGCCCACGTGCGTGCCGGTGAGCTGCAGATGCTCGCGGATGGCGGTGACGAGGAGGGTGTTGGGCGGCGCGTCCAGGTTGACCGCGCGGCCGTTGACGCTGAGGGATACCTGCATGCTGGCTGTCTCCGTTCGAGGTGATGGCTGGGCGGCCCTGGAGGCCGACCCGCCGCATGTTCCGCCCCGCCCCCCGGCCGGGACTCAGGCAAAACCCTAGCGCGATGGACGCCCGGGCCCGAAATTCTCAAAATGGCACACCCCCACGAAAGCATCCCATGGAGACATCGGCCCGTCCCGCGCCGGACCGCGGCAGCGCCATCGCGCTGGCCCGCGGCCACTGGCTGCACGGCAGCCCGGCGCCCTCGGCGCCCGCCATCGAACCCTGGATCGCCCGCTCCTGGCAGCGCTGCCTGGCGGCGGGCCGGCGGCCGCAGGAGCGGGTGCAGTTCGCCCCCGTGTCCGCGGCCCGCCGGCACGAGGCCGCCGAGCGCGGCAGGGCCCTGGTCGACGCCGCCCGGCCGGTGCTGGCGCGGCTGGCGCGCGCCATCGCCGCCACGCAGTACTTCGCCCTGCTCACCGATGCGGACGGCACCGTGCTGGAGGTGGGCCCGCTGCCCGCGCAGGACGACCGCGCCATCACCGACATCGCGCGGGTGGGCGTGGACCTGTCCGAGCGCGCCGTCGGCACCACCGCCATCGGCGCCGCCCTGGCCGAGCAGGCGCCGGTGTGGCTGCACCGCGGCGAGCATTTCTTCGACGACACCGCCGTCTACACCTGCGCCGGCGCGCCGCTGTTCGATCCGCAGGGCCGCTGCATCGGCATGCTGGACCTGACCGGCGTGCGCGTGGCCGAGCGGCCCGAACTGCAGCACCTGGCGCGCCATGCCGTGCAGGCCATCGGCAACCGGCTGCTGCGCGCCCGGCCCCATGCGCTGCTGGTGCAGCTGAACTGGCCCGGCTGCCTGGCAGCGTCCGAGGGTGCCGACGGCGACGGGCTGCTGGCCCTCGATGCCGACGGGCGCATCACCGGCGCCAACATGCTCGCGCGCCAGTTGCTCGGCCTGCGGGGCGAAGGGCCCTGGCCCGCCGACGAGGTGTTCGCCGCGCCCGCCGCCTTCCTCTTCGATGCCGCGGGCCGCAGCGGAGCACCGGCCGAGCTGCCGCTGTGGTCGGGCCTGCGCATCCACGTGCGCGCCAGCCGGCCGGGCGCCGCCGCCCGGGCAGCCGGCCGGCCCCGCCTGAAGGAGGCGCAGGACGCCTGGATCCGCCAGGCGGTGGACGAGGCCCATGGCAACGTCGCCGAGGCCGCGCGGCTGCTGGGGGTGAGCCGAGCGACGGTCTACCGCAAGCTCGGCCGTCGCGGCTGACGCTGCGCCCGCGGCGCGCGTTCTTTCTTTCTGCCGTTCCCGCCGACAGTCGCCTGCGCCCCCGGCGCACACCACGGCCTGCCATCGCTGCCACACTCGCCGCATGAACCGACCCTACGAACCCGAAAGCCTGAGCCAGCAGGACGTGGCCGCCCTCACCGGCCCCACGGTGATCGAATTCGGCACCAACTGGTGCGGCATCTGCAAGGGCGCGCAGCCGGCGATCGCCGAGGCCCTGGCCGATGCGCCCGGCGGCCTGCGCCACATCAAGGTGGAGGACGGCAGCGGCCGGCCGCTGGGCCGCGCCTTCGGCGTCAAGCTGTGGCCGACGCTGGTGTTCCTGCAGGACGGCAAGGAGGTGGCCCGCGTCGTGCGCCCCGCCTCCGCCGATGCCGTGCGGGAACCCTTGCGGCAGTTGGCCTGACCCCGGAGCCACCTGCGGCGGCGGCCCTTGCAAAGCGCAGGAGCGCCCCAAAACTCGGGGGCATGAACACCTCCCGCACCCAAACCCCCGTCGCCGTGCTGCTCGCCCACGACCTGGAGCGGATGGAGCGCAGCCATCCGGACGCCGCGCAGTACCGGCTGGTGGCGCAACGCCTGGCGGCCGAGCTGGACCAGGCGCCCGACCTTGACCTGCTGCAGCCGCTGCTCCAGGCCTCGCCGGCCGCGGCGGCCATCTACGAGAACCTGCGCTACCAGCATGCCGGCCTGTGCCGCTCGCCGCTGGAGGCCGCCCTCGCGGCCGAGCAGCGTGCCCGCGCCCTCATCGCCGGCGTGCAGGCCCGCGCCCGCAGCGGCGGGGCGCCGTCCGGCGACAAGGCCGAAGGTTCGCCGGCCGCCTGAACGGACCCATCGCGCCGGGGCCGTGCACGCCCCCGCGAAGCCGACGCCCGCCCCACCTCCGCAC
>NZ_LDSL01000115.1 GCF_001476815.1 Pseudacidovorax intermedius | reverse complement strand
ATCTACTACTACTTCGGCAGCAAGGAAGGCCTGTACCTGGCCGTGCTGGAGGAGTCGTACCGCCAGGTGCGCGAGATCGAGGCCGACCTGCGCCTGGACGACCTGGAACCCGAGGCCGCGCTGCGCCGTCTGGTGGCCTTCACCTTCGACCACCACCTGCAGCACGAGAACTTCATCCGCCTGGTGATGAGCGAGAACATCCTGCGCGGCCAGTACATCGCGGCCTCGCGCAGCATCCAGGACCTCAACGTGCCGGCCATCGCCGCCATCGAGCGGCTGTATGCCCGGGGCCTGGCCAGCGGCGTGTTCCGGCCCGGGCTGGACGCCGTGGACATCCATGCCTCCATCTCGGCGCTGAGCTTCTTCAACGTCTCCAACCGCCACACCTTCGGCGCGCTGTTCAAGCTGGACACGGCCGCCACCGCCTACATCGCCCATCGCCGCGACAGCGTGATCGACATGGTGGTGCGCTTCCTGCGCGCGCCCTGAACGCCGGCCCGCGGTCTGCGGGTTTGTCCCGGCGTCAAAACTAACCAGTTCGTACAAACTCCGCCTCCACTTGGAGGAAGCAACGATGTGGGGGAAAAGTCTGGACGGCCTGTGCCGTCTGCTGTCCGCCGCCATGGTGGTGTGCCTGGCGCTGATGGTGGTGATGGTGTTCGGCAACGTGGTGCTGCGCTACGGCTTCAACAGCGGCCTGACGCTGTCGGAGGAGCTCTCGCGCTGGCTCTTCGTGTGGATGACCTTCCTGGGTGCGCTGGTGGCGCTGCGCTCCCACCAGCACCTGGGCACCGACACGCTGGTGTCGCGCCTGCCGCGCGTGGGCAAGAAGCTCTGCCTGGGTGCGAGCCACCTGCTCATGCTGGGGCTGTGCGGGCTGATGCTGCGCGGCTCCTGGCAGCAGATGTGGATCAACTGGGAGACCACGAGCGCCGTCATGGAGGTGTCCATGGCCTGGTTCTATGCCGCCGGCGTGTTCTTCGCCGCGCTGGCGCTGGTCTTCGTCGCCACCGAGTTCCTGATGCTGGTCACGGGCCGCCTGGCCGAGGCCCAGCTCGTCGGCGTGACCGACTCCGAGGACGCGCCGCACGGCGCGCCCGCCCAACCCGCACGCTGAGAGGCCGGCCTTGACCATCGCGATCTTCCTCGGCGCCCTGCTCGGCGCCATGGCCCTGGGCGTGCCCATCGCCTTCTCGCTGCTGGCCTGCGGCGCGGCGTTGATGTGGCACATGGACATGTTCGACGCCCAGATCCTGGCGCAGAACACGCTGGAAGGCGCCAACAGCTTCCCGCTGCTGGCCGTGCCCTTCTTCATGCTGGCCGGCGAGATCATGAATGCCGGCGGCCTGTCGCGCCGCATCGTCAACTTCGCGATGACGCTGGTGGGCCACGTGCGCGGCGGCCTGGGCTACGTGGGCATCATGGCGGCCATCATCATGGCCTCGCTGTCGGGCTCGGCCGTGGCCGATGCGGCGGCGCTGGCCGCCCTGCTGCTGCCCATGATGAGCCGCGCCGGCTACGACAAGGCGCGTTCGGCGGGCCTGCTGTCGGCCGCCTCGATCATCGCGCCGATCATTCCGCCCTCCATCGGCTTCGTGGTCTTCGGCGTGGCGGCCAACGTGTCCATCTCCAAGCTCTTCATGGCCGGCATCGTGCCCGGCCTGATGCTGGGCGCGGCGCTGTGGGTCACCTGGTGGTGGCTGGTGCGCAAGGAGAAGATCGAGCCCGCGCCGCGCGCCAGCCGCGCCGAGGTGCTCACGTCCCTCAAGGACGCCACCTTCGCGCTGGTGCTGCCGGTCATCGTCATCGTCGGCCTGAAGTTCGGTGTCTTCACGCCCACCGAGGCGGCCGTGGTGGCCGCGGTGTACGCGCTCTTCGTGTCCACCGTGATCTACAAGGAACTCAAGCTGTCGCAGCTCTACGGCCTGTTCGAGGCCGCGGCGCGCACCACCGCCGTCATCATGTTCCTGGTGGCCGCCGCCATGGTGTCGGCCTGGATGATCACCGTGGCCAACCTGCCGGCCGAGCTGGTGGCCGTGCTGCAGCCGCTGCTGGACCGGCCCATCGTGCTGATGGTGGTGATCATGGTCATCACCATGCTGGTGGGCACGGCCATGGACATGACGCCCACCATCCTGATCCTCACGCCGGTGTTCATGCCCATCGTCAAGGCCGCCGGCATCGACCCGGTGTACTTCGGCGTGCTGTTCATCATCAACAACGCCATCGGCCTGATCACGCCGCCGGTGGGCACGGTGCTCAGCACCGTGGCCGGCGTGGGCAAGGTCAGCATGGACGAGGTCACCAAGGGCGTGTGGCCCTTCATGGTGGCCCAGTTCGCCGTGATGTTCCTGATGGTGTTCTTTCCCTCGCTGGTGATCGTGCCGGCGCGCTGGTTCGCCGGCTGAACGGCCCTTCAACTCTTTTTCGACCCCGACCCGTGGAGACAGGCAAGATGAAACGACTCGTCCTCAAGACCCTGGTGGCCGCCGTGGCCCTGGCCGCCGCCGGCATGGCGCCCGCGCAGACGCGCACCATCAAGTTCGCCAACCAGAACACCAAGGGCCATCCCATCGTGCTGGGCATGGACAAGTTCGCCGAGCTGGTGGACAAGAAGTCCGGCGGCCGGCTGAAGGTGCAGGTCTTCCCCGGCGGCGTGCTGGGCAGCGACCAGGCCAACGTGTCCGCCCTGCAGGGCGGCACGCTGGAGATGGCGTCGATGAACTCGGGCATCTTCTCCAGCCTGGTGAAGGACTTCGCCATCTACGACTTCCCCTTCCTCTTCGGCAACCCGCGCGAGGCCGATGCGGTGGTGGACGGCCCCTTCGGCCAGAACCTGCACAAGAAGCTGGAGGACAAGGGCCTGGTCGGCCTGGCGTACTACGAGCTGGGCTTTCGCCAGCTCACCAACAGCAAGCGGCCGATCCAGAAGGTGGAGGACATCGCGGGCCTCAAGCTGCGCGTGATCCCCAGCCCGATCAACGTGGACTGGGTCAAGGCCCTGGGCGCCAATCCGACGCCGCTGCCCTTCCCCGAGCTGTATGCCGCGCTGGAGCAGAAGGCGGTGGACGGCCAGGAGAACCCGGTGGCCACCATCAAGGGCGCCAAGCTCTACGAGGTGCAGAAGTACATGACGCTGACCAACCACCAGTACAACCCGCAGTCGGTGGTCATCAGCAAGAAGTTCTGGGAGCAGCTGCCGCCGGCCGACCAGAAGATCCTGAAGGACGCCGCGGTCGAGTCGGCCCAGTACGAGCGCACGCAGTCGCGCGCCATGCTGCAAAGCGGCCTGGAGGACCTGAAGAAGGGCGGCATGGAAGTGAACGAGTTGTCCGCCGCCGAGGTGACCAAGCTGCGCGAGAAGATGAAGCCGGTGATCGACAAGCATGCGGCCACCGTCGGCGAAGGCACGGTGCAGGCCATGATGGCCGAGCTGGCCAAGCTGCGGAAGTGACGCGAACCCGCGGGGCCCGGCGTGGCCCTGCCGACGAAGGCGGCCCGCGGGCCGCCTTCTGTCTTTCTATGATGCCGCCCCATGGCCACGCTTTACGACCTCGCCCTCCACGCCATCCGCAAGCATTGGGCGGAACACGACAACGCCTATCCGCAGAAGCTGCTGCTGACGCCTGCGCAGTACGACGAACTGATCCAGGCCCGGCGCAACGGCCGCATCGCCATCAACATGGGCGACGAGGGGCTGGACAAGGAGCGCTTCATGGGCGTGCCGCTGGCGCAGAGCGATGCCACGCGCGGCGTGCTGGTGGCGGCCGACGGGCGCGAGTGGCCGCTGGCCGGCGGTTGAAGTCAGGGCGCGCATCGCGCATCACGCATCACGCATCACGAGCGCGGCTCGGTGCATCAACAACCGTTCGGGCTGAGCCTGTCGAAGCCGGGACGCGCGTCATCCTGCGCGCCGTTCACCCTTCGACCGGCTCAGGGCGAACGGATGGCGCGGCTGTCCCGGCGCCGGTTCAGCCCGCCGCCGCCGCTGACGCCGCCACCGGCGCCTGCGCCATCAGCCGCTCCAGCACCTCGATGCGGTGCCGGTGCGGCGTGGTGATGGCATAGAAGCGCTCCTGCAGCGCGTCCGAGCGGGCCACGATGACCAGCGCGCCGGTGCGCAGCTCGTCCTGCACCACCACCTCGGGCAGCACCGTCAGCCAGCCGCTGTCGCGCGCGATCAGGCGCAGCATGGCCATGTCGTCCACCTCGGCGCGCAGGCGCGGCGCCACGCCGGCCGAGGCGCACAGGCCGTCGAACTGGCCGCGCAGCGCATGGCGCGGGCCGGGCAGGGCGATCTCCAGCCCGTCCAGGTCCTCGGGAATGCGCAGCGGCCGGCCCTGCCAGCGGCTGGCGGGGCCCACCAGCGAAATCGACTGGCTGCCCAGCAGCCGGCAGTGCAGCGGCCGGTCGGGGTCGGCCGGTACCGTCTCGGTGGCCAGCACCACGTCCAGCTGGTGCTGCACCAGGCGCTCGACCAGGCCTTCGAGCAGGCCCGACTCCAGCGTCAGCACCACCGCCGGGTCGGCCAGCAGCGGGCGCAGCCAGTTCTCCTGGTAGTTGCGCGACAGCGTGGCCACCGCGCCCACGCGCAGGCGCGTCACGCCGGCGCTGCGGCCCTGCAGCCGGCCCAGCATCTCCTGCCCCAGGCCGAAGATGTTCTGGGCATAGGCCAGCACCAGCTGGCCGGTGTCGGTCAGCACCAGGCGCCGGCCTTCGCGCGTGAACAGCGCCTCGCCCAGCCGGTCTTCCAGCTGGCGGACCTGCGCCGACACGGCCGACTGGGAGGTGTGCAGTTCCTCGGCGGCCCGGGTCAGGTGGCCCAGCGTGGCCACGCGCCAGAAATAGAACAGGTGGTGGAAGTTGAGCTGCTCCAGCTGCATCGTTCTTTTTTGAAGATGAATTGGTTCTTATCAATGTAATTTACAGAACGAAAGCCGCCAAGCATCATCGCGCCCAGTTTTGTTTCGGAGGGTTCGCGATGGACGTCGCACACATCCCGGGGCCGGCCCTGTCGCTGCTGCCGCCCCTTGCCATGGGCCTCGCCGCGGCGCTCGCCCTGCCGCGCCGCACGACCGTCGCCGCCGGCTGGCGGCGTTTCCAGGTGCTGTGCGGCCTGGCGTTCGCGGCCACGGTGCTGGCGCTTCTTGCCGGCCCGGTGCGCCTGCAGGGCGTGCCCGGCCTGCAGCCCACGGTGTTCGGCCTGGTGCTGGCGCTGCTGGTGCAGGGCCTGGGCCTGGTCATCGCCGCCTTCTCGGCCCGCTACCTGGAAGGCGAGGCCGGCCAGCGCCGCTATGCCGCCGCACTCGGCGTGGTGCTCGCGGCCGTGCACCTGCTGCTGATGGCCGACCACTGGCTGGTGCTGATCGGCGCCTGGGCCGCGGTCGGCGCCGCCCTGCAGCGGCTGCTGTGCTTCTACCCCGACCGGCCCTTCGCGCTGCTGGCCGCGCACAAGAAGCGCATCGCCGACCGTGCGGCCGACGGGCTGCTGCTGCTCGCCGCGGGCCTGGCCTGGCACGAGGTGGGCAGCGGCTCGCTGTCGGCGCTGTGGGCGCACCTGGCGCAGCAGGGCCCGTCGGCGCCGCTGCAGTGGGCGGCCGTAGCCCTGGTGCTGGCGGTGGTGCTGCGCACGGCGCTGCTGCCGGTGCATGGCTGGCTGATCCAGGTGATGGAGGCGCCGACGCCGGTGTCGGCCCTGCTGCATGCGGGCGTGGTCAACCTGGGTGGCTTCGTGCTGATCCGCTTCGCGCCGCTGCTCGATGCGGCGGCGCCCGCCCGCTGGCTGCTGCTGGGCTTCGGCCTGGCCACCGCGGTGCTGGCGGGGCTGGTCATGCTCACGCGCATCAGCATCAAGGTGCGGCTGGCCTGGTCCACCGTGGCGCAGATGGGCTTCATGCTGCTGGAGTGCGCCGTGGGCCTCTACACGCTGGCGGCGCTGCACCTCCTTGGCCATTCGCTCTACAAGGCGCATGCCTTCCTGTCGGCCTCGGGCGTGGTGCGCGAGGCGCGGCGGCAGGCGCTGCATGCGCCCGCCGTGCCGCAGCCGTTCAGCCTGCCGCTGGCGCCGGTGCTGGGCATCGGCACCGTGTTGCTGGTCCTGGCGGCCGTCGGCGGGCCGGCCTGGCCGCTGTGGTGGAGCGCCCTGCTGGGCCTGGCCTGGGCGCCGATGCTGTGGTTGCCCGCCGCCGGCGGGCGCCTGCGCGGTCTGCTGTGGGGCCTGCTGATGATCGCGGGCCTGACGCTGGCCGTGCGCCTCGTGCATGCGCTGCCGCTGGGCCTGCACGACGCACCGCAGGCCCTGCAGGGTGCGGTCGCGCTGCTGGGCATGGCGCTGCTCTACGTGGCGCTGGCCGCGCTGCAGTGGCGGCCCCAGGCGCTGGCGCGTGCGCGCCGGTGGAGCTATGCCGGCTTCTATGTCGACGAGGTCTACACCCGACTGGCCCTGCGCCTGTGGCCCGCGCACTGGATGCCCGAGGCCCGTCGCCGCACGCAGGCCGGTGGCGCGCCCGCCGCCCTCGCCGACGCGGCGCAGTGAAGGCCGCACGCCTGATCCGACCCCCCGCAAGGAGAACGCCATGACCGACGTCCTGACTCCCCCACGCCCCGATCCGGCGACGCTGCACACCGGCGACGGCGCGCGCCCCCGCGCTGCCGAGCTGCACGCCGGGCGCATCGACGCCGCCTGCCGCCAAGCCTGCGCGGCCATCGCCCCTGCCTGGCCGCTGGACCGCGCCATCGCCGTCAACCCGCACTGGTCGCGCATCGGCATGCCGGTGCGCCGCGTGGCCGCGCGCATGGCGGTGCTGGGCGGCATCCACGTCTTCCCGTCGCGCGCGCGGCAGGCCGAGGCGTGGGCCGAAGGCCGCATCACGCCGGCCGACCTGCAACAGGCCCTGCGGCAGTCGAACGACGTTGCTCTCACGCCCGAGGCCTGCGTGGCGGCGCTGGCCCAGCCCCTGCCGGTGCAGCCATTGCCGCTGCTGATCGACGTGCTCGACAACGACCCGCAGCGCCACACCCGGCTGGCCTGGCGGCAGGCCATCACGCACCAGGTGAGCCAGACCTGCGCCGCCTGGTTCGACACGCAGCAGGCCGACTGGCAGCCCGCGCGCGGCGACGGCCTCTATGCCTTCTGGCGCGAGACGCTGCAGCACGACCACGGCATCGGCCTGCTCATGGGCCTGCCGGACATCGGCCGCAGCGTCGACGCGCTGCCGCCCACCGCGCGCGAGGCCGAACGGTGGGTGATCGCGCGGCTGGGCCTGCCGCCCGCCGTGTGGGCGGATTACCTCGAAGCGGTGCTGCTCACCGTCAATGGCTGGGCCTCGTGGTGTGCCTACCTGGGCTGGCAGGCGCGGCTGGCGGGCGCCGACGATCCGCACCTGCGCGAGCTGCTGGCCATCCGCCTGGCCTGGGGCGCGCTGCTGCTGGACGGCAAGGACGACCAGGCCGCGCGGCAGGCCTTCGCGGCCGTGCAGCGCGCGTGGGGCCGGGCGCCCGAGGTGCTGGCCCAGGCCGAGCATGAACTGCGCGTGGACGAGGTCTGGCAGGCGGCGCTGGAGGCCGGCTACCAGCGCGGCCTGGCGGCGTCTCTGTGCGGCCGTGCGGCATCGCCGATGGCACCCGCTGCAGCGGCGCCCGAGGTGCAGGCCACCTTCTGCATCGACGTGCGCAGCGAGCCGCTGCGCCGCGCGCTCGAGGCCGCCTGCCCCGGCATGCAGACCCTGGGCGTGGCCGGCTTCTTCGGCCTGCCGCTGGCCTACACGCCGCTGGGCACGGCCGCGCAAAGGCCGCAACTGCCGGGCCTGCTGGCGCCCAGCCTCGCCGTGGGCGACGTGCTGCTGCCGGCCGACACGCGCGACGGCCGGGCCGATCCGCGGCTGCAGCGGCAGGCCGAGCAGGCCCGCCAGCAGTGCTTCGCGCTGGCCGACCGGTGGCATGCCGCCGGCCGCTGGCCCGGCGCCGCCTTCTCCTTCGTCGAGGCCGCGGGCCTGGGCTACCTGGGCCGGCTGGGCCGCTGGCTGCGGCCCGAGGCGCAGGCACGCGCACGCGACGACCTCGACGGCCTGCCCCTGCGCTACCGCGCCGTGTGCCGGCCGCAACTGCTCGGCCTGGACGCACCGGCGCGCGTGTCGCTGGCGGCGCGCGTGCTGCAGTCCATGGGTCTGGCGCGGGGCCTCGCACCGCTGGTGCTGCTGGTCGGCCATGGCAGCCAGTCGGTCAACAACGCCCATGCGGCGGCCCTGGACTGCGGCGCCTGCTGCGGCCAGACCGGCGAGGTCAACGCCCGCAGCCTGGCGCAGCTGCTCAACGACACCGCGGTGCGGCAGGGCCTCAAGGCGCAGGGCATCGAGGTGCCCGCGGCCACGGTGTTCGTCGCGGCCCTGCACAACACGTCCACCGACGAGATCGAGGCCTTCGACCTCGACCGCCTGCCGCCCGCGGCGATGGCCCGCTGGAACGCGCTGCAGCCCGTCTTGGCGCGCGCGGCCGACCAGGTGCGCCGCGAGCGCGCGCCCCGCCTGGGCCTGGATCCGCAGGCAGCGGCCGAGGTGCTGCACCGCCAGCTGCGGCGCCGCGCCAACGACGGTGCGCAGACGCGGCCCGAATGGGGCCTGGCGGGCAATGCCGCCTTCCTGATCGCGCCGCGCCACCGCAGCCAGGGCGTGGACCTGGGCGGCCGCGCCTTCCTGCACGACTACGACGCCGCGCAGGATCCGCACGGCCAGCTGCTGACCCAGCTGATGACCGCGCCCATGCTGGTCACGCACTGGATCAACTGGCAGTACCACGCCTCCACCTGCGATCCCGCGCGGCTGGGCAGCGGCAACAAGCTGCTGCACAACGTGGTGGGCGGCACGCTGGGCGTCTTCGAAGGCAATGGCGGCGACCTGCGCATCGGCCTGTCGCGCCAGTCGCTGCACGACGGCGCGCGCTGGATGCACGAGCCGCTGCGGCTCACGGTCGTCATCGATGCGCCGCAGGCCGCCATCGAGGCCGTGATTGCCGGCCATGCCGTGGTGCGCGACCTGCTGGCCAACGGCTGGCTGCACCTGTGGCGTTTCGAAGGCCAGGCGCTGCAGCGCTGGACCGGGGGCCGGTGGCAGGCATTGGCCTGAACATACGGGCCGACAAAAGAAAAGGGGCCCGCCGTAAAGCGGGCCCCAAGACAGTCCGGGTGTGGAGGGGAAGCAAGAGTCGGAGAAGATCGGACTGCCGAGAACGAAGTATGTCGGGGTGCCCTGAGTGGCACCTGACGGTCCGCACGCAAAGGTAACGGACCGTTCGCAGCCTTCGTTACTTGGGCAGCAGCACCTTGTCGACGACGTGGATCACGCCATTGGACTGGTAGACGTCGGCGATGGTCACGTCGGCCGAGCCGCCCTTCTCGTCGGTGATCTTCACGGTGTTGCCGCTGCGCGTGGCCTTGAGGCTGCCGCCGGCGGCGGTCTTGAGCATGGCCTGGCCCTTGCCGTCGTCGATCATCTTGACCAGCGCGGCCGAGTCCACCTTGCCGGGCACCACGTGGTAGGTCAGGATGGTCGTCAGCTGGCCCTTGTTCTCGGGCTTGAGCAGCGTGTCCACGGTGCCGGCGGGCAGGGCGGCGAAGGCCGCGTTGGTGGGCGCGAACACGGTGAAGGGACCCGGGCCCTTGAGGGTGTCGACCAGGCCGGCGGCCTTGACGGCGGCGACCAGCGTGGTGTGGTCCTTGGAGTTGACGGCGTTGTCGATGATGTCCTTGGTGGCGTACATGGGCGCACCGCCCACCATGACCTGGGCCGAGGCACCGATGGCGGCACCGCCGAGCGCGAAGGCGGTGAGGGTGGCGGCGAGGATGCGGGTGGTCTTCTTCGAGAAAGTCATGCGAGGCTCCTGAGGATGTTGTGCCGCCGGATATGCGGCAGGCACTTCAGATACGGCGGGTGCCGTCGCATGGATGGGATCGGCCTGCGCGGTGCCGGGGTATGCATCCGGCGCGCGGGCGCTTGCGTAGCGGGCGCCGGCCCGGGCGCCCGCACCTTGTCAGAGCGTCTTCTCGATCAGCGGACCCGTGAACAGCACCGGCCCGGTGGGCCCGCGGTCGCCGGGCACGCCGCCCTTGGGCTCCAGGCTGATGGCCAGGGCGGGCGCCTGCTGCAGTTCCTGCGTGCTGGCCGCCAGGCGCATGCCGGCGGGCTGATCGATCACGCCCAGCGACTGGGGCGTGCGGCCGGGCGGCAAGGCCCACAGCTGCAGCGAACGGTCGGCGGCCACGGTGAAGTCGCCCACGCGCTGCAGCGTGAGCTGGCGGCGCCGCGCATCGAAGGTGACCAGCACCTCGGGCGCCGAGCGGTCGTTGGCCAGCACGGCCACGTAGCGCACCTGCTGGCCGTTCTGGGCCTGTTGCCAGAACTGCAGGCCGATCACGCCCGCCAGCAGCGTCGCCGCCAGGCCCGCTACCGACGCGCCGCGCCACAGCGCCAGACTGCCCCACCAGCCACCCGCGCGCACCGGCGCGATGGGTGCGGCGGCCGGCGGTGCGGCGCGTTGCGCGGCCAGGCGGGTGGCGTCCAGGTCGGCATCGACCAGGTTGCGGATGCGCGTCCAGACGGCGGCGGGCGGCTCGATGGCCGGTGCAAGTTCGGCGAAGGCGCCCAGGCGTTCGCGCCACAGCAGGGCGCTGGCGCGCACCGCGGGCTGCTCGCGCGCGATGGCCTCGAAACGGCGGCGGGCGCCGCCGCGCAGGGTGCCCAGCGCGTGGGCGGCCGAGAGCAGGGCGAGCAGGCGGTCGTTGGCGGCGATGTTCATGCGAGGCTCCTCGACGGGGGCAGGGCGGCGCCGCGGGCGCCCTTCGGCAGGGCCGGACGGGCGCTCATGCCGCGCGCTCCATGCAGCCGCGCAGCCGTTCCAGCCCGCGGCGGATCCAGGTCTTGATGGTGCCCAGCGGCTGGGCCAGGCGCGTGGCCAGTTCGCTGTGGCTCAGGTCGCGCAGGTAGGCCAGCGACAGCGCCTCGCGCTGGGCGGACGGCAACTGCTGCAGGCACTGGTGCAGCAGCCAGGCCTGCTCGCTGGCATCGGCCAGTTCCTGCGGACCGGGCTCGGCGGCGGGCAGGGTGTCGGCGAGGGTTTCGCTGAATTCCTGCGTCACGTCGCTGCCCTGGCTGGTCTGGCGGCGCAGCAGGTCGAGCGCGCGGCTGCGCACGATGAGCGACATCCAGGCCATCGGCGGGCTGAGCGTGGCGCGGTAGTCGGGCGCGGCGCGCCAGATGGTCAGGAAGGCCTCCTGCAGCACGTCTTCGGCCCATTCGTGCTGGCGCACCACCCGCATTGCCAGGCCGAACAGGCGGGCGGAGGTGCGGGCATACAGCTGCTGCAGGGCTGCGGCGTCGCGGCGGGCGATGCGGTCGAGCAGGCCCAGAAGCTCGTCGTCGGGCGTCGTGGCGGAAGGCATTGCGGGATTGTGCGGGAGCGCGGGCCATCCAGCGGGTACGCGCGCGACGCGGTGGCGGATTCCGCCGTGCAAGTCCTTCAAGTTTTGCCGGGCATGCATCCACCCGCGCCCGTCAGCCGTAGTTCAGATGCCGGCAAGGCAGCAGGGACGGGTCGCGGAGGGCGGCCGCCGAGAGCCGCCGGCATCTCTGTTCGTCTTCAACCCCGACTGCCCATCGAAAGGAGCAATTCATGCGCATGACCATCCCCCTGACCGCCGCGGCCGCCGCCGTCCTGCTGTCCGCCTGTGCCACCGCCCCCATGCCGGCACCGTTCTCGCAGGCCGGCCTGCCCGCACCGGTGCAGGTGCCGGCGGGCCAGCGCGTGGCGCTGGAGACCGTGGGCGCCGGCACCATCACCTACGAATGCCGCGTCAAGGCCGGCACGACCGGCGAGTACGAATGGTTCTTCGCCGGCCCGGATGCCCGCCTCAGCGACCGCAGCGGCAAGGCCATCGGCCGCTACTACGGCCCGCCCGCCACCTGGGAGAGCATGGACGGCTCCAAGGTCACGGCCACGCAGGTTGCCGTGGCGCCCGCCGGCCCGGGCAACATCCCGCTGCAGCTGGTCAAGGCCAACCCCGCCACGGGCATGGGCGGCATGCAGGGCGTGAGCTACATCCAGCGCGTCGCCACCCGCGGCGGCGTGGCTCCGATGGCCCCCTGCGCCCAGCCCAACCTGGGCCAGAAGCAGGTCGTGAACTACCAGGCCGACTACATCTTCTACAAGCCGGCGATGTAAGCCACAGGCGCTGTGCGGTCCCTGACGACAGGGGGCCGACGCGGCGCCAGGCCTGCCTGCGCAGGCGTGGACATATGCGCAGGGCCGCCGCATATCGCGGCCGCCCTGTGCGCCGGGACGGCATGGGCCTGCGGTCGTGCGCTCTGTCCGACAAGCCACCGCGCCTTTGTGGCCGCGGTCCCGGCATGGTCATGGGGTAAAACCCGAGCAGGCACTCCAGCCCTCGGCTCCCCATGTCACAACCCCCCCATCCGTCGTCCTCTTTCGGCCCCCTCGACGTGCACCTGCTGCGCGAGGGCAGCCACGCCCGGCTCTACGAACGCTTCGGTGCGCACCCGGACGGATCGGGCGCCTTCCGCTTCGCCGTCTGGGCCCCCAACGCGACCCGCGTCGCGGTGATCGGGGACTGGAACGGCTGGAACGACGAGGCCGACGCCATGCAGCCGCGCGCGGATGGCAGCGGCGTATGGGAGGCCGCGGGCATCCCCGCCCAGCCGGGCCAGGCCTACAAGTACCGCATCTGGGGGCCGGATGGCCGCTACGTCGGCGAGAAGGCCGACCCCTTCGCCTTCAGCGCCGAACTGGCGCCGGCCACCGCCTCCCGCGTCTGGGCCGGGAGCCACGAATGGCGCGACGGCGAATGGATGAAGACCCGCGCCGCGCGCAACGCGCTCGACGCGCCCATGAGCATCTACGAGCTGCACCTGGGTTCCTGGCGCCGGCGCGACGGCCAGTTCATGAACTACCGCGAGATCGCGTCCGCGCTCGCGGAGTACATGGGCTGGATGGGCTTCACCCACGTGGAGCTGATGCCGATCACCGAGCACCCGTTCTACGGCTCCTGGGGCTACCAGACCACCGGCTACTTCGCCGCCACCGGCCGCTACGGCTCGCCGGAGGACTTCATGGCCTTCGTCGACCACCTGCACCAGCATGGCATCGGCGTGATCCTGGACTGGGTGCCCTCGCACTTTCCGACCGACGCGCACGGCCTGGCGCTGTTCGACGGCACGCACCTGTACGAGCATGCGGACCCGCGCCAGGGCTTCCACCCGGAGTGGAACTCGGCCATCTTCAACTACGGCCGCAACGAGGTGCGCGCCTTCCTCATCTCGTCGGCGCTCTTCTGGCTGGACCGCTTCCACATCGACGGCCTGCGCGTGGACGCCGTGGCGTCGATGCTGTACCTGGACTATGCGCGCCAGGCCGGCGAATGGGTGCCCAACGTGCACGGCGGGCGCGAGAACCTGGAGGCCGTGGGCTTCCTGCGGGACCTGAACCGCGCCGTCTACCGCGAGTATCCCGACGCCTTCACCGTGGCCGAGGAGTCCACGTCCTGGCCGCACGTGTCGCGGCCCATCGAGATGGGTGGGCTGGGCTTCGGCATGAAGTGGAACATGGGCTGGATGCACGACACGCTCGACTACGTGCACGACGACCCGGTCTACCGCCGCTACCACCATCACCGGCTCACCTTCTCGCTGGTCTATGCCTTCAGCGAGAACTTCGTGCTGCCGCTCTCGCACGACGAGGTGGTCTACGGCAAGGGCTCGCTCATCGGCAAGATGCCCGGCGACGAATGGCAGCAGTTCGCCAACCTGCGTGCGCTCTTCGGCTACATGTGGGCCCATCCGGGCAAGAAGCTGCTGTTCATGGGCGGCGAATTCGCCCAGCGGCGCGAATGGACCCACGAGGGCGAGCTGGAATGGTGGGTCAGCGACCAGTGGGACCACCGCGGCGTGCAGAAGCTGGTGCGCCAGCTCAACCGCGTGATGCGTGAAGAGCCGGCCCTGCACCAGCTCGATTTCGACAATGCCGGCTTCCAGTGGCTGGAGGCCGACGACAGCGAACGCAGCACCTACATCTTCCTTCGCAAGCCGAAGGGCGGCAGCCCGCCGGTGCTGGTGCTGTGCAACATGACGCCGGTGCCGCGGCCCGGCCTGCGCGTAGGCGTGCCGACGGCCGGCACCTGGACGGAACTCATCAACACCGACGCCACGGAATTCGACGGCAGCGGCTGGGGCAATCTGGGCGGCGTGCAGAGCGTGCCCGTGCCCTCGCATGGCCAGCCGCAGTCGCTGGTGCTGGCGCTGCCGCCGTTGTCCACGCTGTACTTGCGCGCGCCCGTTGCTGCGGCAGCCGTCGCCGCACCCGCGGCGGCCGAGCCGGCCGCGCTGCCGGCGCCTGCCGAGGCGTCGGCAGCGGCGCCCGCCGCGA
>NZ_LDSL01000114.1 GCF_001476815.1 Pseudacidovorax intermedius | reverse complement strand
GGCACCAGGGCCGGACCATCGTCAGACAGCCAGCCCGGTACGAGGGCCGGACCACCGTCAGACAGCGAGCCCAGCGCCTGGACCGGACCCTCATCCACAAGCGAGCCTCGTCGCCAGTGTCGGACCCCCGTTCAACGAAAGAGACCGACCTCAACCCCCCGGATACGTCCCCGGCAACAGAATGCGCCGATCCACGTTCTGCAACTGCGTGTGCCCGCAGAAGGCCATCGTGGTGTCCAGCTCCTTGTGGATGATCTGCAGCGCGCGCGTCACGCCCGCCTCGCCCATCGCGCCCAGGCCGTAGACCATCGAGCGGCCGATCATCGTGCCACGCGCGCCCAGGGCCCAGGCCTTGAGCACGTCCTGGCCGCTGCGGATGCCGCCGTCCATCCACACCTCCAGCCGATGGCCCACCGCGTCCACGATGGCCGGCAGGGCCGAGATGCTGCTGGGCGCGCCGTCGAGCTGGCGGCCGCCGTGGTTGCTCACCACGATGGCGTCGGCGCCGCTGTCGGCGGCCATGCGGGCGTCTTCCTCGACCATGATGCCCTTCAGGATCAGCTTCCCGCCCCACTGCCGCTTGACCCATTCGATGTCGGCCCACGACAGGCGCGGATCGAACTGCTCGTTGGTCCATGCGGCCAGCGAGCTCATGTCGCTCACGCCCTTCACGTGGCCCACCAGGTTACGGAAGGTGCGCCGTTCGGTGCGCGCCATGCCCAGCACCCAGCGCGGCTTGGTCGCCAGGTTGAGGATGTTCTTCAGCGTGGGCCGCGGCGGCGCCGTCAGGCCGTTCTTGATGTCCTTGTGGCGCTGGCCGATCACCTGCAGGTCCAGCGTCAGCACCAGCGCGCTGCACTTCGCGGCCTTGCAGCGGTCGATCATGCGGGCCATGGCATCGCGGTCGCGCATCATGTACAGCTGGAACCAGAAGGGCGCCGTGGTGTTCTGCGCGATGTCCTCGATGGAGCAGATGCTCATGGTCGAGAGCGTGAACGGAATGCCGAATTTTTCGGCCGCGCGCGCGGCATGGATCTCGCCGTCGGCATGCTGCATGCCGGTCAGGCCCACCGGCGCGATGGCCACCGGCATCTTCGTGGGTACGCCGACCATGGTGGTGGCGGTGCTGCGGTTCTCCAGGTTCACGGCCACGCGCTGGCGCAGCTTGATCTTGTGGAAGTCCTCTTCGTTGGCGCGGTAGGTGCCTTCGGTCCAGGCGCCGGAGTCGGCGTAGTCGTAGAACATGCGCGGCACGCGCTTCTGCGCCAGCACGCGCAGGTCTTCGATGTTGGTGATGACGGTCATGGGTGTTCCGGAAGGGGCGGCCACGGCGCGTCGCGGAGAGGCGCGCCGGGTTGGGCTTGATCAGTGGACCACGGTCAGGGTGAAGGGCCAGACGTACGCCTGCAGCGTCACATACAGCCCCACCAGCGCCGCGAGCGCGATCGAGTGGAAGAAAACGTAGCGCAGGATATCGCCTTCGTGATTGAACCAGCGCGTGGCGGTGGAGGCGACGACGATGGACTGCGCGTCGATCATCTTGCCCATCACGCCGCCCGAGCTGTTGGCCGCACCCATCAGGTTGGGCGACAGGCCCAACTGCTCGGCCGCCACCTTCTGCATGCCGCCGAAGAGCACGTTCGAGGCCGTGTCCGAACCCGTGAGCGCCACGCCGATCCAGCCCATCAGCGTGCCGAAGAAGGGATACAGCACGCCGGTGTTGGCGAAGGCCAGGCCCAGCGTGGTGTCGGTGCCCGAGAAGCGCGTGAGCGTGCCCAGCGCCAGCATCAGCACGATGGTCAGCAGCGAGTAGCGCACCATCCACAGCGTGCGGAAGAAGGTGCCGACGATGGCCACCGGGCTGTACTTCATCAGCAGGGCGCTGAGCACGGCCGCCAGCAGGATGCCGCTGCCGGTGGCCGACAGCAGGTTCAGCACATAGATGGCCGATTCCTTGTGCGGCGTGGTCACCACGGGCGGCATCTTGTCGATCATGTTGTGCAGGCCCGGCATCGGGAAGCTGGGCGCGAACAGGCCGTTGAGCCAGGTCTTGACCGCCGGCAGGCCCCAGACGAAGACGAACACCGACAGGATCAGCCACGGCATCCAGGCCCGCACCAGCGCGGCGCGGCTGTGCTGGCGCACCGGCTGCGGCGGCTTGGCCTCGGCGGCGCTGGGGTCGTTGCCGCGCATCGAGGGCGAGGTCCAGATGCGCTTGGGCTGCCACACCCGCAGGAAGGCCACCAGGCTCAGCATCGAGACGACGGCCGCGATGATGTCCACCAGCTCCGGCCCGATGAAGTTGGAGACCAGGAACTGCGGCACCGCGAAGCTCACGCCCGTCACCAGGATGGCGGGCCAGATCTCCATCATGGCCTTGCGGCCGGCGAAGGCCCAGATCAGCCAGAAGGGCACCAGCAGCGAGAAGAAGGGCAGTTGCCGGCCGATCATGGCCGTCACTTCCATCAGGTCGTAGCCGTGCACCTTGGCCAGCGTGATCACCGGCGTGCCCAGCGCGCCGAAGGCCACCGGCGCGGTGTTGGCGATGAGCGACAGCCCCGAGGCCGCCAGCGGCGAGAAGCCCAGCCCGATCAGGATGGCCGCCGTCACCGCCACCGGCGTGCCGAAGCCGGCCGCGCCCTCGAAGAAGGCGCCGAAGCAGAAGGCGATCAGCAGCAGCTGGATGCGCCGGTCCTCGGTGATGCCCGAGAGCGAATCCTGCAGCACCGCGAAGCTGCCGTTCTGCTCGGTCAGCTGGTGCAGGAAGATGATGTTGAGCACGATCCAGCCGATGGGCAGCAGGCCGGTGAAGCCGCCGAACAGCGCCGCGCGCCCGGCCAGGTCGGCCGGCATGCCATAGGCGAAGACGGCCACCAGCAGTGCCGCGACCAGCCCCATGCCGGCGGCGATGTGCGCCTTGATGTGGAAGAGGCCCAGTGCGGCCAGCATCACCACCACCGGGATCGCCGCGAGGGCGGTGGAGAGGAACATGTTGCCGAAGGGGTCGTAGATCTGCTGCCAGGGCATGGCGTGTGTCTCCTGCGTGTGTTGTTGTGGGCGCTGCAGGCCTGCGGCCCCCCGGGCTGCCAGCGTGCAACGGGACGGGACTTTAGAAGCGCGAGCCGGGGGCGGGCGTGAAATGGAGGCGGTCGGGGCGTGAATCTTTTTCACGCGCCGCCGGCCTGCTCAGTCCCGCATGGCCTGCCGGATCCACTCCACGAAGGCGGCGCATTCCCAGCGCTCCAGCGTGCCCGGCTTCCAGCAGAGGAAGTAGTCGTGCGGCGAGCGCACGCTGCGCCGTGACAGGCGCACCAGCCGGCCGCTGTCCAGCCAGCCCTGGCCCAGCCTGAGCCGCATCAGCGCCACGCCGAAGCCGGCGACGGCGGCGTCCAGCACCAGGCCCAGGTCGTTGAACTGGTTGCCCGAGGCCGGCTCGGGCAGGCCGATGCCGCAGGCCCGGAACCAGGTGCGCCAGGGCTCCAGCGGCGAGCGGATCAGGTGGGCGCGGCCGATCTCGGCCTCGGCGTCGAAGTCGCCGTCGAAGGGGCCGGCCTCGCGCAGGTAGTCGGGGCTGCAGACGGGGCAGACCTCGTCGGACAGCAGGTGCATCGACTCCCGGTGCGGAAAAGGGCCGACGCCGAAGCGCAGCTCGATGTCGGCCTCCTCCGCCGTCACGTTGTGGATCGGGATGGCCACCTGCAGCATCAGCTCGATGTCCGGGTAGGCATGGCGGAACAGCGCCAGCCGCGGCAGCAGCAGCTGGCGCGAGAAGGTGGGCGTGACGGCCACGCGCAGCCGCGTGGCGGCCGGGGCCGGCCGGGCGAGGCGCGGCGCGTCCTGCAGCGCGGCCATGGCCTCGCGCACCCGCAGCAGGTAGGCCGCGCCTTCGGGCGAGGGCAGGAACTCGCCGCGCGCGGCGAAGAGCTTCAGGCCCAGCTGCGTCTCCAGCTGGCGGATGCGGTGGCTCACGGCGCTGGGCGTGACCGACAGCTCGGCCGCCGCCTGGGTCACGCTGCGCAGGCGCGCCACGGCCTCGAAGGCCAGGAGGGACTGGATGGGGGGAATGCGGGCAGCGGTCATGGGGCAGACGTGGGGCCGAGGCGGGCCGCGAGGTGGTCGATCACGGCCCGGCATTTGGGCGGCAGGTGGCGGTCCGGCGGATAGAGCAGCCAGGCCTGGCCGGTGTAGGTGCCCAGGAATTCCCAGTCACCCAGCACCTGCTGCAACTCGCCCGCGGCCAGGGCGGCGCGGGCACTGAAGTCGGGCAGGCAGGCAATGCCCAGGCCACGGCGCGCCGCATCCAGCCGCGCGCCGCTGTGGTTGACGGCATAGCGGCCATGCACCGCCACCTCCACCTGCTCGTCGCCCCGGCGCAGGCGCCAGTGGTGGTCGCGCGGATGCTCGCCCAGCCAGAGGCAGCTGTGGCCGGGCAGTTCCTGCGGATGCGCGGGCAGGCCGGCCTCGGCCAGGTAGGTTGGCGCGGCGCACAGCAGGTGGCGCACCGGCATGAGTGGCCGGCCCGCCAGGCCCTCCGGCGGCTGGCGGGTGATGCGCACGACCAGGTCCACGTCCTCGCGCACCGGGTCGATGTCGCGGTCGTCGGCGATCAGGCGCAGTTCGAGGCCCGGCTGCGCCGCCAGCAGCTCCCGCATGAGCGGATGCAGCACCTGGTACGCGAAGGCCGTGGGCGCGGAGAGGCGCACCACGCCGGCCGGCCCCGCCGCGAAGCGCTCGCCCACCGCCAGCGTCGCCTGCGCGGCGGCCACCAGCTCGCGGCAACGGGCGAAGGCCTCGCGCCCGGCCTCGGTCAGCCGCTGCTGCCGCGTGGTGCGCGCCAGCAGGCGGGCGCCCAGCGCCGCCTCCAGCCGCGCCACCTGGCGGCTCACGGCCGAGGGCGTCATGCCCAGCACGTGGGCGGCGGCCGAGAAGCTGCCGTGCTCGGCGACGTGGGCGAAGGCCACCATCTCCGGCAGCAGGCTCAAGAGTGCATTGCTTCCCATGGGGAAGGGATTTTGTTCCGGCCGGCCGGCTGGTCGGCCGCGGGGTGGCGCCGAAGAATCGCCCGCATGCCGATCGCCCCACATTCCAACCCATCCGCGCCGAGTGCCGGAAGCGTCCCGAGGCTCGCCTGGCTGGCCTCGCCCGAACTCCTGCTGCTGGCCGTCGCCGCCATCTGGGGCGCCAGCTATGCGGCGGCCAAGCCGGCGCTGGCGCACATGCCGGTGGCGGCCTTCCTGGCGCTGCGCTTTGCGCTCACCTTCCTCGTGCTGCTGCCGGCGCTGCGGCCGCTGTGGCGCCCGGGCGGCGCGGCCGGCCTGGCGGTGGGACTGGTGCTGGGGCTCAACCTGCTGGCCATCTTCGTGTGCGAGACCGAAGGCCTGCTGCGCACGCCGGCCGGGCAGGCGGCCTTCCTGATCAGCCTGTGCGTGGCCTTCACGCCCTGGGTGGAATGGGCGCTGTCGGGCCGGCGGCCGGCGCTGCGGCTCTTCGGCGCCACGGCGGTGTGCGTGGCCGGCACGGCGCTGCTGGCGCTCGATCCGCAGGCGCCGGCCGGCCAGGCCACGGGCGCCGCCCTGCTGCTGGCGGCGGCGTTGCTGCGGGCGCTGATGGTCTGCCTGACGCGGCGCTGGTCCGTGCGGCACACGCTGCCGTCCCTGACGCTCACGGCCGTGCAGTGCGGCGTCGTGGCGGTCGGCGCGGCGCTGCTGGCCCTGCGGCCGGGCGGCGGAGGCGGGTCCGGCCTGCCGGCGTCGCCGGCCTTCTGGGGCGCCATGGCCTTCCTGGTGCTGGGCTGCACCGTCTTCGCCTTCTTCGCGCAGAACCATGCGGTGCGGCGCATGCCGCCCAGCCGGGCCGCGCTGCTGATGGGCAGCGAGCCGCTGTTCGGTGCCCTGATCGCCGTCGCGCTGCTCGGCGAGCGGCTGACGTGGACCGGATGGCTCGGTGGCCTGCTCATCGCCGGCGCCGCGGCCTGGGCCGGGCGGCCTGCGCGTTCGGCGCCTCAGCGCCCCCAGGCGCAGCCGCCGTCCACCACCAGCGTGGAGCCGACCACGTAGTCGCCCGCGCGCGAGGCCAGGTAGATGGCGGCGCCGGCCATGTCTTCCGGCGTGCCCACGCGGCCCAGCGGCACGCGGCCGGCCACCTCGTCGCCGTGGTCGCGCGCTTCCTTGTTCATGCTGGAGGCGAAAGGTCCGGGCGCGATGGCGCTGACGACGATGCGGTGCGGCGCCAGGTGCATCGCCATGCGCTTGGTCAGGTGGATCAGGCCCGCCTTGCTGGCGGCATAGGAGTACGTTTCCCACGGGTTGACGGTGATGCCGTCGATCGACGCGATGTGGATCACCTTCGCCAGGTGGTCGGTGGCCGCCTTCTTGAGCATGGGCGTCAGTGCCTGCGTCAGGAAGAAGGGCGACTTCATGTTGAGGTCCACCACCTTGTCCCAGCCGCTCTCGGGAAACTCTTCATACGGCGCGCCCCAGGCGGCGCCGGCGTTGTTGACCAGGATGTCCAGCGACTCCTCGTGCTTGGCATAGGCGGCGACCAGGGCCTGCACGCCCTCCATCGTCGACACGTCCGCCGGCAGCGAGACGCAATGGCCCAGCGCCGACAGTTCCTTCGCCGTCTGGTCGCAGGCATCGGCCTTGCGGGCCGAGATGTAGACCCGGGCGCCCTGCGCCAGATAGCCTTCGGCGATCATGCGGCCGATGCCGCGCGAGCCGCCGGTGATCAGGGCCGTGCGCCCCTTGAGCGAAAACAGGTTCGAGGTGTCCATGGTGCGTGTCTCCTTCTGAAGCACAGCTTAAAAGCCCATGCCGCGCGGGGCCGTCGCCAAGGCGCCAAACGCAACGGGATGCATCGAAGTGCAATTCCGACATCGGGACAATCCCGCAGCAGTTATGGTTGCGGCCCGGAACAAGAACAAGAGAACCGCCTCCACTGCCTATGCTCGACCGACGCTCCTTCGTTTCCTCCGGCGCCGCCGCCTTCGCCCTGGGCCTGCTCGGCCGGCCCGCCCTGGCCCAGAACGCCAAGGCCCTGCAACTGAGCCAGCCTCGGCCCTTCTCGTGGGACGCCCTGGTGGCCGATGCCCAGGCCCTGGCCGGCCGGCCCTATGCGCAGGAGAACCGCCTGCCGAAGGACGTGCTGGAGCGCATCGACTACGACGCCCACGGCAAGATCCGCTTCGACACCGACTACGCCCTGTTCAAGGACGGGCCGGGCGCCTTCCCCGTCACCTTCTTCCACTTGGGCCGCTTCTTCCAGGTGCCGGTGCACATGCACGTGCTGGAGAACGCGGGCGGCGACATCTTCGCGCGCGAGATCGTCTACGACAGCGCCTATTTCGACATGCCCGCCGACAGCCCGGCGAGGCAGCTGCCCGACGGCGCGGGCTTCGCCGGCTTCCGCTTTCAGGAAAGCCGCCTGGGCGACCAGGCCAAGCTGGACTGGCGCAAGAACGACTGGGTGGCCTTTCTGGGGGCGTCGTACTTCCGCGCCATCGGCGAGCTGTACCAGTACGGGCTGTCGGCCCGCGGCATCGCCCTGGACGTCGCCCTGCCCGACCGGCCGGAAGAGTTCCCCAACTTCACCCGCTTCTGGTTCGAGCCGCCCAAGGACGACACCACGGTCGTCGTCTACGCGCTGCTGGAGGGCCCCAGCGTCACCGGCGCCTTCCGTTTCGTCATGCAGCGCAAGGCGGCCGTGGTCATGGACATCGAGCAGCGCCTCTTCCTGCGCCGCGACGTGGGCCGGCTGGGCCTGGTGCCGCTGACCTCGATGTACTGGTATTCGGAGACCCTGGGCGCCCGCGGCATCGACTGGCGGCCCGAGGTGCACGATTCCGACGGCCTGGCGCTGTGGACCGGCGGCGGCGAGCGCATCTGGCGTCCGCTCAACAACCCGGCCGTCACGCGCGCCTCGCAGTTCAACGACCGCGCGCCCAAGGGCTTCGGCCTGCTGCAGCGCGACCGCGCCTTCGACCACTACCAGGACGGCGTGATGTACGACAAGCGCCCCAGCCTCTGGGTCGAACCGCTGGGCGACTGGGGCGAGGGCTCGGTGCAGCTGATCGAGATCCCGACCGACGACGAGATCCACGACAACATCGTCGCCTTCTGGGTGCCGGCCGCGCCGGCCGCCAAGGGCAGCAGCTACAACCTGCGCTACCGCCTGTACTGGCAGGCCGACGAGCCCTTCCCCGGCCCACTCGCCCGCTGCGTGGCCACGCGCATCGGGCGCGGCGGCCAGCCGGGTCAGCCGCGGCCCCAGGGCGTGCGCAAGTTCATGGTGGAGTTCATCGGCGGCACGCTCAAGGACATTCCCTTCGGCGTCAAGCCCGAGGCGGTGCTCAGCGCATCGAGCGGCAGCTTCTCGTACGTCTTCACCGAGGCCGTGCCCAACGGCGTGCCGGGCCACTGGCGCGCGCAGTTCGACTTCACGCCCGCGCCGGGCAACAACGAGCCGGTGGACATGCGGCTGTATCTGCGCAACGGTGGCGTGACGCTGACGGAGACCTGGCTGTATCAGCTGCAGCCGGGTTGAGCCCCAAGAGGCGGCGGGTGTCCGACGCCGCCGGCGCCATCAGCCCTTGCGGCCGAAATACGCCGCCGGCGTACGACCCAACTGCCGCTTGAACAGCGCGATGAAGGCGCTCACGCTGTCGTAGCCCAGTTCCAGCGCCACCGCCGTCACCGCGCGGCCCTCGGCCAGCCATTCGAGCGCGCGCAGCAGCCGCGCGCGCTGTACCCAGACGCTGAAGCTGAGGCTGGTTTCGGCCACGAAACGGCGGCTCAGTGTGCGGTCCGACAGGCCGGCCCAGGCGGCCCATTCCGGCAGCGTGCGCTGCTGTGCGGGCTCGGCCAGCAGCGCCTGGGCGATGCGCAGCAGGCGCGCGTCGCGCGGCATCGGCAGGCCCAGGGGCTGCGGATGCAGGCGCCGGATCTCGTCCACGATGACGGCGGCCAGCCGGTCCTGAGCGGCGTCCGGTGCGTCGCTGGCGCGCTCGGCGCAGCGCAGGGCGGCTTCCCACAGCAGCGGCGTCACGGCCACGGTGCAGGGGGCCGAAGGCAGCATTTCGCAGGCCGCGGGGGCGACGTACAGCGACCAGCCGGTAAAAGGGCCGTGCATGCGTGCCCAATGCACCTCGCGCGGCGGCAGCCACACCGCGTGGCGCGCCGGCACGACCCAGGTGCCGGCGGCGGTGCCCACGCTCAGCACGCCGCGGCCGCAGCCGATCAGCTGGCCGCGGGCATGGTGGTGGGCGGCAGTGTCGTGATCCGCGTCGGTGCCGGCGCGGCCGACCACCAGCGGGCCGCCGTCCTCGTCCTGCAGGGCCAGCCAGGGGCCGTCATGAAGCATGGCGTGATTGCGCGATCGAATGGCGCCGGCAGCTTAGCAGTGCGGGCTGGCGCTCCCTAGCATGGGCGCATGACGAACGATTTCTCCAGTCCCCCAGACGGCGGCGGTGCCGTCGACCTCGACCGGCTCTACGCGCCGCCCTCGCCGGCCATCCTGAAGGGCGTGCTGCCGGCGCTGACGCCCTTTCACATCGACTACCTGCGCGCCGCCACCTTCTTCTGCCTGGCCACCGGCGGCAGCGGTGGGCTGGACGCCTCGCCGCGCGGCGGCCCGCCGGGCTTCGTGCAGGCGCTGGATGCGCGCACCATCGCCTTCGCCGACTGGCCCGGCAACAACCGGCTGGCATCGCTGCGCAATCTGCAGGACGACGTGCGGGTGGCGCTGCTCTTTCTGTTTCCGGGGCTGGAGGTCTTCCTGCGCATCAACGGCCGGGCGCGGCTGTCGTGCACGCCGGACCTGCTGGCGCGGCTGGCGGAAGGTGGCAAGACCCCCAAGCTGGGCGTGGTGGTGCACATCGACGAAACGCTCTTCCACTGCGGCAAGGCCGTCAACCGCGCGCGGCTGTGGGCGCCCGAATCGCAGCTGGACCGCGCCGCGCTGCCGTCCATCGGCCGCATGAAGGCCGCGGTGCTGGGCCTGGACGAGGGGCAGGTGGCGCAGATGGACGCGCATTACACCCACGCCGTGCGCCACGACCTGTACTGAGCCGCCAGGCTCGGCAACGGACGTTGCCGGAGGAACAGCGGCCTGCGCGGCCGGTCAGCGGCGGGTCCAGCCGGCCGCGATGGCGCTCAGGGTCGGCGCGTCGGGTCGCAGCGCGGGTTGGGGCTGCAGGCAGCGCTCCGACCATGCCGCCACATCACCTGGCAGGGGACCGTCGGCCAGCGCGCTCAACTCTGACAGCAGCACACCGAAGGCGCGCACGTCCATGCGCCGGAGCGCATCGCCCATGGCGCCCGCCAGCGCGAAGGCTGCGGCGCCGAAGTCGCCGAGCAGCGCCGTGGCCTCGCCCGCTGAAGCGTCGGGCCGCCACAGCATGTTGTGGGCGTAGAGGTCGCCATGCACCAGGCCGCGGGCATGGAGGTGCGCCAGCGCGGATGCCACATCGGCGGCGATGCGCAGCGCCACGTCGGCGGGCATGCGCAACCCTTCGGCATAGACGTCGCGCGTGCAACTGTCGAAGCTCGGCGGGCCGGCCAGTGTGCGGTAGTGCGGCGCGATGCGGGCCATGACCAGGCCCTGCGCGCCCTCGGGATGCCCTTGCAGCCGCCCGAGCACCGGAATCAGGCGCGGATGGCTGCCCGCCGCCAGGCTGGCGGCCATTTCGGTCAACGGCCAGCCGTCGCTGGTGACCTCACCCTTGAAGCGCTTGATCGCCACCTCTTGCGCCGACGCGCCCTGGCCCAGCACGCCGGCATGGATGCGGCCCGAGGCACCCTCGCCCAGCAGTTCGCCCACCGTCAACGCCGACCATTCGATGGCACTCGCCGCCTGGCCCTCGCGCGCGTCGGCTTCGGCCGCCGCATTGAAGGCATTGCCGCCGATGGCCAGCCACGAAAGGGCAGGCAGATCCGCCAGCCATGCGGGCAGCGCCTCGAAGCGGTTGGCCGCGAGGCGCAGCAGTTCCAGCGCCTGGCATTGCTGCAGCGTGTCGGGCAGCGCCGCGAGCCGGTTGCCGGCCAGCATCAGCTTCTGCAGCCGCGGCCGTGCACCCAGCTCGGCCGGCAGTTCGGCAAGGTCGTTGTCGGTCAGGATCAGCCAGCGCAGCCGCGGCGGCAGCGACTCGGCCGGCACATGGGCGATGCGGTTGGCCTTGAAGCCCACCATCTCCAGCTGCGGGCAGGCGCCCAGGGCGGCCGGCAGTTCGGTGAAGCGGTTGGACGAGGCGAAGAAGACGCGCAGGCGGTGCAGCCGGTGCAGGTCGTCGGGCAGCGCGTCCAGGCGGTTGCCGGACAGGTCCAGCACCTCCAGCGTGTCGGCCAGGTCGAAGATCTCGCGCGGAAAGGTCTCGAGGTCGGCCGCGATGCGCAGGCGGCGCGCGGCCGCCAGTTCGCCGGCGCGCAGCCGTTGCAGGTCGTCGGTCATCGGGGCAGTTTAGGGGGATGGCGATGGCGTCGTAACGCCGAAGCGGGCTTCGCTCCCTCTCCCCTTGCGGGAGAGGGCTGGGGAGAGGGGAGGCCCACGACTGGGCGCCGCAGTGGCGCGCGCACCCCCTCTCCCCAACCCCTCTCCCGCGAGGGGAGAGGGGCTCGTCCGTGCCGTGCCTCAGGTCGGCGAGAGGGCTCGTCCGTGCCGCGCCTCAGGCCAGCCGGAAGCGGTAGACGCCGTCCTCGCCCAGCTCGCGCCGCAGCTGGCCTGCGAACCACAGGCAGTGCAGATGCGCGATGGTCTCGCCCAGGGCAAAGGTCATCTGGTGCAGGTCCAGTTCGCGCTTGAACAGGATGGGCAGCGCCTCGGCCGCGGTGTGCGGCTTCTGTGCGCAGGCGGCCTGCAGCTCGGCCAGGCGGTCGCGGTGGTGCTCCTGCAGCTGCTCGACGCGGCGGTGGATGCCGCGGAAGGGCTTGCCGTGCGAAGGCAGACCCAGCGTGTCGGCGGGCAGCGTGTTGAAGCGCTCGATGCTGTCGAGGAAGAGGCGCAGCGAATTGGCCTCGGGCTCGCCCGCGTGCACGCTGACGTTGGTGGAGATGCGCGGCAGCATCATGTCGCCGCCCAGCAGCACGCCGGTGTGGCGGCCGGCCTCGTCCTCCCAGGCCAGCGAGTCGCAGAACAGCGCGATGTGCTCCGGCGCATGGCCGTAGCCGACGATGCAGCGCCAGTCGTGGTCGCCGATGCGGATCACGTCGCCGTCCATCATGCGCACGAAGCGGTCGGGCACGGCGGGCACCATGTTGCGGTAGTAGCTGGTGCGGGCGCGCAGCTTGGCGAGCGCCTCGGGGTCGGTGAAGCCGTGCATGGCGAAGAAGGCGGCGGCGGCCTCGCCGCCGGCCAGCGTGTCGCCGGTGGTGCTGAGCACGCGGGCCACGTGGTAGTCGGTGGAGCTGATCCACAGCGGCGCATTCCAGCGCTCGCACAGCCAGTGCGCCAGGCCGATGTGGTCGGGGTGCATGTGGGTGACGATCACGCGCAGGATGGGCAGGCCCTGCAGCTCGGTCTCGAACACCTGCTCCCACTGCTGGCGCGCCTCGTCGCGGGCGATGCAGCAGTCCACCACGCTCCAGCCCTCGCGGCCGTCGATGCGGTCACGCAGCAGCCAGAGGTTGATGTGGTCCAGCGCGAAGGGCAGGCGCATGCGGATCCAGCGCACGCCGGGTGCCACCTCGATCGTCCGGCCGGGCTCGGGCAGCGTGTCGCCCAGGGGATAGTGGAGTTCGCGTTCGAGGAGGTTCATGCGGCATTGCCGGGTGCGGCCGGCTCGGCTAGGATTGACGTTTACGTCAACGGAAGAGTTGCGGTCATTGTAGGCAGCGCTGCCAGATGGTGCTGTCGCCGGTGCGCGACCCTTCGCGGCGCGCGGCGATCCCATCCCCTGCATGTCCAACCCCACCTACACCATCGGCGAGCTCGCCAAGGAATTCGACCTCACGACGCGGGCCATCCGCTTCTACGAGGACATGGGCCTGCTCACGCCCGAGCGCCAGGGCCGCAACCGCGTCTACACCGCGCGCGACCGGGCGCGGCTGCTGCTCACGCTGCGCGCCAAGCGCCTGGGCCTGAGCCTGACCGAGGCGCGCGACGTGCTGGACATGTACGACAGCCCGCGGGACACGGTGCCGCAGCTGGAAGCCTTCCTGCGCGTGCTGGGCGCCCACCGCGAGCGGCTGGAGGCGCAGCTCGCCGAGCTGCAGGCCAACCTCGCCGAGGTGCGCGCGCAGGAGGCCGCCAGCCGGTCTGCCCTCACGCGGGCCCGCAAGGCGGCCGCCAAGGCCCTGGCGCAGGCCGATTCCTGAAGCACTGACACAATCCCGCGCCATGACCGACCCGATCCAAGAACTGTTTGCCCACAACCGTGCCTGGTCCGCCCAGATGGAGCGCGACCGCCCCGGCTTCTTCACCAGCCTGGTGAAGCAGCAGACGCCCAAGTTCATGTGGATCGGCTGCTCCGACAGCCGCGTGCCCGCGAACCAGATCACCGGCCTGGAGCCGGGCGAGGTGTTCGTGCACCGCAACGTGGCCAATGTGGTGGTGCATTCCGACCTCAACGCGCTGTCCACCATCCAGTTCGCGGTCGACCTGCTCAAGGTCGAGCACATCATGGTGGTGGGCCACTACGGCTGCGCCGGCGTCAAGGCCGCCATGAAGGGCACCCGCGTGGGCCTGGCCGACAACTGGATCCGCCACATCCAGGACGTGCGCGACCGTCACCACGTCATGCTGGAGAGCCTGCCCGAGGCCGTGCGCGACGACGCGCTGTGCGAACTCAATGTGGCCGAGCAGGTGGTCAACGTGGCGGTGAGCACCGTCATGGTCGACGCCTGGAGCCGCGGCCAGAAGGTCACCATCCACGGCTGGGCCTTCGGCGTGCACGACGGCCTGCTGCAGGACCTGGGCATCAGCGTCGATGGCGCCAGGCCGCTCGACGGCATCTACAAGGCCGCCGTGCAGCGCATCCGTGCCAAGTGGAGCGCGCCTGCCGCCGCCACGCCGCAGCCGCGCGCGCAGGCGGTGCTGCAGGACAAGTGAGCCCGCACGGGCGAGCGACGGAGCCGGCATGTTTCCCCCTCAGCGCCTGGATTCGCCGCTCGCCCACGACATCGCCAAGGCGCTGATCGACGGCTTCAACCGGCACTACCGGCTGTTTCGCGCCGAATCGGCCCGCGCCAAGCACCGCTTCGAGACCGCCGACTGGGCCGGCCAGCAGCGCGCCCAGCGCGAGCGCATCGAGTTCTATGCCCTGCGGGTGGCCGAAGCCGTCGCCCGGCTGGAGAAGGAGTTCGGCGCCGGCACCCAGCCCATGGACGTGTGGCAGCAGGTCAAGCTGCACTACATCGGCCTGCTGGTGGACCACCACCAGCCCGAGCTGGCCGAGAGCTTCTTCAACTCGGTCACCATCAAGATCCTGCACCGGGCCTACTTCCAGAACGACTTTATCTTCGTGCGGCCGGCCATCAGCACCGAGTACATCGAGCCGCAAGGCGCGCCCACCTACCGCGCCTACTACCCGCGGGACGGCTCGCTGGCGGGCAGCGTGATGCAGCTGGTGAACGACTTCGGCCTGGTGGTGCCCTTCGCCGACCTGGCGGGCGACGCGCAGCAGGTGGCGCAGGCCGTGCTGGGTGCGCTGGGGCCGGTGCGGCTGCGCGCCAACTTCCAGCTGCAGGTGCTGTCGGGCCTGTTCTTCCGCAACAAGGGCGCCTACGTGGTGGGCCGCGTGCTCAACGGCTTCACCGAGCTGCCCTTCGCCCTGCCCATCCTGCATGACGCGAACGGGCGCCTGGTGATCGACGCGGCCCTCTTCGGCGAGGACGAGCTGCAGATGCTGTTCTCCTTCGCGCGGGCCTACTTCATGGTGGACATGGAGGTGCCCAGCGCCTGGGTGCGCTTCCTGCGCGCGCTCATGCCGCACAAGCCGCGTGCCGAGATCTACAGCGCGCTCGGCCTGGGCAAGCAGGGCAAGACGCTGTTCTACCGCGACTTCCTCTCGCACCTTGCCTACAGCAGCGACCGCTTCCGCATCGCGCCGGGCATTCCGGGCATGGTGATGCTGGTGTTCGACCTGCCGTCCTTTCCCTACGTCTTCAAGGTCATCAAGGACTTCTACCCGCCACCCAAGGACACCACCCGCGAGCAGGTGCAGCGCAAGTACCAGCTGGTCAAGCAGCACGACCGCGTGGGCCGCATGGCCGACACGCTGGAGTACAGCGAGGTCGGCTTTCCGCTGGACCGCTTCGAGCCTGCGCTGGTCGAGGAACTGCAGCGTTTCGCGCCCAGCCAGGTCGAGATCGGCGACCGCGACGGCAACGGCGAGATGGAGCTGGTCATCAGGCACGTCTACATCGAGCGCCGCATGATCCCGCTGAACATCCTGCTGGCCGAATGCCTGGAGCAGATCGCCCAGCCCGAGTCGCCGGCGGCGGCCGAGCGGGCTCAGCAGCAGCTGACCCAGGCGGTGGTCGAGTACGGCCATGCCATCAAGGACATGGTGGCCGCCAACATCTTCCCCGGCGACATGCTGTGGAAGAACTTCGGCCTCACGCGCGGCGGCAAGGTGGTGTTCTACGACTACGACGAGATCGAGTACCTCACCGACTGCCAGTTCCGCCGCGTGCCGCCGCCGCGCTGCGAAGAGGACGAGCTGAGCGGTGAACCCTGGTACAGCGTGGGCCCGCGCGACGTCTTCCCCGAGACCTTCGAGCCCTTCCTGCTGGCCAACGACCACGTGCGCGCGGCCTTCATGGCGCACCATGCCGACCTGCTCGACGCCGCCTTCTGGCAGCGCCACAAGGAACGCATCCTGGCCGGCCAGATGCCGGACGTGTTTCCCTACGACGAGCGGCGGCGCTTCGTGCGCGCAGCCGCGGATCCGGTGCCGGATGCACCGCCTTTGCTGCTTGCGACCCATGCGGCCACGTTGTCCTGATTCCGCGGTCGCGCCCGAGCGCACGCCCCCTCTCCCCAACCCCTCTCCCGCCAGGGGAGAGGGGCTCGACCCTTGCCTTTCAACCTGCACAAGGAGACTCCCGCCATGTCCGAAGCCATCGTCATCCTCGGCGCCGCCCGCACGCCCATGGGCGCCTTCCAGGGCGATTTCGCCTCGCTCGCCGCGCACGACCTGGGCGGTGTTGCCATCAAGGCGGCCGTCGAGCGCGCCGGCATCGCGCCCGACACCGTCGGCGAGGTGCTGTTCGGCAACTGCCTGATGGCCGGCCAGGGCCAGGCGCCGGCGCGCCAGGCGGCCTACAAGGGCGGCCTGCCCGACAGCGCCGGCGCCGTCACGCTCAGCAAGATGTGCGGCTCGGCCATGAAGGCCGCCATGCTGGCGCACGACCTGCTGCGGGCCGGCACGCACGACGTGATGGTGGCCGGCGGCATGGAGAGCATGACCAACGCGCCCTACCTCATGCTCAAGGGCCGCGGCGGCTACCGCATGGGCCACGACCGCATCTTCGACCACATGATGCTCGACGGCCTGGAGGACGCCTACCAGCCCGGCCGCAGCATGGGCACCTTCGGCGAGGACTGCGCCGCCAAGTACCACTTCACCCGCGAGCAGCAGGACGCCTTCGCCATCGAGAGCGTGACGCGCGCCCAGCATGCGAGCCGCGACGGCCTCTTCCAGGCCGAGATCGCGCCCGTGACCGTCAAGGGCCGCGGCGGCGAGACGGTGGTCGCGCTGGACGAAGGCCCGGGCAAGGTCAAGCTGGACAAGATCCCCACGCTCAAACCCGCCTTCAAGAAGGAGGGCGGCACCATCACCGCCGCCTCCAGCTCGTCCATCAACGACGGCGCCGCGGCGCTGGTGATGAGCACCGAGGCGCACGCCAGGAAGATCGGCGCCAAGCCCATCGCCCGCCTGGTGGGCCATGCCACGCATGCGCAGCAGCCCGAGTGGTTCTCCACCGCGCCCGTGGGCGCCGTGCAGAAGCTCTTCGCCAAGACCGGCTGGTCGGTGAAGGACGTGGACCTGTGGGAGGTCAACGAGGCCTTCGCCGTGGTGCCCATGGCGCTGATGCACGAGCTGGGCGTGCCGCATGGCATCGTCAACGTGCACGGCGGCGCCTGTGCGCTGGGCCATCCCATCGGCGCCAGCGGCGCGCGCATCATGGTCACGCTCATCCATGCGCTGCAGCAGCGCGGCCTGAAGCGCGGCGTGGCGACGCTGTGCATCGGCGGCGGCGAAGGCACGGCCGTGGCCCTGGAGTTGGTGTAGCACCCCCCAAGCCGCTTCGCGGCTCCCCCCTCCCTGGCGCCTGCGGCTTGGAGGGGGGCGCACCCGGAGGCCTGGCAAAGCCAGTTCCTCGGGTGCCCTGACATGGCCTGCTCCGCGGCCGCTCGATGTGAGCCGACGACTGCTCGTTCTACGTTTTTCTTTGATCGAATCCCTGTGACTTCTTCCTCTTCCTTCAAGCTCCGCCCCCTCTTCGCCGGCCTGCTGGCCGCTTCCTTCCTGGCCACCGCGCCGGCCCATGCCCGCGACGAGGCGCTGCTCCAGGCCGCGAGCGCCGAGCAGCCGGCGGTGGTCAAGACTCTGGAGCAGCTCGTCAACATCGAGACCGGCACCGGCAATGCGGACGGCATGGCCGTGGCCGGCGCCTACCTGGAAGATCGGCTCAAGGCCCTGGGCTTCACCGTCACGCGCAGCGCGGCGGCCGGGCCGGTGGTGGGCGACAACATCGTCGGCCGGCTGCAGGGCAAGGGCGGCAAGCGCCTGCTGCTCATCTCGCACATGGACACGGTGTATCCCAAGGGCACGCTGGCCAAGTCGCCCTTCAAGATCGAGGGCGACAAGGCCTACGGCCCGGGCATCGCCGACGACAAGGGCGGCAACGCCGTCATCCTGCATGCGCTGCAGCTGCTCAAGGCGCGCGGCTTCCAGGACTTCGGCAGCATCACGGTGCTGTTCAACACCGACGAAGAGAAGGGCTCCTTCGGCTCGCGCGACCTGATCCAGCAGGAGGCGGCCAAGGCCGACTACGTGCTGTCCTTCGAGCCCTCGTCGGCCATCAAGGAAGGCTTCACGCTGGGCACCTCGGGCATCGCCTACGTGCAGGTCAACATCAAGGGCAAGGCCTCGCATGCGGGCGCCGCGCCCGAGCTGGGTATCAATGCGCTGGTGGAGGCGTCCGACCTGGTGCTGCGCACCATGGACATCGACGACAAGGCCCGCGGCCTGCGCTTCAACTGGACCATCGCCAAGGCCGGCGCCGTGTCCAACATCATTCCCGACAGCGCCACGCTCAATGCCGACGTGCGCTATGCCCGCAACGAGGACTTCGAGGCGGCCATGAAGGAACTGGAAGCCCGCGCGCAGAAGAAGAAGCTGCCCAATGCCGAGGTGCAGGTGCTGGTCACCCGCGGCCGCCCGGCCTTCAATGCCGGCGAGGCGGGCCGGGTGCTGATCGACAAGGCCGTGGGCTACTACGGCGAGGCCGGCGGCAGCCTCGTGATCGAGGAACGCTCCGGCGGCGGCACCGATGCGGCCTATGCCGCGCTGGCCGGCAAGCCCGTGATCGAGAGCCTGGGGTTGCCCGGCTTCAACTACCACAGCGACAAGGCCGAGTACGTGCAGATCGACGCGATCCCGCGCCGGCTGTACATGGCCAGCCGCCTGATCATGGACCTGGGTGCCGGCCGCTGAAACGGACGCCGCCATGATCCAGACCCTCGACCAACTGCGCGCCCTCTACGCCGCCCCCGGCGAGCGCGCGCTGCGCAAGCAGCTCGATCACCTCGACGTGCACGGCCGGCGCTTCGTCGCCTTGTCGCCCTTCTGCGTGGTGGCCAGCGGCGGCGTGCATGGCGCACTGCTCGATGCGTCGCCGCGCGGCGGCGCGCCAGGCTTCGTCAAGGCGAGCGAGGACGGCCGCACGCTGCTGCTGCCGGACTCGGGCGGCAACAACCGGCTCGACACCTTCGAGAACCTGCTGGCCGATCCGCGCATCGCGCTGATCTTCCTGGTGCCCGGCGTGGACGAGACGCTGCGGGTCAACGGCCGCGCGCGCCTGCGCGACGAGCCCGAGTTCACCGGCCAGTTCGACACCGAGCGCCAGCGGCCCAGGCTGGTGGTCGAGGTGCAGGTGCACGAGGCCTACCTGCACTGCCCCAAGGCCTTCATGCGCTCGCAGCTGTGGGATGCCGCCACCTGGGGCCCGCGCTCGGCCCTGCCCACGCTCAACCAGATGATCCACGACCAGATGGGCACCGCCGCCCCGGCGGAATCGCAGGACCAGATGCTGGCCCGCTACCGCACCCAGCTGGACGAGGAAGCCCGTCCCGGCGCCTGAGCCCGCGCTGCCCGCACCGAAGAACAAGACCCGACAAGGAGACATCCCATGCTGCTCACCCCCGACCAGGAAGCCATCCGCGACGCGGTGCGCGACTTCGCCCAGGCCGAGCTCTGGCCCCATGCCGCGCAATGGGACCGCGACCACCACTTCCCCCGGGACGCGCACCAGGGCCTGGCCCGGCTGGGCGCCTACGGCATCTGCGTGCCCGAGGAGGAGGGCGGCGCCGGTCTGGACTACCTCACCCTCGCACTGGTGCTGGAGGAGATCGCGGCCGGCGACGGCGGCACCAGCACGGCCATCAGCGTGACCAACTGCCCGGTCAACGCCATCCTGATGCGCTATGGCAATGCGCAGCAGAAGAAGCAGTGGCTCCAGCCGCTGGCACAGGGGCAGATGCTGGGCGCCTTCTGCCTGACCGAGCCGCAGGCGGGCAGCGATGCGTCGTCCCTGCGCACCACGGCGCGCAAGGATGCCGACGGCTGGGTGATCGACGGGACCAAGCAGTTCATCACCAGCGGCAGGAACGGCCAGGTGGCCATCGTCATCGCCATGACCGACAAAGCCGCCGGCAAGAAGGGCATGAGCGCCTTCCTGGTGCCCACCGACACGCCCGGCTACACCGTGGCCCGGCTGGAGGACAAGCTGGGCCAGCACAGCAGCGACACCGCGCTGATCCAGTTCGACGCCTGCCGCATTCCGGCCGACAACCTCATCGGCCAGGAAGGCGAGGGCTACAGGATCGCCCTGGGCGCGCTCGAGGGCGGGCGCATCGGCATCGCCGCGCAGAGCGTGGGCATGGCCCGCAGCGCCTTCGACTTCGCGCTGCAGTACGCCAAGGACCGCACGGCCTTCGGCGGCCCCATCTTCGACCAGCAGGCCGTGGGCTTCCGCCTGGCGGACTGCGCGACGCAGCTGGAGGCGGCGCGCCAGCTCATCTGGCATGCCGCCAGCCTGCGCGACGCCGGCCGGCCCTGCCTCAAGGAAGCTGCCATGGCCAAGCTCTTCGCCAGCGAGATGGCCGAGCGCGTGTGCAGCGCCGCCATCCAGACGCTGGGCGGCTACGGCTACGTGAAGGACTTCCCGCTGGAGCGCATCTACCGCGACGTGCGCGTGTGCCAGATCTACGAAGGCACCTCGGACATCCAGAAGCTGCTGATCCAGCGCGCACTGGCCTGACCCCGCCGCCCCCTGCGCATGCCCGAACCCCACCTTCCCTGTCCCTGCGGCCGCAAGCTGCGCGGCAAGCTCCTTGCCCATGCGGACTGCTGCGGCCGCTTCCTCACCGATGCGCAGACGCCGGCCGACGTGCGGGCTGCCCGCGTGCCCGATGCCGAGACGCTCATGCGGTCGCGCTACACCGCCTTCGGCCTGGGCGACGA
>NZ_LDSL01000113.1 GCF_001476815.1 Pseudacidovorax intermedius | reverse complement strand
CCCCCCTCAAGGGGGCGCACCCGGCGGCCGGGCAAAGCCCGTTCCGCGGGTGCACTCGCGTGGCCTGCTCCGCGGCCTTCTGATCGCCGCGCTTCCTGAACCCAACACCACCAGCACAGCACCATGGCCACCGGTTCCTCGGGCCGCAAGCTCCAGCCGATCATCGTCAAGCGGGTCAAGAAAGTGGTGCACGCCAACCATGGCGGCGCCTGGAAGATCGCTTACGCCGACTTCGTGACGGCCATGATGGCCTTCTTCCTGCTGATGTGGCTGCTGGGCTCGACCACCAAGGGCGACCTGCAGGGCATCGCCATGTACTTCAACTCGCCGCTGAAGGTGGAGATGGCCGGCGGCCCCGGCACGGGCAGCAGCACCAGCATCGTGACCGGCGGCGGCAACGACCTGACGCGCGCCACCGGCGAGCTGCGACGCAGCACCGACGGCGGCAAGGAGAAGGGCCGGCCCAGCATCGAGTCCACCAAGAAGGCCCAGGCCGCCAAGGAGGACGCCAAGCGCCTGGAGGTGCTGCGCGGCAAGATCGAGGTGATGATCACCAGCGACGTGCGGCTGCGCGAGTTCCGCTCGCAGATCCGGCTGGAGACCACGCCCGACGGCCTGGAGATCCAGATCGTCGACGCCCAGCAGCGCGCCATGTTCGACACCGGCAGCGCGCTGGTGAAGCCCTACATGCGCGACATCCTCTCGGCCATCGGCAGCTCGCTCAAGGGCATCGAGAACAAGGTCAGCCTGGCCGGCCACACCGATTCCACGCCCTACGGCAACGGGGAGCGCGGCTACAGCAACTGGGAGCTGTCGGCCGACCGGGCCAATGCCTCGCGGCGCGAGCTGGTGGCCGCCGGCATGCCGGAGGACAAGCTCATCCGCGTGGTGGGCCTGGCCGCCAGCGACCCGCTGGACAAGGCCGAGCGCACCGCACCGGTCAACCGGCGCATCAGCATCACCGTGCTCACCCGCGAGGCCGAGGCCCGCATGGACGGCCGCAAGAGCGTCGATGCCGCCGATGCCGTGAAGGCCATGAAGGAACACGGCAGCGCCGCACCGGCCCAGGAAGCCGCGGCCGGCGAGGCCGAAGCCGAGGCCGAGCCCGCCGCCAGGCCCGCGCCCGCCAAACCGGCCCTCGCCAAGCCCGTGGCGGCCGAGCCGCCCGCGGCCGCCCCACCGGCCCCGCGCAAGCTCTGACCCATCACCGCGCACGGTCCGGCCAAGCGCCGGATTAGCCGCCCCGCGCCGGCCTTTATCGGCCTTTAGCGCGCGACCCCCCTGCCGACAATGGCCCGAACACCCGCCCCACGTTCGCCGCCGCCATGTCATCCAGCCAGGACAAGAAGCTCCCCGCCACGCAGCGGCGCCTGGACCAGGCACGCCGCGACGGCCAGGTTCCGCGCTCGCGCGACCTGACCCACCTGGCCGTGGTGGGCACCGGCTGCGTCACGCTGCTGCTGCTGGCCCCCTTCGCCTTCGGTGCCATGCGCGACGCCCTGGCCGCCGCCCTGCGCTTCGGCCCGCTCGACGTGGCACGGCCCGCAGCGATGGGCGAGCGGGCCATCCAGTTCGGCCTGCTCGGCCTGGCCGCCTGCCTGGGCTTCGCCCTGGTGGTGATGGCCGCCTCGGTCATCGCCACGCTGGCCACCGGCGGCTGGGTGCTGAGCGCCAAGGCCATCACGCCCGATCTATCCCGGCTGAATCCGCTGTCCGGCCTGGGCCGCCTGTTCAGCAAGCAGCAGGCCGCCGTCCTGCCCAAGCTGATCCTGCTGTCGGGCGTGCTGGGCGGCGTGGCCTATGTCTACGTGCGCGGCTCCATGGACGCGCTGGCCCGCATGGTCATGATGCCGGCGCCCACCGCCCTGCCCTACTTCGCCGACTGGCTGGTCAAGGGCACCGCCATGGCACTGCTGGTGCTGGTGGTGGCCGCCATCGCCGACGTGCCGCTGCAGGGCTGGCTGCACCGCTCGCGGCTGAAGATGTCCGTCGAGGAAGTGAAGCAGGAGCACAAGGACAGCGACGGCAATCCGCACGTCAAGGGCCAGCAGCGCAAGGCCGCGCGCGCCATCCTGCAGCGCGCCAGCATCACGGCCGTGCCGCGCGCCGACTTCGTGGTGATGAACCCGACCCACTTCGCCGTCGCCCTGCGCTACGACGAGGCCGGCATGGACGCACCGCACGTCGTCTCCAAGGGCTCGGACCTGCTGGCCATGAAGATCCGCGACGTCGCCAAGGCCCACGACGTGCCGGTGATCCAGTCGCCCATGCTGGCCCGTGCGCTCTATGCGCATGCCGAGATCGACCAGCCCATCCCCAGCCAGCTCTTCAATGCCGTGGCGCAGATCCTGGCCTACGTGTACCGGCTCAAGGCCGCGCTGCAGGGCCGCGGCCCCTATCCGCAGACCGTGCCCGAGCCGGCGGTGCCGGCCGAGCTGGATCCGCTCAACGACCCCAAGGCCCTGGCGGCGCTGAACGACGAATGAGGACCGAGGAATGAACGCGCTCCAACGCACCATGCGCGGCCTGTTCGGCGACGGGCCCGATTCCGCCGGCCTGCAGCGCCTGGCCGCGCCGCTCCTGGTCATCGCCATCCTGGCGCTGATGGTGCTGCCGATCCCGGCCTGGCTGCTGGACGGCTTCTTCACGCTCAATATCGCCGCCGCGCTGATGGTGATGATGGTGGCGGCGTACATGACGAAGCCGCTGGACTTCGCCGCCTTCCCCACCGTGCTGCTGCTGACGACGCTGATGCGGCTGTCGCTCAACGTGGCCTCCACGCGGGTGGTGCTGCTCGAAGGCCACACCGGCCCCGGCGCCGCCGGCGCGGTGATCGAGGCCTTCGGCCACTTCCTGATCGGCGGCAACTTCGCGGTCGGCCTGATCGTGTTCGCCATCCTGGTGGTCATCAACTTCGTGGTGGTGACCAAGGGCGCGGAGCGCATCGCCGAGGTGTCGGCCCGCTTCACGCTGGACGCCATGCCCGGCAAGCAGATGGCGGTGGACGCGGACCTCAACGCCGGCACCATCAACGAGAAGGAAGCCCGCCAGCGCCGCGCCGAAGTGGCGGAAGAAGCCAACTTCTTCGGCGCCATGGACGGCGCCTCCAAGTTCGTGCGCGGCGACGCCATGGCCGGCATCCTGATCCTGGTGATCAGCGTCATCGGCGGCTTCACCGTGGGCGTGCTGCAGCACGGCATGCCGGCCGGCGAGGCCGCCAACACCTACGTGCTGCTGGCCGTGGGCGATGCGCTGGTGGCGCAGATCCCGGGCCTGCTGATCTCGGTGGCCGCGGCCATGGTGGTCTCGCGCGTGGGCAAGGAAGACGACGTCGGCCGCCAGATCATGCAGCAGGTCTTCACCTCGCCGCGCTCGCTGGGCCTGACGGCCGCCATCCTGCTGCTGCTGGGCATCGTGCCGGGCATGCCGCACGTGGTGTTCCTGGGCATGGCCGGCCTGCTGGGCTGGGCCGCCTGGTCGCTGGCACGGCGCAAGCGCATCGAGGCCGAAACGCCCAAGTCCACCGAGCCGCCGCCCGAGGCCGACGCCACCTGGGCCGACCTGCAGCCCATCTCGCTGCTGGGCCTGGAACTGGGCTACCGCCTGATCACGCTGGTGGACAAGAACCGCCAGGGCGACCTGCTCACCCGCATCAAGGGCGTGCGCCGCAAGTTCGCGCAGGAAGTCGGCTTTCTGCCGCCGGCCGTGCACGTGCGGGACAACCTGGAACTCAAGCCCAGCGGCTACCGCGTGACGCTGCGCGGCGTCGTCGTGTCCGAGGGTGAGGCCTTCCCCGGCATGTTCCTCGCCATCAACCCCGGCGGCATCGCCACGCCGCTGATCGGCACGGCCACCACCGACCCCGCCTTCGGCCTGCCGGCCACCTGGATCGAGGCCCGTTACCGCGACAGCGCACAAATGGCGGGTTTCACGGTCGTTGATCCGGAGACCGTGATGGCCACCCATCTGTCACATTTGATGCAGACCCAGGCAGCCCGCCTGCTCAGCCGATCCGAAACCCAGCAACTCGTGGAACACGTCAGCCAGTACAGCCCCAAGCTGATCGAAGAGGTGGTGCCCAAGCTCATCCCGATCGCCACCTTCCAGAAGGTGCTCCAGCTGCTGCTGGAGGAAGGCGTGCACATCCGCGACATCCGCACCATCGTCGAGACGCTGGCCGAGCAGGCGGCCACAGTGACCGATGCCGCAGAACTGGCCCGCCGCGTGCGCGTGGCCCTGGCGCCGGCCATCGTGCAGCAGATCTACGGCCCGGTGAAGGAACTGGACGTCATCGCCATCGAGCCCGGCTTCGAGCGCCTCCTGATGCAGGCCCTGGGCAATGCGCAGGGCCCGGCGCTGGACCCCGGCGTGGCCGATGCGCTGACCCAGTCCGCCGCCGACGTGGCCAACCGCCAGGAAGAGCGCGGCGTGCCGGCCTGCCTGCTGGTGCCCGACGCCATCCGCGGCGCCATCGCCCGCCTGGTGCGCCGCACCGCGCCGCGCCTGGCCGTGCTGTCGCACAGCGAGATTCCCGAGACCCACACCATCCGCATCGGCCCGATCCTGCGCGGCGGCGCTGCCGCATGAGCATGCGACGCGCCAACCGCCTGTCCCGCCTTCAGCCGTCCCACGCCTGAACCATGAACATCCAACGCTTTCTGGCCCCCACCGCGCGCGAAGCCATGAACATGGCCCGGGCCGCCTTCGGCGACGGCGCCCTGATCCTGTCCAACAAGCAGACCGAGCAGGGCGTGGAGGTGATGGCCGCCTCCGAGGAATCGCTTGCCGGCCTGCAGAAGGCGGCCGCGGCACCCGCCGCGCCCACGGCCCCGCCCGCCGCCGCACCGGCGCCCGTCGCCAGCGCCGCACGCGCCGCCGTCGCCCGTGCCGCCGACCTGAACGACAGCTCGGTCGAGGACGACGCCAACCGCCTGGCGATGAGCACCCTCTCCTTCCAGGACTTCGTGCGCGAACGCATGCTGCGCAAGCAGCAGGAAAGCGCGGCGCAGGCCGCGCCGGTGGCGCCCGCCGCCGCGGCCGCCGCAGTGGCCGCGCGCGCCGCCATGGCCGCCATGCCGCCGGCTGCCGCACCCATCGCCACGCGCAAGCCGGTCGTGCCGACGCCGACGCCCGCGGCCCCCGCGCCCACGCCTGCCATGCAGCCGCAAGCCGCCGCGTGGACGACCGCCCCGGCCCAGCCCTTCGCGCCGGCCGCCGAGCCGATCGCCTCCCCGGCCATCACGGCCCCCGCCAACGCCGAGGTCATGGCCGAGCTGCGCGCCCTGCGCCAGATGGTCGAGAGCCGCTTCGAGGCCGTCTCCTGGCTGGGCCGCGCCCGGCAGGACCCGGCCCTGGCCGAGCTGATGCTGCGCCTGGTGCGCGCCGGCTTCTCCGCGCCGCTGGTGCGCGCCGTCCTGCAGCCGGTGCTGCCCGGGGCCGCGCCGGCCGCCGCGGAAGCCCATGTGATGAACACCTTCACGCGCCTGCTGGCCATCGACGACGAGGCCGCGCCGCTGGAAGACGAAGGCGGCATCCTCGCGCTGGTGGGCGCCACCGGCGTCGGCAAGACCACCGCCATCGCCAAGCTCGCCACGCTGTGTGCCCGCGCCCACGGCGCCGCCAGCGTGGGATTGATCACCCTCGACACCCAGCGCGCCGGAGCCCACGAACAGCTGCGCGCCTTCGGCCGCAGCATCGACGTCGTGGCCCACCAGGCCCACGACACGCCCGCCCTGCAGGAGCTGCTGAACCTGCTGGCCCGCAAGCGCCTGGTGCTCATCGACACCGCCGGCCATGCGCCGCACGACCCGCGCCGCCAGGTGCAGATGGGCCAGCTCGCGCTGCCCGGCGTGCAGCCACTGGTGGTACTCAATGCCGGCGCGCAGGGCGACGCGCTGGACGAGGTGGCCCAGGCCTTCCGCGACGACGGCGCCCGGCATGCGCTGCTCACCAAGATCGACGAGGCCGTCAAGCTCGGCCCGGCGCTGGACGTGCTGATGCGCCACGGCCTGCGCCTGCGCGGCCTGGGCTGCGGCCAGAACGTGCCCGAGGACTGGCGGCCCGCCCGCGCGGCGGAGCTGTTGCGCGAAACCTTCAACGCCCCGCTGCGCGGTGCGTTCGAGCCGCGGTGCGTGGAGGACCTCGACCTCCTGCTTTCCCCGGCACAATGCAGCCCTCGGCGCTGAGAGCGGGAACCGTCCACCATGCTTGCTCCCGCCGCCGCCGCTGCTTTCCAGAAGATGTACACCCCCAAGGGCCGCCTTGATCGCGATGCGTTGATCCGCCAGTACGTGCCGCTGGTGCAACGTCTCGCGCATCACATGGTCGCCAAGCTCCCGCCCAACGTCGAGGTCGACGACCTGATCCAGGTCGGCATGATCGGCCTGGTCGACGCCCTGTCGCGCTACGACGCGGCCCAGGGCGTGCAGTTCGAGACCTTCGCCTCGCAGCGCATCCGCGGCGCCATGCTCGACGAACTGCGCGACGGCGACTGGATGTCGCGCGGCTCGCGCAAGAGCCAGAAGCAGATCGAGCAGGCCGTCGTGCGGCTGGAGCACAAGCTGGGCCGCGCCCCCCAGGAATCCGAGATCGCCGCCGAGCTGCAGATGCCGCTGGCCGAGTACCAGTCGCTGCTGGGCCGCGTGCGCGGCACCCAGCTGCTGTACCTGGAGGACATGGGCGGCGAGGGCCGCGACGACGAGGAGGCCTTCCTCGAGCGCCACGTGGCCGACAACGAGGCCGACCCGATGAGCGTGCTCAAGGACCAGCGCCTGCGCTCGGCCCTGGTGGCGGCCATCGAGTCCCTGCCCGAGCGCGAGCGCTACATCATGGGCATGTACTACGAGCACGACATGAACCTCAAGGAGATCGCGGCCGTGCTCAGCATCACCGAGTCGCGCGTGTGCCAGCTGCACAGCCAGGCGGTGGCCCGCTTGCGGGCGAAGATGCGGGGGCACTGAAGCCGCCGGGCGCCCCTCGGGCGCTCAGCCCGCAGGCAGTGGTGTGCCGGTTCTCCCGGCCTCGTCGCGGGCCCGTGCCAGCGACGGCGCCCGCTTCGCCAACCACACGCCGTGCCGCACCGGCCAGTGCCGGAACTGCGGATCCGCCCCCAGCGCCTGGGCCGCATGGTGGGCCCAGTACGGATCCCACAGGGCCTCGCGGCCGAGCGCGATCAGGTCGGCCTGGCCCTCGCGCAGCACCGACTCCGCCTGGTGCGCATCCACGATCATGCCCACCGCCTGCGTCTTCACGCCGGCGGCTTCGCGGATGCGTGCAGCAAACGGCACCTGAAAGCCCAGGCCACGCGGCACGGGCAGCGCCTTGGTCTCCTCGGTGAGGCCGCCCGAGGAACAGTCGATGACGTCCACGCCGCGCTCGGCCAGTGCGCGGGCCAGCACCACCGAGTCTTCCAGGCCCCAGCCGCCGACGCTGCCATCGACCGCCGACAGGCGGCAGAACAGCGGCTTGGCGGCGGGCCACACGGCGCGCACCCGGCCGGCGATGTCCAGGGCCAGCTTCATCCGCCCCTGCAGGCTGCCGCCCCAGGCATCCTGCCGCTGGTTGGCGTGGGGCGACAAAAAGGAAGCAACCAGGTAGCCGTGGCCGAAGTGCAGCTCCGCCACGTCGAAGCCAGCGCGGTCGGCGCGCACGGCGGCCTGCACGAAGGCGTCGATGGCCGCCTCGATCTGCGCCGCATCCATGGCTGCGGGCGCCGACCAGCCGGGCCCCGCGGCCAAGGGGCTGGCACCCAGCCGCGCCCAGGGCAGGCTGTCGGCCTGCATCTGCGCGTCGCTCAGGGCGGCACCGCCCTCCCACAGCGGCTGGCTGCCGGCCTTGCGGCCGGCGTGGGCCAGCTGCACGCCGATGGCCGCGCCGTTGTCGTGCACGAAGTCCACCACGGCCTGGAGGGGCGCAACCTGGCTGTCGGACCACAGCCCGAGATCGGCGGTGCCGATGCGCCCGCGCGGGTCCACGGCCGTGCTCTCGGTCAGGATGAGCCCGGCACCGCCCAGCGCGAATTTGCCAAGATGCACGAGGTGCCAGGGGCCGGCCTGCCCGTCCCGGGCCGCGTGCTGGCACATGGGCGAGATCACCACCCGGTTGGCCAGCGTCAGGCCGCGCAATTGCAGGGGCTGGAATAGCCGGGGCTGGGAAGCGCCCGGCGTGTCGGCGGACGTGTCCATCCGGGGACCGCTCAACCTTCCAGCGCCTTCCACATCTCGACGTCGCGCTCGGCGGTCCAGATGCGCGGATCGGCGTACTGCGTGGCCTCGTCGTAGCAGCGGGTGACGTCGAAGGGCATGCAGTGGTCGAAGATCACCCAGTGCCCGTACTTCGGCTTGAGCGCGGCATAGGTGGCGCGGTAGACGGCATTCAGGTCCTGCCCCGCTGCGACGCCGGCCTGCACGCTGGCGTACACGTCGGCGATGAACTGCCGGGTGTCGGCCAGGCCCTGCGCCACTTCCTGCGGCGTGGTGAGCGCGGCGCCGCGGCCGGGCACCAGCACCTGGGGCTGGAGCGCTTCCACCCGGCGCAGGGTCTCGGGCCAGTCCTTGAAGTACGCATCGCCCGCATAGGGCGTGGCACCGAACTCGACCAGGTCGCCCGACAGCAGCGCCCGCTCGCCCGGCAGCCAGGCGACCGTGTCGCCCTTGGTGTGGCCGCGGCCCAGCTGCAGCAGCTGCACCTCCAGCTTGCCCAGCCAGAGGGTCATGCGGCCGCTGAAGGTCATCGTGGGCCAGGTCATGCCGGGGGGCACGGTTTCGACATTGCTGAACAGGCGCGGGAAGCGGCCGATCTCGCTGGCCTTGTCGGCCTCGCCGCGTTCCACGATCAGGTCGTAGGTGTCCTGGCTGGCGATGATCTGCTCGGCGCCGTAGGCACTGGCGCCCAGCACACGCACCGCGTGGTAGTGCGTGAGCAGCACGTAGCGGATGGGCTTGTCGGTCACCTCGCGGATGCGGCGGATCACGTCCTGCGCCATCGCCGGCGTGGCCTGGGTGTCGGCCACCAGCACGGCGTCGTCGCCGATGATGACGCCGGTGTTGGGGTCGCCCTCGGCGGTGTAGGCCCAGGCATGTTCGGAGATCCGGGTGAAGCTGATCTTCTTTTCTTCCAGGTCGGCCTGGCTGGCGAATGTCTTGGTGGGGGTCATGGGGTCCTTGGATGAGAAAGAAAGACTCAGTGCGCGCCCAGGTAGGCGGCCCGCACCTTGGCGTCGTCCAGCAGGGCGCGGCCGGCGCCTTCGAGCGTGATGCGGCCCGTCTCCAGCACATAGGCCCGGTCGGCCACGGCCAGCGCCTGCCGGGCCATCTGCTCGACCAGCAGGATGGTCAGGCCGGAGCGGCGCAGCTGCCGGATGGCCTCGAAGATGTCCTTGATGATCAGCGGCGCCAGGCCGAGCGAGGGCTCGTCCAGCAGCAGCAGGCGCGGCTCGCTCATCAGCGCGCGGGAGATGGCCAACATCTGCTGCTCGCCGCCGGACAGCGTGCCCGACAGCTGGTGCTGCCGCTCGGCCAGCCGCGGAAAGCGCTGGAACTCGCGCGCGATGGCGGCCTCGACGGACACCGGGTCCTTGCGGCGGCCGTAGGCGCCCAGCAGCAGGTTTTCGCGCACCGTCTGGTCGGCGAACACGCCGCGGCCCTCGGGCGACATGGCCACGCCCAGCGCCACGCGCCGATGCGCGGGCACGCGGGCCAGGTCCTCGCCGTCGAGCAGGATGCGGCCGCCGACCACCGGCTCCAGCCCGCAGATGCTCTTGAGCAGCGTGCTCTTGCCGGCACCGTTGGCGCCGATGATGGCGACCACCTCGCCGGCGCGCACCTCCATGCTCACACCCTTGACGGCCTCGATGGCGCCGTACGACACCTGGACGGATTCGATCTTCAGCATGGCGGGCTCCTCACGCGGCGCAGCGTTCCAGGGACAGCACCGGCGCCGGCCCGGCCGGCGCGGGATCGGCCTCCGACGCGGGTTCATCGGTGCCGAGGTAGGCCTCCACCACGCGCGGATCGCACTGCACCTCGGCCGGCGTTCCCTCGGCGATCTTGATGCCGTAGTCCAGCACGATGACGTGGTCGGACACGGCCATCACCAGGTCCATGTGGTGCTCCACCATCAGGATGCTCACGCCGCAGCGGCCGATGCGCAGCAGCAGCTGGCCCAGCTCGGCGGTCTCCTGCGGATTGAGGCCGGCGGCCGGCTCGTCCAGCAGCAGCAACTGCGGTTCGGTGGCCAGTGCCCGCGCCAGCTCGGCGCGCCGCTGCAGCCCATAAGGCAGGCTGCCGGCCGGCTGGTGGGCCAGGTGGCCCAGGTCCACCAGCGCCAGCAGCTGCAGGGCGCGCTCGCGCGTGGCGGCCTCTTCGCGCCGTGCCGCGGGCAGGGCCAGGAGCGACGCGAAGAAGCCGTTGCGCATGCGGCTGTGCCGGCCCAGCATGACGTTGTCGAGCACGGACAGCTCGGAGAACAGCCGCAGGTTCTGGAAGGTGCGGCCCATGCCCAGGCAGCAGATCTCGTGCACCGGACGGCCTGCGATCTCGCGGCCCAGGAAGCGGATCGACCCCGCGCTGGGCGCCACCACGCCCGTGAGCATGTTGATCATGGTGCTCTTGCCGGCACCGTTGGGCCCAATGAGCGCGTGGATGTGGCCGCGCTGGAGCCGGAACGACACGTCCTGCGCCGGCTTGACGCCGCCATAGGCCTTGGTCAGCCCCTGCACGACCAGCAGTTCGCCGTCGGCCTGCGGACCGATGCGGAGCATGGGGGCAGGGTTCGTCGCCGGTGCGTCGGCGGGCGGCTTGTCCGCAGCGCGGCCGGCGCCGCGCCGGAACAGCCCCGTCACCCCGCCGGGCATCGCATAGAGCGCGAAGAGCAGCAGGAAGCCGTAAAGGAAATGCTGGGCCGAGGGCCAGCGCGACAGCGCGGCGTCCACCGCCGTCAGCACCACCGTGCCCACCAGCGGCCCATAGGTGGAGCCGGCGCCGCCGAACAGCACCAGCAGCAGGATGAAGATGGACAGGTGGAAGGTGATGAAGTCGGAATTGATGTACTGGTTCTGCTGCGCCACGAGCGCACCCGCCACGCCGCAGGTGACGGCGGCCACCACGAAGGCGATGACCTTGGCCCGGTACACCCGCACCCCCACCGACGAGGACGCGATCTCGTCCGCCTGCAGCGACAGCAGCGCCCGCCCGAAGCGGCCCGCCAGCAGGTTGCGCAGCAGCAGGTGCGTCAGCGCGCACAGCACCACGCCGAAGCCCACCCATTGCGCCGGGCTGAGCGGCTGGCCGTTCCAGGTGATCGGGCGGATGCCGTAGATGCCCTGGGCGCCGCCGAAGACGTCCGTCCATTCCCCCACCAGCTTCTCGACCACGATGCCGAAGGCCAGGGTCACCATCGCCAGGTAGGGCCCCTTCACGCGCAGCGAGGGCAGCGCGATCAGCACGCCGCACAGGGCCGAGACGGCCGCGGCGGCCACCAGCGCCAGCCAAGGGCTGATCTCTGTGCGGCTGGTGAGCAATGCCACGGCGTAGGCGCCGGCGGCGAACAGCCCGGCCTGGCCCAGCGACTTCTGCCCCGCAAAGCCGACCAGCACGTTCATGCCCGCCGCGCACAGGTAGTAGACACACATCATGAACACGATGCGCAGGTAGTAGTCGTTGTCGACCAGCGCCGTGGCGCCGATGACCGCGGCGGCCACCAGCAGCACGCCGACCACGTGCCGGGCGTTGTTCATACCTTCTCCACCAGCGGCTTGCCGAACAGGCCCGTGGGCCGGAAGGCCAGCACCAGGATGACCAGCGCGAACACCGCCACCTCGCGCCACTGCGCCTGCCACAGGTTGACCAGCGACTCCAGCACGCCCAGCGCGAAGCCGCCGATGACGCAGCCGCGCGGATTGCCCAGGCCGCCGATCATGGCGCCCGAGAAGCCCTTGAGCCCCACGGTCAGCCCCATGAACAGCGAGGCCTGCGCGATGGGCGCCAGCAGGAAGCCCGACAGGCCCGCCAACGCGGAGCTGGCCACGAAGGCACCGATCATCACGGCCTGGGTGTTGATGCCCATGAGGCTGGCGACGTTGCCGTTGGCGGCCACCGCGCGCATGGCCTTGCCGACCATCGTGCGGTTCATCACCCAGTCGAAGCCCAGCATCACCACCACCGCCACGCCCAGCGTGAGCAGCTCCTGCGGGCGCACGCCCACGCCCAGGATGCGGATCACCGAATCCCCCACGGGACCGGGCACCACCACCGGCTTGGGTCCCCAGATGGCCAGGCCGATGCTCTGGAGGATGACGCCGAAGCCCAGCGTGCTCATCACCCAGGCCATGCCCGGCCGGCCGGCGAAGGGCCGCACGCCCACCATGTACAGCAGCCAGCCCAGCAGGCCCATCACGCCCAGCGCACCGGCCAGCGCGAGCAGCTGAGCGCTGGCCCCCGGCTGGGCGGCACCGAAGCTGGTGGAACTCACCGGCAACCCCAGCACCAGGAAGAGCGCGCTCATGCCGATGAAGGCACCGGCGGAGACGAACTCCCCGTGCGAGAAATTGAGCGTCTTCGTGGTCGTGAACGTGATGCTGAACCCCAGCGCCACCAGCGCGTAGGCACCGCCCACGGCCAGGCCACTGAGGACCGCCTGCAAGAGCGCCTCTGTCATGTCTGCCTCCGATGAAAAAGCCCGGCCCGCGCGACGACGCGCCGGGTGCCGCGAGACGGCCGCGGCCTGCTGCTTACTGCTTGAAATCCGCCTGCGCCAGGCCGCTGATCACGGGATCGGCATAGGGCATCAGCTTGCCGTCCTTCCAGCGGATCCAGACCAGGTCCTTGGCGGTCAGGGCCTCGTGGTTGGTCTTGCTGAAGGGCCTGTCGTAGGTCTTGAGCACGCCCTGCACGGGCGCCTTCAGGTCTTCGAGTGCGGCGCGCACGGCCGGGCCGTCCACGCTGCCGGCCTGCTTGACGGCTGCGGCATACAGCATGACCGAGTCGTAGCCATGCAGCGCGAAGGAGAAGGAGCCCGGCGCCTTCAGGCGCGCGCCGATGCGCTCGAACAGCTTCTGCTGCGCCGGTGTGCGGGTCTCGCTCACTGTGCGCATGAAGATCGGCTTCTCGGCCAGCGCCTTGCCGGCGGCGTCGTAGAAGGTGATGTTGTCGGCCGCCCACGACGTCAGCACCAGCGGGAAGTAGTCGATCTTCTCCATGCTGCGCACCAGCTGGGCGATGGGCGTGCCCTGCGCCCAGACCACCACGGTGTCCACGCCGGCGGCCTTCATCTTGCCCAGCTGCGAGGTCATGTCGGTGTCGCCGACGCCGAAGCGCTCGGTGGCGGCGATCTTGATGCCCTGCAGCTTGGCGATCTCCTCCATGTCCTTCAGCCCGCCCTGGCCGTAGCCGGTGGTCTCCGCCATCAGGCCCACCACCTTGGACTTCTCGGCGTTCTTCTTCACGTAGGCCATCAGGGCCGCCACCTGCTCGCGGTCCACCATCGAGACGCGGAACATGTAGTTGTCGGCGCCCGGGCTCATGGGCTTGGTGATGTCGGTGCCGGAGCCCACGTTGCCGATGACGGGCACCTTCTTCTGGTTGGCGATGTGCTTCCAGGCCATGGCGTTGCCGGAGTTGGTGGGGCCGAACACCGCCGCCACCTTCTCGTTGTCGACCAGCTCGCTCATGTTCTGGATGGACTTGGGCGGCGCGGAGGTGTCGTCGCGCGTCACCAGCACCAGCTTGCGGCCGAGCAGGCCGCCGGCGGCATTGATGTCGGCAATGGCCGCCTCCATGCCCAGCACCGCGGCCTGGCCGCTCTGTGCCGAGGGCGAGGCCGAGAGGTCGCCGTTGTAGCCCAGCTTGATGTCCTGCGCGCTGGCGGCCGCGGCGGCGGCGGCCAGGCCGGCGGCGAGCAAGGCCCGCTTGAAGAAGGTCGGAAGGCGCATGTCTGTCTCCTGCTGTGTTGTTCGAAGGTGAAGGGAACCCGGCGTGTTCCCGCGTGGTGCCGGCGTGCGATCAGGCCGCGAGGAAGCCGCCGTCCACCGGCAGCGTGACGCCGGTGACGTAGCTGGCCATCGGCGAGGCGAGGAAGACCACCGGGCCGACCAGTTCCTCGGGCTGCCCCACCCGGCCCATGGGCGTGCGTTGCATGAAGCGGTCGAGCCGCTCGGGCGCCTCGCGGGTGTAGGCCGTCATCGGCGTCTCGATCACGCCGGGGGCGATGGCGTTCACGCGCACGCCGTCGCGCGCCAGCTCGACGGCCAGCGCCTGCGTCATGAGCCGCACTGCGCCCTTCGACGGCGAATAGCCCACCACGCCGGGGATGCCGACGCTGGCGGCGATCGAGGCCACGTTGATGACGACCCCGCGCGTGCGGCGCAGGGCCGGCAGCCAGGCCTGCGTCGGATGGAAGGTGCCCATGACGTTCACGTCCAGCGTGCGCGACAGGTTGTCCGCGGCCCGCGCGCTGTCCATGCCTTCGCGAACCAGGATGCCGGCGTTGTTGACCAGGATGTCGAGGTCCGCCACCTGGTCCGACACCGTGGCGGCCAGCGCCGCGCAGGCCTCGGGCGAGGTGACGTCGAGCACGTAGGCACAGGCCCGGCCCCCGGCCGCCTCGATCTCGGCCGCGACGGCCTGCGCATTGCCTTCGTGGAGGTCGGTGACGACGACGGTGGCGCCGGCCCGGGCCAGGCCGCAGGCGATCGCCCGGCCATTGCCCTGCCCTGCCCCGGTGACGAGCGCGGTCCGGCCCGCCAGCACGCGCGGTGCCGTGAGTTCTGAGATGTCCATGGAATGAAGGAAAGAAGGAATGAAGCGTCGGACGCGGGCGAAGCTGTGTCGCTCAGGCCGGCTGCACGTCGCGTGGCACAGCGGCGAGCGGGCTGGGCGGCGTGACGGCCGTCGTTCCCAGTTCATCCTGCTTGGCCAGCACATTGCCCACCACGTACCCGAAGGTCAGCGCGGGCCCGAGCGTGATGCCGGCACCGGGATAGTTGCCGCCCATGACGCTGGCCGCGTCGTTGCCCACGGCGAACAGGCCGGGAATCGGCCGGCCCGCCTGGCTCAGCACGCGGCAGCTGGCATCGGTGGCCAGACCGGCGAAGGTGCCGATCTCGCCGACCACCAGGCGGATCGCGTAGAAGGGCCCGTTCTCGATCGGCGCCATGCAGGGATTGGGCTTGACCAGAGAATCGCCCTGGTAGCGGTTGTAGGCGGTGCTGCCCTTCTGGAAGCGGCGGTCGTTGCCGCTTTCGGCGTCGCGGTTGAAGGCCTCCACCTCCTCCTGCAGGGCGGCCGGCGGCACCTCGATGGCGCGGGCCAGCTCCTCCAGCGTGCGGCCGCGGCGCAGGTAGCCGTTGCGCAGGTACTTGCCGATGGGCAGCGGGAACGGCGCCACGGCGCCCATGCCGTACTGGCGCAGATGCGGGTGGTCGCAGACCAGCCAGCAGCTCACCTCCGGCAGGCCCGCGCAGGCCTTGACCAGCCGCTGCACGAAGTCGTGGTACGACAGCGCCTCGTTGGCGAAGCGGCGCCCCCGGGCGGTGACGGCGATGACGCCCGGCTTGGCCCGGTCGATGAAGTGCGGCATCACGCCCTGCGAGCCGTCCTTGCGCCGGATCACCGAGGTGGGGCACCAGGCTGCCGCATTCGGGATGGTGGGGTCGACCCAGCCGCCCGCCGACTCGCCCAGGCGCAGGCCATCGCCGGTGTTGAGCGGCGGCGATGGCGTGAAGTGCTCGCGGCCGGTGGGTGCATGCGGAAAGAGCTGCCTGCGGCGCTCCACGTCGTGGGGAAAGCCGCCGCAGGCCAGCACCACGCCGCGGCGCACCCGCACGTCGGTGGGCACGCCCTCGCGCACGACGGTGGCGCCCACCACCGCATCCCCCTCGACGATGAGTTTCTGGACCGGCGCGTTGAGCCAGACGGGAATGCCCAGGTCCATGCCGGCCTTGGCCAGACGGCCCGCGAGCGCATTGCCGTTGGTCAGCGTCATGCCGCGGCCGTGGCGCAGCACGTCCAGCAGGTGGCCGCCGAAGCGCCGCGCCACATACAGAAAGGATTCGAGCGACTTGAAGGCCCGCAGGAAGTGCCACAGCTCCTTGCCCGAGCCCAGCATCATTCCGAACACCGTGAGTTCGGGCACCGGCGGCGCCAGCTGTGCCACGCGCTCGCCCAGCTCGCGCGCGTCGAAGGGACGCGTGACCATGGAGCGCCCGCCCGGCTGGCCGCCGGGCGCCTCGGCGTGGTAGTCGGGGAACACCGGCGGCATGTCGAACTGCACGCAGGTGTTGCGGGTGAAGAAGTCAATGGCCTTGGGGCCGTTCTCCAGGAAGGCGTCGACCCGGGCGGCATCGAAATGGGTGGTGGCTTCATGCTGCAGGTAGGCCCTTGCGGCACCCGGCGGCTCGTGGATGCCCTGCTCCGTGGCCAGCCGGGTACCCGGAATCCACAGCCATCCGCCCGAACGCGCGGTGGTGCCGCCGTACTGCGGCGCCTTGTCCACCACCAGCACCTTGAGCCCCTGGTGCGCCGCCGTCACCGCGGCGGACATGCCGGACGCGCCGGTACCGACCACCAGCACGTCGCAGATCTCTTGCCCTTCAGTCATTCGCCATGTCTCCTTGGCCCATGCGATTCCGGATGAACGCTGTCGCCGTTCCGTTAGTATTCAGCTAACGCATCTTCTCTTGTCTAATTGTTTACCCTATAAGAATCTGTTTGATAAGATCGAAGCGTTAGGAGACATGCATGGGCCTTCCGGACAACGAACTGGGCGAATCGGGCGCGGAAAAGGAGCGACGGGGCATCCAGTCCGTCGAAGCAGGCGGCCAGCTCTTGCTGGCCCTCGGCGCGCATGGCCGGCCCATGCCCTTGCGCGAGTTGGCCAAGGCGGCAGACATGGCGCCGGGCAAGGCGCACCCGTACCTGGTGAGCTTCTCCAAGCTGGGGCTGGTGACGCAGGAGGCGCCCACCGGCCACTACTGGCTGGGGCCCACGGCCATGCAGCTGGGCCTGGTCACGCTGCGCATGCTCAACCCGGTGCGCGAGGCGGTGCCCTTTGCCGAAGACCTGGCCCGCGAGACCGGGCACAGCGTGGCGCTGTCCGTCTGGGGCAACCAGGGGCCGACCATCGTGTTCCTGTTCGACGCCATCTATCCGCTGCACACCAACATCCGCACCGGCACGGTGATGTCGCTGGCGTCCACCGCCACGGGCCGGCTGTTCGCCGCCTACCTGCCGGCGCGGCTGATCGAGGAATCGCTGCTGGAGGATGCGCGCCGCCTCGGGCCCGACATCGCCCAGCCCAACGACACCGACGACCTGCAGGCGCAGTTGCAGGAGGTGCGGCGGTACGGCGTCTCCCGCGCCGTCAACAATCCCACGCCCGGCGTCTGCTCCTTTGCCGCGCCGGTCTTCGATTACTTGGGCAACATCGTTCTCGGCGTCACCCTGATGGGACGCTCACGCTCCTTCGACACCGCCTGGGATGGCACGCAGTCGCTCGCCGCCCAGGCCTGTGCGGCGGCCATATCCCGCCGACTGGGACATCAGTCGCTGCGCGCGGGTTGACCCGTGCAGGAGGCTGCGTGCCGTTCGGCAAGGCCTGCTGCAGGCCAAAGCACGCGCCCTCTGACTTTTCGGCCTGACGCGATACCGGCGCCCATGAAAAAACGCCCCGGCCGCATCAGCGGACCGGGGCGCACTTGCAATGAACGGGTGGTGGTCGGTGTCGCTCAGTGCATGCCGGCCATGGCGCCGCGCATGGCGCCGGCGCCGAACATGCCGCGCTGGCCGAGGCCGGCGCCGTAGGTGGGCTGGTCCTGCGTGCCGAGCAGGGCCGACAGGCTGCGCTCCACGGCGGCGGCGCGGCGGGCGATGCCGGCGCCGTGGAGCGCCGCCTGTCGGCCC
>NZ_LDSL01000112.1 GCF_001476815.1 Pseudacidovorax intermedius | reverse complement strand
TGGGTTTCTTGGGCCCGTCTTGTCCGCGGCAGTGGGCTTTCGCCGTCAGGACGGACCCACGCGGCAAGGCAAAGGCAACGGTCGACTTCAACGGCGGCTACGCCACCAACGTGCCCAGGGTGTTCGCCGCCGGCGACATGCGCCGCGGCCAGTCGCTGGTGGTGTGGGCCATCCGCGAGGGCCGGCAGGCCGCGCGGGCGGTGGACGAGTTCCTGATGGGCTTCAGCGACCTGCCGCGATGAGATGAAACCGCCTCGTCTGGAGGTCCTCACTGCGTGTGGAAGTCCAATCCCCCTCGAGGGGCGCACCCGGCGGCTGGGTGCCGCCTGCGCACTTCAGCGCGGTGCTTGCGAAAGCGGCAGGCGTGGGCTGAACAGGTAGGGCAGGAGGCCGCCCAGCAGCAGGGCCGCGGCGCAGCCGAAGATGGCGGCGAAGGTGGCATCCACCGGCCAGCCGCGGCGCAGGCCCGCCTCGGCGATCAGGCCGAAGGCCCACGAGGCGGCGGCCGAGCCCAGGAACACCCAGGTGTTCAGCACGCCCAGGCCGCGCCCGCGCAGCGCGGCAGGCACCAGTTCGCGGCCGTGGCTCATCACCAGCGGATGCAGCATGCCGGCAGTGACCACGCCGGTCAGCAGCGCCAGGTCCATCCCCAGGCCCGCCGCCGGCCAGGCCGTGAGCGCCAGCGCCGCCAGAAACGAGAAGGCCGTCCAGCCGGCCACCGTGGCACGCAGCGAGCTGCGGCGCACCACGAGCGGGATGGTCAGCGCGCCCAGGATGCCGCCCGCACTCACGACCATCAGCGCCAGGCCGCGCGCATCGGCATCGAGCCCGAAGACCTGCGCGAAGTAGGGTCCGCCCCAGGCGTTGCGGAAACTGGTGCCGGCTGCCATGGCGATGCACATGGGAATGAGCGTCCACAGCGCCAGCCGCCGCAGCAGCCCGGCACTGGCCAGCACCATGGCGGCCGGGCTTTCCTGCCGGGCCTGGGCATGGCCCTGGTCGCGCACGTGGCGCCACACGCCGATGCAGGCCAGCAGCATCGCGACACCGGCCAGCGCGATGGCCGGCCGCCAGCCGATGCGGTGCGCTGCCCAGCCCAGCGGCGCGGTGGCCACCAGGGAGCCGACCATGCCCACCGCGTTGGCGCGGCTGATGAAGGCGGCGAAGCGGGCCGGCGGCAGCTGCTCGGCCGCGTAATGCATCAGGCCCATGAAGACCGGCGCGCAGGCCAGGCCCAGGCCGGCCTGCGCGACCATCGCGACGGCACCGTTGGGCGCCGCGACCAGCAGGCCCGCCGACACCACGCCGACCGCCAGCAGCCAGCGGCTGGGCCGCCCCACGCCCCACCGGTCGAAGGCCACGCCCACCGGGATCTGCGCGACGGCGAAGGCCAGGAAGAAGCTGGAGGACAGCGCGCCGAAGCCGGCGGGCGACAGGGCCAGGTCGTGCTGCAGCTCGGGCGCGATGACGGCGAGGCAGCTGCGGAAGAACTGGCTGAGGGAGAAGGCGAAGGTCAGCGCGACGAGGCCGCGCGAGGTGGCTGACGGAGAGGACATGTGCGCGGGCATTGTCCCGTGCCCGCCGCCGCGTCATCGACCACCGGCGCGACAGCCGGGGCGTCGGGGTAGCGCCGCATCAGACCACCGTCTCGGCCCGCCGCTCGGCCAGTGTCACGTACCAGGCCAGGCAGCCCGGATTGGCCATGGCCTCCTTGTTGACCACCTTGTCGAGCGGCTGGCCCAGCAGCAGCTTCTTGATCGGCAGTTCCTGCTTCTTGCCGGAGAGGGTGCGCGGGATCTCGGCCACCTGGAAGATGTCGTCGGGCAGGAAGCGCGGCGACAGGCTGGCACGGATGGCGTCGTTCAGCTTGCGGCGCATGGCCTCGTCCAGCGCCACGCCGGGTCGCAGCACCACGAAGAGCGGCATGTAGCTGTCGCGGCCCAGGTATTCCAGGTCGACCACCATCGAGTCGAGCACCTCGGGCAGCGACTCCACCGCGTTGTAGATCTCGCTGGTGCCCATGCGCAGGCCCTGGCGGTTGATGGTGGCGTCGCTGCGGCCGTAGATGACGCAGCCGCCGTCGGCGCCCACCTTCAGCCAGTCGCCGTGGCGCCACACGCCGGGGTAGGTGTCGAAGTAGCTCGACAGATAGCGCGCATTGCCGGGGTCGTTCCAGAAATACAGCGGCATGGACGGGATGGGCTCGGTGCAGACCAGCTCGCCGACCTCGCCGGTGACGGCCTGGCCGTGCTCGTTCCAGGCATGGACGGCGGCGCCCATGAAGCGGCACTGCATCTGGCCGGGCACCTCGGGCAGCTCGCGGTTGCCACCCACGAAGGCGCCGCAGAAGTCGGTGCCGCCCGAGATGTTGTTCCACCAGACTTCACCGTCGGTGCCGCCCCTGAGCGCATCGGCCTTCGGCACGAGGCCGGCGGCGCGCCTGGCCTCGTGCATCTGCGCACTGCCCCAGCGCTGCACCTCCTCCGCCAGCGGCGAGCCGGTGCTGCCGAGGATGCGCACGCGCGACAGGTCGCCGCAGTCGACGGCGCGCACGCCGGCCTTCATGCAGTTGGTGAAGTAGGCCGCGCCCGCGCCGAAGAAGGTCACGCCGTGGCGCGCCACGAAGCGCCACAGCACCGACCAGTCGGGCTGCTCCTTGCTGTGCGCCGGATGGCCGTCGTAGATGACGCAGGTGGTGCCCGACACCAGGCCCGACAGCTGCGCGTTCCACATCACCCAGCCGGTGGAGCTGAACCAGTGGAAGCGCTCGCCGAGGCTGTTGGCCGCATAGCTGCTCCCCAGGTCGTAATGGATCTGCGACAGCGCCATCGACAGGAGGATGCCGCCCTGCCCATGCACGATGGGCTTGGGCAGGCCGGTGGTGCCGCTGGAATAGACGATCCACACCGGATGATCGAAGGGCAGCCATTCGGGCTCGAAGGCCGCCACCTCGGCATCGTCGCGGCCGCTGGCGGTGGCCCAGTCGACGTCGTGCGGCAGCGCCTCGGCCGCATGCGGCGTGCGCAGCAGCAGCAGGTGCTCGGCCGTGGGCAGCTGGGCGCGCAGCTCGCGCACCACCGCGCTGCGGTCCAGCGCCTTCTGCCCGTAGTGCACGCCGTCCACCGCGATCAGCACCTTGGGTTCGATCTGGCGAAAGCGGTCGGCCACGGCGGCGGTGCCCATGTCGGGCGCGCACACGCTCCACACCGCGCCCAGGCTGGAACAGGCCAGGAAGGCCACCATGGTCTCGGGAATGTTGGGCAGGTAGGCCGCGACGCGGTCGCCGCGCTGCACGCCCAGGGCCTTGAGCGACAGGGCCACCGAGGCGATCTGGCGCTTGAGTTCCGGCCAGGACATCTCGCGCACCTCGCCGGCCTCGTTCTCGCTCACGATGGCGGGCATGCCGGCCGCATGCGCGGGCGCGACGTGCCGCAGCACCTCGCGGGCGTAGTTGACCTGCGCGCCCGGAAACCACACGGCCCCCGGCATGCGCCGGTCGGCCAGCACCGCGCGGTGCGGCGTGGGCGACTGGATGCCGGCATAGTCCCAGATGGCCTGCCAGAAGCCGTGCAGGTCGGTCACCGACCATTGCCACAGCGCGTCGTAGCGGTCGAACACCAGGCCGCGCGTGTCGCGCAGCCAGTCCTGGAAGAGGCGGATCTGGGGAACGTAGGCGGGAGCGGTCATCCGGCCAGCGTAGTGCGCCGGCGCGGCCGGCTCAATGCGGATTGGCCCCAGCGGCGTCGTCTGTGCGACTGCGGGCGGCGTGCCGGTCGGCCCGCGGCGGCTGCGGGTTTGCACGCGTGTACAACGCTTTTGTACGGGCGTTCAATCGGCCCCCATGAATGCGCGCCAGCCTCTTTCCAGTGCGGTGGGACGCGGTCCGGTGGCCCGGCCCGAGGCACGGCCCGACCGGCGCCAGGCGATCCTGCTGGCGGCCGAGAAGCTGTTCGCGCAGCACGGCTACCACGCGGTGAGCATCCGCCAGATCGCCGACGAGGCCGGCGTGCCGCTGGCCCTGGTGGGCTACTACTTCGGCCCCAAGAACGCGCTGTTCGAGGCCATCTTCGAACACTGGAACCACAGCATCGAGGCCCGGCTGGCGGCGCTGGCGGCACTGCGCATCGACCCGGCCGACGCCCGCACGCTGCCGCGCATCATCCAGGCCTTCACCGCCCCGGTGCTGGCCCTGCGCGCCAGCAGCGAGGGCGAGTACTACGCCCTGCTGGTGGCACGCGAGCTGTCGCACGCCACCGAAGAGGCCGACCGCGTGCTGCGCCGCTACTTCGACCCGCTGGCCACGGCCTTCATCGACGCGCTGCAGCAGGCCCTGCCCCATGCCTCGCGCGGGCAGGTGGCCTGGGGCTACCAGTTCGCGCTGGGCGCGCTGCTGCACCACCTGGTGGACCAGCGGGTGGCCCGCCTGTCCGGCGGCGACAACCGGCCGGCCGAGCCCGCAGGCGGCGCGCTGCTGGTGAACTTCATCGTGGGTGGCCTGCGCGCCGCCCTGCCCCGCCCGCGCGCGGCCCGCGCCGCGACGGCCGGCGGCACGCCCGCATCCGCATCGACGACCCGAAGAAACAACGCACGGAGACAAGCCCCATGAAACGACGCACCGCACTTTCGGCGCTCGGCGCCGCCACCCTGGCCGCGGCCACGCTGCCGGCCCGCGCCCAGGCCACCACGAAGATCACCTTCGGCTTCACCGCCGTGACCGACTTCGCCTCGGTCTTCGTGGCCAAGGAAGAAGGCTACTTCGGCAAGCGCGGGCTGGACGTGGAGCCCAAGTTCATCCCGCTCAACTCCACGATTCCTGCGGCGCTGCAGTCCGACTCGCTCACCATCGGCGGGCCCACGCCCTCGGTCTTCCTGCAGGCGGTGGACGGCGGCCTCGACCTGGTGCTGGTGGCCGGCGGCGGCCTCACCGCCAAGAACATCACTGGCTTCGGCCTGGTGGCGCGGGCCGGCTCGGGCATCAAGACCGCGCAGGACTGCGTGGGCAAGAAGATCGGCGTGCCGGGCCTGGGCGCCTTTCTGCACGTGACCTTTCGCGCCTGGCTCAAGGACCAGGGCGTGGACTACCGCAAGGTCAACTTCGTCGAGGCCGCGTTTCCGCAGCATGCCGACCTGCTGCGCGGCGGCTCGGTGGATGCGGTGGTGTCGGCCGACCCCTTCATGAGCCGCATCACCGAGTCGGGCGCAGGGTACGTGGCCAGCTACTACTCCACCTTCCTGCCCGAGGGCAACCAGACCATCGTGCATGCCGCGCGCCGCGACTGGGCCGAGAAGAATCCGCAGGCCGTGCGCGCCTTCCGCGAGTCGCTGGTGGAGGCCGCCGCCTTCATGGTCCAGCCCAAGAACGATGCGCGCGTGCGCGCGGCCATCGGCAAGTACATCAAGCTGCCGCCGGACGTGCTGGCCAAGGTGCAGATCTCGCCGCCCGGCCCGGTGGTCACCGACAGGCAGCTGGCCTACTGGGTCGGGCTGATGAAGGACCAGGACATGCTCAAGGGCTCGCCCGACGTGGCGCGGCTGATCGCCCGCTGAGGGCAGGAGACACGCCATGGGCGCTCCCGACTTCATGGTCGCCGCGGGCCGCGCGGTGGTCGATCCGGCCGCCGCCGCGCGCGCAGCCGGGCCCACCGCAGCCGGCGCCGCACCGCTGCTGCGCTTCGACGCGGTCAGCATCCGCCTGGGCGGGCGCGAGATCCTCTCGCCCACCAGCTTCGAGGTGCGGCGCGGCGAGTTCGTCTGCATCGTCGGCGCCAGCGGCTGCGGCAAGACGACGCTGCTGCGCACCGCCAGCGCGCTGGTCGCGCCCACGGCGGGCCGCGTGCTGCGCCACGGCGTGCCCATCACGCAGCCGGCGCGCGAGATCGCCTTCGTGTTCCAGGACTACGGCCGCGCCCTGCTGCCCTGGCGCACCGTGGAGGGCAACGTGCGCTTGGCGCTGGAGGCCGCGCACGTGCCCGCGGCCGAGCATGCCGCGCGCGCAGCCGAAGTGCTGGCCAAGGTCGGCCTGGCGGCGCATGCGCAGAAGTTTCCGCTGCAGCTGTCGGGCGGCATGCAGCAGCGCGTGCAGATCGCCCGCTGCCTGGCCCAGCAGCCCGAGCTGATGCTGATGGACGAGCCCTTCGGCGCACTGGACGCCATGACGCGTCAGGGCCTGCAGGACGAGCTGGCGCGCCTGGTGCGCGACGATGGCCTGACGGTGATCTTCGTCACCCACGACCTGGAAGAGGCCATCTACCTGGGTGACCGCGTGGTGGCGCTGCAGGCCAACCCGGGCCCTGGTCGGCCCAGCCTGGCGCGCATGATCGACGTGCCCATTCCCCGGCCGCGCGACCAGCTGACGACGCGCGAGCATCCCGAGTTCGTGCGCCTGCGCCGCGAGCTCTTCACCTTCATCGAGGAAGGCCATGGCTGAGCGGGCTGCGCGCGCCCTGGCCCGCCTGCGCCCCTGGGCCATCCCCACGCTTCTGCTGCTCGCCTTCGAGCTCTACGCCCGGCGCGCATCGGCCCTGGGCAGCGACTCGCTGGCGCCTGTCAGTGCGGCGGTGAAAGCCTGGTGGGGCGCGGCCCTGGACGGCTCGCTCTGGCAGGCCACCGCCTTCACCCTCGGTACCGCCGCCCTCGGCCTGGGCGTCGGCAGCCTGCTCGCCCTGGCCGGCGGCATTGCACTCGGCCTGTCGGCCCGCGCCGCGCGCATGGGCTTCATGACGACCGAGCTGCTGCGCACCGTGCCCTCGGTGGCGCTGATCCCGCTGGCCATGCTGATGTTCGGCTTCGGCGTGCGCATGGAGATGACGGTGGTCGCCTTCGCCACCTTCTGGCCGCTGATGCTGCTGGTGCAGGCCGCCGTGCGGCAGGTGGAGCCGCGGCTGCTGGAGGTGAGCCGGGTGCTGGGCCTGTCGGCGCGCGAGCGCGCCTTCAAGATCGTGCTGCCGGCCATCGCGCCGCGGCTGTTCGTCGCGCTGCGGCTGGGCGTGGCCGTGGCGCTGGTGGTGGCGGTGACGGTGGAGATCGCCGCCAATCCCAACGGCATGGGCTACGCCATGATGATCGCGCAGCAGAGCTTCGACCCCGCGTTGATGCTGGCCTGGCTGGGCTGGATCGGCGTGGTGGGCTATGCGGTCAATGCCGGCATGCTGCGGCTGCAGCAGCGCGTCGCCCGCCGGATGGGGGCCGCATGAACGATCGCCTGAAGTCGGGCAGCTGGCTGGGCTCGGCCCTGGTGCTCGCGGCGCTGATCGCGCTGTGGTGGGCGGCCAGCAACCTGGGCTGGGTCAGCCGCGTCTTCCTGCCCACGCCGCAGGCCACCTGGGACGCGCTGGCCGAGGGCTTCAACCTGCGCGGCAGCGGCAACGGCGAGCTGGCGTCGTGGACCTTCGACACCGTCGGCCGCATGCTGCAGGGCTGGCTGCTGGCCTCGCTGGCGGGCGTGGCGCTGGGCGTGTTCATCGGCGCATCGGCCGCGGCCCGCGCCTGGCTGCAGCCGATGCTGGAATTCATCCGGCCGCTGCCGGCCTCGGCCGTGCTGCCGGTGGCCATCGCCATCTTCGGGCTGAGCCCGCGCATGGTGCTGGTGGTGGTGGCCTTCGGCGCCATGTGGCCGGTGCTGCTGGCCACGGTGCATGGCCTGGCCACCGTCGATGCGCGGCTGGCCGAGGTGACGCGTTGCCTGCAGCTGTCGCGCCCCGCCTTCATCCTCAAGATCGGCCTGCCGCATGCCATGCCCGACATCCTGGCCGGCATGCGGCTGGCCCTCACCGTCGCGCTGATCGTGGCCGTGGTGGGCGAGATGATCGCCTCGCAGGGCGGGCTGGGCCAGGCCATCCTGCTGGCGGCACGCGCCTTCCGGGCCAGCGAGCTGTTCGCCGGCATCGTGCTGCTGGGGCTGATCGGCTTCGTCAGCAATGGCTTGCTGGCCTTCGCGGAGCATCGTCTTCTCCGCTGGCAGCGCCCCTGAACCTCACACCCCACGGCCCCACACCAAGGAAACCCGCCATGCCCCGCCAATTCGTCGACCTGTCCATCTACCTCGAGAACGACGTGGTGAGCGACCCGCCGCCCTTCGCGCCCAAGATCCAGTACTTCACCCACGAGAACACGGTCGAACAGATCGTGCCCTTCTTCCCCGGCCTGCAGAAGGCCGACCTGCCCGACGGCGAGGGCTGGGCGGTGGAGCAGGTGCAGCTGTCCACCCACAACGGCACGCACCTGGATGCGCCCTACCACTTCCACTCGACCATGGACAAGGCGCTGGGCGAGAAGAAGCCCGCCATCACCATCGACGCCGTGCCGCTGGAATGGTGCTTCCAGCCCGGCGTGAAGCTGGACTTCCGCCACTTCGCCGACGGCTACGTGGTCACGGCCGCCGACGTGGAGGCCGAGCTGGCCCGCATCGGCCACGTGCTCAAGCCGCTGGAGATCGTGGTGGTCAACACCCGCGCGGGCGAGCGCTACGGCCAGAACGACTATGTCTCCAGCGGCTGCGGCATGGGCTACGAGGCCACCATGTACCTGCTGGAGCGCGGCGTACGCCTCACCGGCACCGACGGCTGGAGCTGGGACGCGCCCTTCGTCCACACCGCGCAGAAGTACGGCGAGACCAAGGACGCCGGCCTGATCTGGGAAGGCCACAAGGCCGGCCGCGACATCGGCTACTGCCACATCGAGAAGCTGCACAACCTGGAGGCGCTGCCGCCCGATGGCTTCTTCATCAGCTGCTTCCCGCACAAGATCCGCGGGGCGTCCGCCGGCTGGACCCGCGCCGTCGCCATCTTCGACGACGCCCTGATGGCCTCGGCCTGAGAGGCGGTGGCGATGACGCTCGACCGCACCCACGACGTTCACACGCGCAGCTGGCTCGCCAGCGCCAACGCATCGGACGGCGACTTCCCGATCCAGAACCTGCCCTTCGGCGTGTTCCGCCGTGCGGGCAGCCAGGAGGCCTTTCGCGGCGGCGTGGCCATCGGCGACCAGGTGATCGACCTGCAGGCTGCCGCGGGCAGCGGCGCCTTCACGGGCCTGGCGGGCCAGGCCTTGCAGGCCGCATCCCACTCCGCGCTGAATGCGCTGATGGCGATGGGCCCCGAGGCCTGGCATGCCCTGCGGCTGGCGCTCTTCGATGCCCTGGCCGACGGCGCGACCGGCCCTGCGGCCGACGCGCTGCGTGGCGCATTGGTGCCGCAGGCGCAGGCCGAAATGGGCCTGCCCAGCCGCATCGGCGACTACACCGACTTCTACACCTCGGTGCACCATGCGCTGAACGTGGGCCGCGTGCTCAAGCCCGACGATCCGCTCACGCCCAACTTCCGCTGGCTGCCCATCGCCTACCACGGCCGCGCCTCCAGCGTGGTGCCCAGCGGCACCGCCTTCCACCGTCCCATGGGCCAGGCCATGGGGCCCGGTGCCGCCGCACCGCAGTACGGCCCCTGCCGCCGGCTGGACTACGAGCTGGAGATGGGCTTCTACGTGGGCCCGGGCAATGCCCAGGGCCGGCCCATCGCCATCGGCGAGGCCGAGTCGCACATCTTCGGCATGTGCCTGCTCAACGACTGGTCGGCGCGCGACCACCAGTTCTGGGAGATGGCGCCTCTGGGCCCCTTCCTCGGCAAGAACTTCTGCACCAGCGTCTCGCCCTGGGTCGTGACGATGGCGGCGCTGGCACCCTACCGCGTGCCCTTCACCCGCCCGGCCGACGAGCCGCAGTCGCTGGCCTACCTGGACAGCGCGGCCAACCGCGAGGCCGGCGGCGTGGACGTGCAGCTGGAAGTGCGCCTGCAGAGCCCGCGCCACCGCGCCGCCGGCCATGCCGGCGACCGGCTCTCGGCCACGAGCTTCCGCCACCAGTACTGGACGCTGGCGCAGATGGTGGCCCAGCACACGGTGGGCGGCTGCAACCTGCAGCCCGGCGACCTGCTGGGCACCGGCACCATTTCCGGTCCCACGCCGGGCGAGGCCGGCGCCATCGTCGAACTGTCCCGGGGCGGCACCCAGACCGTCGACCTGCCGGCCACCGGCGAGACACGGACCTTCCTGGAAGACGGCGACACGGTGATCCTGCGCGGCTGGTGCGCGCGCGACGGCCGGGCACGCATCGGCTTCGGCGAATGCCGGGGCGAGGTGCTGCCGGCGGTGGGGTAGCGCGGCCGTCGTCGCAGCGCGCGTGCCGCGCGCCCCTGGCCCGAGGCCCGCCCCTCAGGGCAGCCGGAACAGGCTCGTCACCATCGCATCCAGCACCTGCGCCTGATGCTGGTTGAACAGCTGCCAGCGCCAGCGCAGGATGCCCAGGTGGGCCTTGGAGTCGGAGCGGCGCACCTCGACCACCTCGGCCCGCAGGCGCAGCTGGTCGCCGGGACGCACCGGCTGCGACCAGCGGATGTGGTCGATGCCGGGCGAGGCGAAGGATTCGGAGTCGTGCAGCGCGGCCTGCACCACCAGCCGCATGGCGATGGCGCAGGTGTGCCAGCCGCTGGCGATCAGGCCGCCGAACACGCCCTGGGCCGCGGCCTCGGGGTCGGCATGGAACCACTGCGGGTCCCACTGGCGGGCGAAGGCCAGGACCTCCGCTTCGATCACCGCATGCGGGCCGGCCTCGATGACCTGGCCGGTATGGAAGTCGGCAAACTTCATCGCCGGGTCCTTTCGCTCATCGCCCGGCTGCCGGTGTCCGACGGCGCGGCAGGGCAGACGGCACCGGGGCGCAGGCCCTCAATCCGCCGCATGCCGACGTGCGACCCAGTAGGTGGCGCCTTCGGTGCCGTACTGCTCCTCGTGCGGCTGGTCGTGCGTGAGCGTGAACCGGTCGCCGCGGCGCAGCACGCGCGTCTCGCCGTCGATGGTGAGCCTGAGTTCGCCCTGCACCATCAGCGCCTCCACGGCGAAAGGATGGCCGTGGGTACTGACGTGGGTGCCGGGCTGCCAGACCCGCTCCATCACCTCATCGAAGCCGCGGCCCTGGGCGTCGGCCTCGTAGTCGGCGAAGCTGGGCATGGCCTCGGGGGCGATGGGCGCGGGAAAGGCGGCAGTGGGCGTGACGGTCATCGTAGGGTCTCCGTTCGGGGCGCAATGGGCGCGAGTGTCGCGCGCCGTGCAGCGCTCGCCCAGTTCGGTCTGCCTATGCCCACCATAGGCAGAGGCCCGCCGATCGCTGCACCTGCCAGACGCCGACGGCCTCCGCCTCAGTACGTCTCCAGGTGCAGACGCCCTTCCTGCTTGAGCCGCGCGGCGATCTGCTCCCAATCCAAGCCCGCGTCGGTGGCCACGTCACGCAGGGCCAGCACCACGCCTTCTTCCATGCTCTTGAGGCCGCAGACGTAGAAATGGGCGGCCTCGTCGCGCAGCAGCAGCGCCAGGTCGGCGGCGCGGTCGCGCATCAGGTCCTGCACGTACTTCTTCGGCTTGCCGGGCGTGCGGGAGAAGGCCAGGTTGATGTCGATGAAGTCCTTGGGCAGGCTGGTCAGCGGGCCGAAGTACGGCAGTTCCTGCTGGGTGCGTGCGCCGAAGAAGAGCATCAGCTTGCCGCCCTCGAACTTCCCCGTCCTGCGCAGCCGCCGGCGCCATTCGGTCATGGCCCGCATCGGTGCGCTGCCGGTGCCGGTGCAGATCATGACGATGTGCGACTTCGGGTGGTTCGGCATCAGGAAGCTGCTGCCGAAGGGGCCGACCACCTGCACGGTGTCGCCCACCTGGAGGTCGCACAGGTAGTTGGAGCAGAGGCCGCGCACGGCCTGGCCCTGGTGGTCCTGCGTGACGCGCTTCACCGTGAGCGACAGGTTGTTGTAGCCCGGCCGCTCGCCGTTGCGGGCGCTGGCCACCGAATACTGGCGCGGCTGGTGCGCGCGGCCCAGTGCGTCGGTGCCCGGCGGCACGATGCCGATGGACTGGCCTTCCAGCACCGGGAAGGGCATGGCGCCGAAGTCCAGCACGATGTGGTGCGTCTCGCTGTCGAAGCCGGCTTCGGTGCAGTTGAAGTTGCCCGTCACGGTGGCGGTGATGGGGCTCTTGGGCGCATGCAGGTTGGTGTACGGATGCGCGGCCGACCAGGGCGGGCGGGTGGCGCCGTAGCTGGCCGAGTGGAAGGGTGCGGCGCCCGGCTCGGCCACCGCTTCCGCGGCAGCCGGTGCCGCCACGGGTGCGGCTTCGGCCGCATCGGCAGGCACGCCCTCGGCCGCCAGCTGCTCGGGCGTGAGCTCCGCGGGCAGCTCGTCCCACAGCAGCTGCTCCTCGATCGGATAGGCCTTGGCGGCCGGCACCGTGCGCCAGTTGTCGATGGAGCCCGTCGGGCACGGCGAGATGCAGGCCATGCAGCCGTTGCACACGTCGGCCTTGACCACGTAATTGCGGTCGTCGTGCGTGATTGCACCGATCGGGCAGGTGGCCTCGCAGGTGTTGCAGCGGATGCAGATCTCGGGGTCGATCAGGTGCTGCTTGATCACGGCCACGTCCACAGCCATGTCCATCGTGTGTCTCCTTGCCGGCCTTGGCAGCCGATGTGGGGTTGCCCGGCAATCCGGGCCCCGGCCTCGGCCGTCCCTCATCAGGACGGCCTCAGCGCATTGTGGGTTCAGGCGAAGCGGACGTACTCGAAATCCACGGGCTGGCGGTTGATGCCCATGACCGGCGGTGCGATCCAGTTGGCGAACTTGCCGGGCTCGACCACGCGGCCCATCAGCGAGGCCACGAAGGCGCGGTCCTCGTCGGTGGGCAGCCAGTCCTTCTTCTTCGCGTCCCATTCGGATTCGCTCACCACGCGGCCGTCCGGCGACATGCGGATGCCGGCCAGCGCCCCGATGGCGCGGTTGAAGGCCTTGTGCGGCACGGTGAGCCGGAAGGGGATGCCCGCCTTCTCGATCACCTTGTTCCAGCGGCCGACGCCGGCCACCGAGTCCTTGATGAAGTCGTCGCGCAGCACCTCGTTGAGGGCGTTGAGCATCGGCACTTCCTTCTCGAGCAACTGGCCGTCCTTGACCTCCAGCACCTTGTAGGTCTGGTTCTTGAGGACGTGGTCGTCGGTGCGCTTGCCTTCTTCGTAGCGGCCCTTGAGGCCCGAGCTGTAGAAGGTGGCGGCGTTGCTGGACTGGTCGGCGCCGAACAGGTCGATGGTCACCGAGTAGTGGAAGTTCAGGTAGCGCTGGATGGTCTCCAGGTCGATGGCGCCGGCTTCGCGCACCTTCTTCGGGTCGTCGGTCTTGAGTTCGTTCATCACCTGGCAGGTGCGCTGGATGACGCGGCTGACGCCCGACTCGCCCACGAACATGTGGTGAGCCTCTTCGGTCAGCATGAACTTGGTGGTGCGCGCCAGCGGATCGAAGGCGGACTCGGCCAGGGCCGACAGCTGGAACTTGCCGTCGCGGTCGGTGAAGTAGGTGAACATGAAGAAGCTCAGCCAGTCCGGCGTCTTCTCGTTGAACGCACCCAGGATGCGGGGGTTGTTCTCGTCGCCGCTCTGGCGCTCCAGCAGCGCCTCGGCCTCTTCGCGGCCGTCGCGGCCGAAATGCTTGTGCAGCAGGTAGACCATGGCCCACAGGTGGCGGCCTTCTTCCACGTTGATCTGGAAGAGGTTGCGCAGGTCATACATCGACGGCGCCGTCAGGCCCAGGTGGCGCTGCTGCTCGACCGAGGCGGGCTCGGTGTCGCCCTGCGTGACGATGATGCGGCGCAGGTTGGCGCGGTGCTCGCCGGGCACGTCCTGCCAAGCCTTCTCGCCCATGTGGTCGCCGAAGTGGATCTTGCGCTCGGCATCGCCCGGGTTCAGGAAGATGCCCCAGCGGTAGTCGCGCATCTTCACGTGACCGAACTGGGCCCAGCCCTGCGGGTCGACGCTCACGGCCGTGCGCAGGTAGACGTCGTAGTTGGTCGAGCCCTCGGGGCCGACGTCGTCCCACCAGTTGATGAAGTTGGGCTGCCAGCCTTCGAGCGCGCGCTGCAGCGTGCGGTCCTCGGCCAGGTTGACGTTGTTGGGGATCTTCTCGCTGTAGTTGATGCTGCTCATGTCTCGACCTCGTTGGAGAAATGGATGGAAGAGCCTGGGGTTAGACCCGCTTCATGTCGAAGCCGGCTTTTTGGCCGGTGCCGTAGACCTTCAGGGCACCCGCCTCGCCGACGGCGTTGGGGCGCTGGAAGATCCAGTTCTGCCAGGCCGACAGCCGCCCGAAGATGCGCGTCAGCATGTTCTCCTGGCTGGCGAAGCGCAGGTTGGCTTCCAGGCCGGTCAGGGCGTCGGGCGACATGGCGGCGCGCTCTTCCAGCGCGATGCGCAGTTCGTCCTCCCAGTCGATGTCGTCGGGCGCGGCGGTGACCAGGCCCAGCGTCATCGCCTCGTCGGCATCGATGGGTCGGCCGGCGGCGCTGCGGGCGGCCTCCATCGGGCCGGCCTCTTCGTAGAAGCGGCGCTGCAGGCGGCTCTGGCCGTTGACCAGCGGCAGCAGGCCGAAGTTGAGTTCGTCCAGCACCAGCTTCGGTGCCTTCTCGGGCGCATCGGGCAAGGCCAGCATGTAGCTGCGGTCGGCAGCGAAGGCCAGCTCGGCGAACAGGCCGGCGAAGCAGGAGCCCTCGTCCACCACGGCGAACAGCGTGCGCGAGGAGACGTCCAGCCGCGCGAAGGTGCGGCGCAGCGCGCCCAGCGTCTCGCGGGCCAGCCAGTGGTCCTGGTGCGCCATCAGCTGGCGGTCGGCGGCCAGCACGGCCTCGGCGTCGCCGCGGGTCTTGAGCAGCCAGGTGCCGATCTCGGGCTCGTTGGTGCGCAGGTGGAGGATGGCGTCGTCCAGCTCGCGGGCCAGGGCCAGGGGCCACCAGGCGGCGCCTGCGGCCTCGATGGCGGCGATGTCGGCCGGCAGCGCGGACTGCGGCGCCTTGAGCGTGAGCGTGGCGGTGCGCCGGGCGCGGTCCACCGACACCTCGACCTGCGAATAGCGCACGCTGTCCGCGGCCTCTTCGCGCTCCAGGCGCGGCAGCGCGATGCCGCGGGCGCCGGCAGGACGGCTGCTGCCTTCGGTCAGCTTCATCGCGCGTTCCTGCACGGCGGCGCCGAACTGCGCGGGCTTGGCCACGGCATCGACCAGGCGCCATTCGACAGCACGCTGGCCGCGCACGCCTTCGACGCTGGTGCAGAAGATGTCGGCGAGGTCGTGGCGCACATGACGCTTGTCGGTCACGCGGGTGAGGCCACCGGTGCCGGGCAGCACGCCCAGCAGCGGCACCTCGGGCAGGCTGACGGCGGAGGAGCGGTCGTCCACCAGCATGATCTCGTCGCAGGCCAGGGCCAGTTCGTAGCCGCCGCCGGCGCAGGCGCCGTTGACGGCGGCCAGGAACTTGAGGCCGGAATGCTTGGACGAGTCCTCGATGCCGTTGCGCGTCTCGTTGGTGAACTTGCAGAAGTTCACCTTCCAGGCATGGCTGGAGAGGCCCAGCATGAAGATGTTGGCGCCCGAGCAGAAGATGCGGTCGCGGGCGCTGGTGACGATGACCGAGCGCACCTCGGGGTGCTCGAAACGGATGCGGTTGAGCGCGTCGTGCAGCTCGATGTCCACGCCCAGGTCGTAGCTGTTGAGCTTGAGCTTGTAGCCGGGGCGCAGGCCGCCGTCCTCGGCGATGTCCAGCACCAGCCGGGCGATGGCGCCGTCGGTGCTGAGCTTCCAGTGCTTGTACTGGCTGGGGTCGGTGCGGTAGTCGACGGGCGCCTGGGCCGCCGACGTGCTGCTTGCTGCTGCTACTGCGCTCTCGCTCATGGGGTGTCTCCTGGGTGGGTCAACCGGAAGCAATGTGCATGTTGCTTCATCGATGACATGCATCATCATGCATGTTGACGTGAACGTCAAGCGGGTCGTGTTGCGAACGTGGCTTTGACGAGCGGATGGACGCGCGCCACTTCGGGTAATAACATTGTTGCCACCATGCAAGCCATCCCCGTCACCATCCGCGCCATCGGCAACAGCAAAGGCATCGTGCTGCCCAAACCGGTACTCGTCCAGGCGGGCCTGGACGAATCGACCGAGGCCGAACTGCTGGTCGAGAACGGCGTCATCCTGCTGCGCCGCGTGACGCCGCCAGTCCGTGAGGGCTGGGCCCAGGCGGCGGCCCAGTTGGCGGCGCAAGGCGGTGACGCGCTGGTGATGGGCGAGTTCGGCAACGAGGCCGACGAGGACCTGGCGTGGTGAAGCGCGGGGAGATCTGGCTGGTCAACCTCGACCCCACGGTCGGCAGCGAGATCCAGAAGTCCAGACCCTGTGTGGTGGTCTCCCCGGCGGAACTGAACGACCACCTGCGCACCGTGATCGTGGCGCCGATGACGTCCAAGGGCTTCGCGGCGCCCTTCCGCATTCCCGTGACGCACGCGGCCACGGAGAGGTTGATCCTGCTGGACCAGCTGCGCACGGTGGACAAGGCGCGGCTGGCGAAGAAGCTTGGGGCCCTGGGCACGGCCACCCTGGCGCAGGTGCTGGGGACGCTGCAGGAAGTCTTCGCGCCCTGAGCAGGTGCGGCCGAGGCTGCCGCAGCGGCGGCCGCCCTCAGCCGCCCACCGGCTCCGCCATCACCTGCCGCACCGCCCCGCGCAGCGCCTCGAAGGCCTGCTGCAGCGTCCTGCCGCCGGTGTCGACCGTGAGGTCGGCCTTGGAATAGAAGGCCGCCCGCCCATCGAGGATGCGCTTGAGGTCGTCCATGGCCTCGCGGCTGGCGGCCATGGGGCGCATGTCGCCCTGCGCGATGACGCGGCCCATGTGCTCCTCGGGCCGGGCCTGCAGCCACACGGTGGTGCAATGGGCCAGCAGCTCGTTGAAGGTGGCGGGGTCGGAGACGATGCCGCCCGGCGTGGCGATGACGACCTCGCCGTAAATCTGCACCGTTTCTTCCAGCGCGCGGCGCTCGTAGCGGCGGTAGGCGTTGGTGCCGTACAGGTCGTGAATCTCGCGCACGCTGCAGCCGGCGAACTTTTCGATCTCGCGGCTGAGTTCGACGAAGGGCAGGCCCAGGTCCTCGGCCAGCATCTGGCCCAGCGTGGACTTGCCGGCGCCGCGCAGGCCCACAAGGGCAAAGCGGCGCTGGCGGGCCGGGTCGGTGCCGGCGGTGCCCAGCAGTTCGCCCAGCGCGATGCGGGCGCGGCGCAGGTCGGCCTCGCTGCGGTTCTCGAGCAGTTCGCGGATCAGCAGCCATTCGGGCGAGCTGGTGGTCGCGTCGCCCAGCAGCTCGGCCATGGAGCACTGCAGCGCCCCCGCCACCTGCTGCAGCACCAGGATCGACACGTTGCCCATGCCGTATTCCAAGTTGGCCAGGTGGCGCTCCGACACGTCGGCCGCCTGGGCGACGGCCTTGCGCGTGAGGCCGCGGCGCGCGCGCAGGCTGCGGGCGCGCTCGCCCACCGCCGCCAGCAGGGGATGGCGGTTCTCGCCACCGGCCGCAGTGTTGGCCGCCTCCGGCGGATGCGCGCCGACCTCCGCGGTGGGCAGCAGCGCGCTCTCGGGTTCGCTCATGGCATCGTCCTTCACATCTCCATTGTCGCGAGGCGCGGCCGGCGCCCGCGTCGGCGGATTCGCCGCCCGCCCTCGTCGTCCTCTTCGGACCTAGGGATAACACCCAACATGCATTATGTTGCTTGACATGCGTCAGGCACGCTTCTATGGTTCGTCCGCAAGCAAGATACTGCACATGAACGGCGCCGGCAAGCACTGGCGTCAAGCCGCAGCGAGACAAGCCCCGACAGCGAGACCCACGATGTCCAAGGAAGCCTTCCACACCCAGGTGGCCGCACTGACGGCCCAGATCGCCGGCCGGCCGCTCGATGCGGCGCTGGACGCCTGGCTCAATGCCGAACACGGCGCCGGCAGCGCCACCTATGCGCAGCTGAAGGCCAGCTGCGAGGAAGGCGTGGCCCAGGGCTGGCTGTGCGAGCGCGAGGGCGGCGGCATCCGCTACGGCCGCGTCTTCAAGGCCGACGACGCCCTGCACCGCTTTTCCGTCGACGTGGTGGACATGCAGGACATTGCCGGTCCGCACCATGTGCATCCCAACGGCGAGATCGACCTGATCATGCCGCTGGCCGACAGCCGCGCCGCCTTCGACGGCCGGCCGGCCGGCTGGTGCGTCTACCCGCCGGGCAGCGCGCATCGGCCGACGGTGAGCGACGGCCGCGCGCTGGTGCTCTACCTGCTGCCCGAAGGGCGCATCGAATTCACCAAAGGCGTATGAGCATGGTGGCCGCCCGTTCCCTCCTCCTCTTCAGCGCCCGGCCGAGCAGCCGCAGCACGAAAGGCCGCGCATGAGCACCGAACTTCTCCAGAACCACGTCGCCGGCCGCTGGCAGGCGGGCACCGGCGCCGGCACGCCGCTGGTCGACCCCGTGCTGGGCACCGAGCTCGTGCGCGTGGACGCCACCGGCCTGGACCTGCCCGCCGCCTTCGCCTTCGCCCGCCAGACCGGCGGCGCGGCGCTGCGGGCGCTGAGCTACCGCGAGCGTGCCGGCCTGCTGGCCGCCATCGTGAAGGTGCTGCAGGCCAACCGCGACGCGTACTACGACATCGCCACCGCCAATTCGGGCACGGTGAAGAACGACTCGGCCGTGGACATCGACGGCGGCATCTTCACGCTGGGCCAGTACGCCAAATGGGGCGAGTCGCTGGGCGATGCCCATGCGCTGAAGGACGGCGAGCCGGTACGGCTGGGCCGCGAGCCCCTCTTCCAGTCGCAGCACGTGCAGGTGCCGGTCCAGGGCGTGGCGCTGTTCATCAATGCCTTCAACTTCCCGGCCTGGGGCCTGTGGGAGAAGGCGGCGCCAGCCCTGCTGTCGGGCGTGCCGGTGATCGTCAAACCTGCGACGGCCACCGCCTGGCTCACGCAGCGCATGGTGCGCGACGTGATCGACGCCGGTGTGCTGCCGCCGGGGGCGCTGTCCATCGTCTGCGGCAGCTCGGCCGGGCTGATGGATGCGCTGACGCCCTTCGACCTGGTCTCCTTCACCGGCTCGGCCGACACCGCGGCGCTGATCCGCGGCCACGCGGCCGTGGCCCGCCATTCGGTGCGCGCCAACATCGAGGCCGACAGCCTCAACAGCGCCCTGCTGCTGCCCGGCGCCACGCCGGGCGATGCGGCCTTCGAGCTGCTGGTCAAGGAAGTGGTGCGCGAGATGACGGTCAAGTCCGGCCAGAAGTGCACCGCCATCCGCCGCGTGCTGGTGCCCGAGGCGCTGTACGGCCCCGTCGCAGAAGCCGTTTCCGCCAGGCTGGCCAAGGTGAGCGTGGGCAATCCGCGCAACGAGTCGGTGCGCATGGGTTCGCTGGTCAGCCGCGAGCAACTGGCTTCCGTGCAACAGGGCCTGCAGCAACTGCAGGCTGCGGCCGAAGTGCTGCACGACGGCCGACGCGCCGCGCTGGTGGATTGCGACCCCGACGTGGCCGCCTGCATCGGCCCGGTGCTGCTGGGCGCGCGCGATGCCGACGCCGCCACCGTGGTGCATGACGTGGAGGTGTTCGGCCCCGTCGCCACGCTGCTGCCCTACCGCGACCTGCCGCATGCATTGGCGCTGGCCGCGCGCGGCTGGGGCTCGCTGGTGGCCTCGGTCTACGGCAGCGACCCGGCCGAGATCGGCCGCGCCGCCCTCGCGCTGGCCGCCAGCCACGGCCGCGTGCATGCGGTCACGCCAGAGGTGGCGCAGGCCCACACCGGCCACGGCAACGTGATGCCCATGTCGCTGCACGGCGGCCCGGGCCGCGCGGGCGGCGGTGCCGAGCTGGGCGGCCTGCGGGCGCTGGACTTCTACCACCGCCGCGCCGCCGTGCAGGCCAGTCCTGCGGTGCTGGACGCGCTCGGCGTCTGACGAGAAGAGCCTTCTGGGAGTGACATGGAGATAACGATGAGCCTGCCCGCCCGCTTCAACTTCGCCGAACATCTGTTCGCCCTCAACCGCGGCCGCGCCGCCAAGGCCGCCTACATCGACGACCGCGGCGTGCTGGGCTACGGCGAACTCGAGGACCGCGCCCGCCGCCTGGCTGCCGCCCTGGCCGCCGCCGGCGTGCGGCGCGAGGAGCGCGTGCTGCTGCTGATGCACGACACGCAGGACTGGCCCGTGTGCTTCCTCGGCAGCCTGTACGCGGGCGTGGTGCCGGTGGCCGTCAACACGCTGCTCACCGCCGCCGACTATGCCTACATGCTCGAACACAGCCGCGCCCAGGCCGCGCTGGTGGGCGGCGCGCTGCTGCCGGTGCTGCAGAGCGCGATGGAGAAGGGCACGCACGAGCTGCAGTCGGTGATCGTGGCACAACCCACGGGCGAGCTGCCGCGCGGCATGCAGGCGCTGGAAGACGCCATCGCCGCCGCCGAGCCGCGCCCCGCCCCCGCGCCCACCACGCCCGACGACCCGGGCTTCTGGCTGTACTCCTCCGGCTCCACCGGCAAGCCCAAGGGCACCGTCCACACCCACGGCAACCTGTGGTGGACGGCCGAGCTCTACGGCAAGGCCGTGCTGCAGCTCACCGAAGAGGACGTGTGCTTCTCGGCCGCCAAGCTCTACTTCGCCTACGGCCTGGGCAATGCGCTGACCTTCCCGCTGTCGGTGGGCGCCAGCGTGGTGCTGATGGCCGAACGGCCCACGCCCGAGGCCACCTTCAAGCGCTGGACGCAGGCCGAGCACAAGCCCACCGTCTTCTTCGGCGCGCCCACGGGCTACGCCGGCATGCTGGCCTCGCCACAGCTGCCGGCGCGCGATCAGGTCGCGCTGCGCATGGGCTCGTCGGCCGGCGAGGCGCTGCCGGCGGACATCGCCCAGCGCTTCAAGGCGCACTTCGGCTGCGACATCATCGACGGCATCGGCTCCACCGAGATGCTGCACGTCTTCCTGTCCAACCGGCCCGGCGACGTGCGCTACGGCAGCACCGGCCGTCCGGTCGAGGGCTACGAGGTGGAGTTGCGCGGCGAAGACGGCCGCCCGGTCGCCGACGGCGAGGTGGGCGACCTCTACATCCGCGGGCCCAGCAGCGCGCTGATGTACTGGGGCAACCGCGAGAAGACGCGCGACACCTTCCTGGGCGGCTGGACCAAGTCGGGCGACAAGTACGTGCGCGATGCCGAGGGCTACTACACCTATGCCGGCCGCAGCGACGACATGCTCAAGGTGAGCGGCATCTACGTCTCACCCTTCGAGGTGGAGGCCACGCTGGTGCAGCACCCCGCCGTGCTGGAGGCCGCCGTCATCGGCGTGCCCGATGCCGAAGGCCTGACCAAGACTAAGGCCTACGTCGTGCTCAAGCCCGGCCAGCCGGCCACCGATGCCGAGCTGAAGGCCTTCGTGAAGGACCGGCTCGCGCCCTACAAGTACCCGCGGCTGATCGAGTTCATCGACGAGCTGCCCAAGACGGCCACCGGCAAGATCCAGCGCTTCCGGCTGCGCGAGCGGGAGCAGCACGCGTGAGCGACACCGACTTCGCGCTGATCGACTGGCGCGGCAAGTCGGTGCGCATCGAGCACCGCTTCATCGTGCCGCCTGGCGCCGAGGCGGCGCCCCTGGTCGTCTTCCTGCACGAAGGCCTGGGCTCGGTCGCCATGTGGAAGGACTTCCCCGACCGCCTGTGCGAGACGCTCGGCGTGCGCGGCCTGGTCTATTCGCGCCCTGGCTACGGCCGCTCCACGCCACGCGCGGCCGACTCGCCGCTCGGTGTGGACTTCATGCACCGCCAGGCGCACGAGGTGCTGCCCGCCTTCCTGGCCGCGATGGGCATCACGCAGCCGGTGTGGCTCTTCGGACACAGCGACGGCGGCTCCATCGCCCTGCTCTTCGCGGCCCGCCATCCGCAGGCCGTTGCCGGCCTGGTGCTGCTCGCGCCGCACCTCTTCGTCGAAGACGTGACGGTGCACCACATCGAACTCGCCCGCCAGGCCTACGACCATGCCGACCTGCGCGCGCGCCTGGCCCGCTACCACGACGACGTGGTCTCGGCCTTCCGCGGCTGGAACGACATCTGGCTGGCACCGGCCTTCCGCGCCTGGAACATCGAGGCCGACATCGAAGGCATCCGCTGTCCGGTGCTCGCCATCCAGGGCCTGGACGACGAATACGGCACGCTGGCGCAGATCGAGGGCATCGCGGCCCGTGTGCCCGGCACCCAGCTGCTGCCCGTGCCCGGCTGCGGCCACTCGCCGCATAGGGATCAACCCGAGCAGGTGATCGAGGCCACAGGCCGCATGCTCGCGCCTTCCTTGCGCGGGGCACCGGCCGCCGCGCCCAGGTAAACACCGAAGCCATCTACATTACTTTAGTTATAAAGTAATTTCACGACCACCCAGGAGACAGACGCATGCCCATCCGCTTCACCCGCAACACCCTCGCCGCCTTCGCCCTGGCCGGCCTGGCCGCCACCGCGTCGGCCCAAGGCACCGGCAAACTCAAGGTCGGCCTGATGCTGCCCTTCAGCGGCACCTACAGCGCGCTGGGCGTGGCCATCGAGAACGGCTTCAAGCTCTACGTGGACGAGCAGGGCGGCAAGCTCGGCGGCCGCGAGATCGAGTACTTCAAGGTGGACGACGAGTCCGACCCGGCCAAGGCCACCGACAACGTCAACAAGCTGATCAAGCGCGACAACGTCGACGTGATCATCGGCACGGTGCACTCCGGCGTGGCCATGGCCATGGCCAAGGCGGCCAAGGAAAGCGGCACGATCCTGATCGTGCCCAATGCCGGCGCCGACGCGGTCACGGGCCCCATGTGCGCGCCCAACATCTTCCGCAGCAGCTTCAGCAACTGGCAGCCGGCCTACGCCATGGGCGTGGTCGCCGCCAAGGAAGGCAAGAAGACCGCCATCACCCTGACCTGGAAGTACGCGGCCGGCGACGAGTCGACGGCCGGCTTCAAGGAAGGCTTCGAGAAGGGCGGCGGCAAGGTGGTCAAGCAGCTGACGCTGCCCTTCCCCAACGTGGAGTTCCAGGCCCTGCTGACCGAGATCGCGGCGGCCAAGCCCGACGCGGTGTATTCCTTCATGGCCGGCGGCGGTGCCGTCAAGCTGGTGAAGGACTATGCGGCCGCCGGCCTGAACAAGAGCATTCCGCTGTACGGCCCGGGCTTCCTGACCGACGGCACGCTCGACGCGCAGGGCGATGCCGCCGCCGGCATGCTGACCACGCTGCACTATGCCGACGGCCTCAACACGCCCAAGGACAACGCCTTCCGCACCGCCTACGCCAAGACCTTCAAGCTGCAGCCCGACGTGTATGCCGTGCAGGGCTACGACGCCGCGCAGATGCTCGGCGTGGGCCTGGCCGCGACCAAGGGCGACGCCGGCAAGAAGGCCGAGTTCGCCGCCGCGGTGGAGAAGGCGAAGATCGACAGCCCGCGCGGCGCCTTCACCGTCGGCAAGTCCCACAACCCGGTGCAGGACATCTATCTGCGCAAGGTGGAGGGCAAGGAGAACAAGATGGTCAGCGTGGCCATCAAGGGCCTGGCCGATCCGGGCCGCGGCTGCAGGATGTAAGGGACCGCCCCCAGCCTGCGCGGACTGCGTCCGCTTCGGCACCCCCTCGCGGGGGCACCGCCTGCGGCCCGGCGAAGCCGGTTCCGCGGCGGTTGCTGGTGTGGCCTGCTCCGCGGCCTTCTGATCTCCTGGCATCCGCATCGATTCGGCGGTGCGCCTTCTCTCTTCTATCCGTCTACCGCTCTACTGCCGCGAGGCCGACCTTGGATCTCTCGACCTTCCTTGTCCAATGCCTGAACTCGGTGCAGTACGGGCTGCTGCTGTTCCTGCTCGCCTCGGGGCTGACGCTGATCTTCGGGATCATGGGCGTCATCAACCTGGCGCACGGCAGCTTCTACATGATCGGCGCCTACATGGCCTTCGCGCTGGCGCCGCTGTTCGGCGACAGCTTCCTCGTCATGCTGGTGGCCGGCGTGCTGCTGGCGGCGGCGCTGGGCTATGTGCTGGAGTGGGCGTTCTTCAGCTACCTCTACCAGCGCGACCACCTGCAGCAGGTGCTGATGACCTACGGCCTGATCCTCGTCTTCGAAGAGCTGCGCTCCATTCTGCTGGGCAACGACGTGCACGGCGTGCCGCTGCCGTCGTGGCTGGCGGGCAGCTTCGCGCTGGGCGACGTGATGAGCTATCCCTGGTACCGCATCTTCGCGTCGGCCGCCTGCATCGTGCTGGCCGTGGCCATGTACGCGGTGGTCAACCGCACGCGGCTGGGCATGATGATCCGCGCCGGCGCCAGCAACCGCGACATGGTGCGCGGGCTGGGCATCGACATCCGCAAGCTCTACCGCATCGTGTTCGCAGCCGGCGTGGCGCTGGCGGCGCTGGCCGGCATGATCGCGGCGCCCATGTCCTCGGTCTATCCCAACATGGGCGCCAGCGTGCTCATCATCTGCTTCGTGGTGGTGGTGATCGGCGGCATCGGCTCCATCACCGGCGCGCTCGTGGCCTCGCTGCTGGTGGGCTTCGTCGACACCTTCGGCAAGGTCTTCTTCGCCGAGTTGAGCGGCATCGGCATCTACCTGCTGATGGCCGTCATCCTGATCTGGCGCCCTGAGGGTTTGATGGGCAAGCGCGCATGAACACCACCACCTCTTCCGCGATGACCCCGCCCCTGCCCTCTTCTCCTGCGGCCCGCACCGGCGGCCTGCCGCGCGATGCCCTGCTGCCGCTGGGCGTGGCCCTTGTGCTGGCCATCGCCGGCCCGCTGCTGGGCGGCTATGCGGCCGACCTGGTGGTGAAGGTCATGATCCTCGCCATCTTCGCGCTCAGCCTGGAGCTGCTGGTGGGCATGACCGGGCTGGTAAGCCTGGGCCATGCGGCCTTCTACGGCATCGGCGCGTACATCACCGTGCTGGCCTCGGGCAAGGAGGGCGGCAACCTGCTGGTGCTGCTGGTGCTGGCCATGGGCGGCGCCGCGCTCTATGCGCTGGTGGTGGGCGCGTTGAGCCTGCGCACCCGGGGCGTGTACTTCATCATGGTCACGCTGGCCTTCGCGCAGATGGCTTTCTTCGTCTTCCACGACACGCCGGTGGGCGGCGGCAGCGACGGCATCTACCTCTACATCCGCCCGGCCATCGGCGCGCTGGATATGGAGAACCGGCTGGTGCTGTTCTACGTGGTGCTGGCGGCGCTTGCGGGCACCTACGGCCTGCTGGCGCTGATCCGCCGCTCGCGCTTCGGCGCCGCGCTGGCCGGCATCCGCGTGAGCGAGCAGCGCATGCGGGCCGTGGGCTTTCCCACCTATGCCTACAAGCTGGCGGCCTTCGTCATCGCCGGCGCGCTGGCGGGCCTGGCGGGCTTTCTGGTGGCCTCGCGCGACGGCGTGGTCAACCCCGAGCTGATGGCCTGGCACAACTCGGGCGAGGTGCTGCTGATGATCATCCTGGGCGGCCTGGGCCACCTGCGCGGCGCGGTGCTGGGGGCGGTGGCCTTCACGCTGCTGAAGGAAGTGCTGTCCACCCACGGCCTGGTGGGCCCGCTGGCCGACCACTGGCAGCTGAGCCTGGGCATCGTCATCATCGTCTTCGTGGCGCTGCTGCCCAAGGGCCTGATCGGCCTGCGCGAGCGGCTGTCGCCGCTGGGCACTGCGGCCAAGGGCGGTGCGCGATGAACGCCCGCGCCGCCGCGCCCACGACCACCCGCACCGCCTGCGAAGCCGGAGGCCGCCAGTGAACGCCATCGCATCGAACGCCGCCCTGCTGGGCGTCCAGGGCCTGACCCGCCGCTTCGGCGGCCTGGTGGCGGTCAACGACGTCACGCTCGACCTGCACGTGGGCGAGGTGCATGCCGTGATCGGCACCAACGGCGCGGGCAAGTCCACGCTGATCAACATGCTCTCGGGCGAGATCGAGGCCTCCGCCGGCCGCATCGCGCTGGACGGCCGCGACATCACCGCCCTGGCCCAGCCGCGGCGCGCATTGGGCGGCGTGGGCCGCAGCTACCAGCGCACCACCATCTTCGGCGAGTTCACCGTGCTGGAGAACTGCCGCCTGGCCGCGCAGGCCGCCACGCCGCGGGCCTGGGCCTTCTGGGAATCGGCCGCGCGCTGCGAGGCGAGCAATGCCGCCGCGCATGAGGCGCTGGAGGCCGCCGGCCTCGCGGCCGAGTCGCAGCGCATCGCCGGCACGCTGAGCCACGGCGCCAAGCGCCAGCTCGAGGTCGCCATGTGCCTGGCCACGCGCCCGCGCGTGCTGCTGCTCGACGAGCCGCTGGCCGGCATGGGCGCGGAAGAAACCGACCGCATGCTCGCGCTGCTGCAGCGCCTGAAGACGCGCCACGCCATCCTGCTGGTGGAGCACGACATGGACGCCGTCTTCCGCGTGGCCGACCGCATCACGGTGATGGTCAACGGCGCCGTCATCGCCACGGGCACGCCGGACGTGATCCGCACCCATCCCGACGTGCGCGCCGCGTACCTGGGCGATGAACACTGACCCGAGGCCCGCCATGCTTTCCATCCGCGACCTCCACACCTACTACGGCGACAGCCACATCCTGCGCGGTGTCGATGCCGAGGTGCCCGCTGCCTGCGCCGTGGGCCTGCTGGGCCGCAACGGCATGGGCAAGACCACGCTGATCCGCAGCCTGATGGGCTATGTGCGGCCGGCCTCCGGCCAGGTGCTGGCCGACGGCCGCGACGTGACCGGCTGGGCGCCCGAGAAGATGGCGCGCCTGGGCATCGGCTACGTGCCCGAAGGCCGCGGCATCTTCCCCAACCTGTCGGTGCGCGAGAACCTGGTGATGGCCGCGCGCCCCGGCATCGACGGCAAGCGCGCCTGGACCTTCGAGCGCGTGATGGCCACCTTCCCGCGGCTGTCGGAGCGGCTGTCGCACGGCGGGCAGCAGCTGTCGGGCGGCGAGCAGCAGATGCTCTCCATCGGCCGCGCGCTGATGACCAACCCGCGGCTGATGATCCTGGACGAGGCCACCGAAGGCCTGGCGCCGCTGATCGTGGCCGAGATCTGGCGCGTGATCGCCGAGATCCGCGCCAGCGGCATCGCCACGCTCATCGTGGACCGCGACTGGCACAAGGTGCTGCACCACACCGACCAGGCCGTGGTGATGGAAAAGGGCCGCATCGTGCTGGCCGGCGCCTCGGCCGGGCTGCTCGCGCAGCCGGACGCGCTGGCGCAGCGGCTGGGGGTCTGAAATGGCCCGAAAAGTGCGAAGTGCAATCGGCCCGCCGCGCCCGCCCAGCGGGCGTTGCGGCCGAACTCGTCATGTGTGTGACGATCTCGCTCACCCGGCCCGGCGCTAGTGCGGCTGCAAACGCCCGACCACGGTGGCACCGCTGCAGTCGACTCGATCTGCTGAGGTGCGGGTTTCAACCGGCGGCGCGAGGCGTCGCCACAATGGCGCCCACTTCGTGGAGCCGCAGTGGCCCGACGCCCTGCATCGCCGTCCTGCGCCTCGGTTTCGGCCTGCTGGCACTTGTTGCCATCGACTGGCAGCTCTGGCTGCACGTGGGCCTGACGTTAAGCGTGTTGAACTTCTTCAGCTTCTTCACCAACCTGTCGAACCTAGTCACCGTCGGCGTGCTCGTCGCCAATGCGCTGAGGCAATGGGCGGGCGCACGCGCGTCGCCCGCCGTCGCGGCGCTGCGCGCGGTGGCGGCCACCTGCATGCTGGTCGTGAGCGAGATCTTCCTCGCCCTGCTGCGCGACGTCGACCTCGGCGCGCTGCACCCCTGGGTGAACTCGGTGCTGGACCACGTGATGCCAGTCGTGCTGGTGCCCGACTGGCTGTTGGGCCACCGCGGCCAGCCGTAGGCCTACGGCCGCTGCACTGGGTGCTGGCGTCGGCCATGCGCTACCTCGTCTACACGATGCTGCGCCGCGCAGCCGTGGGCCGGTATCCGTGCCAGTTCTCAATCCGGCGAACGTGGACAGCTACGGCGGTGAGGCGGTGTATGCGGTGTGCATTGCGCTCACATTCGGGCTGGCGGGTTGGGCGCTGATGGCGCTGGCGCGTCGGTGACCGCCATCTGGCTCTGCGGTTCATGGCTGCGGCCAGCCTGCCACGTCGGTCAAGGACCTCAGGTGGGTGATGTGCCGGATCTCTGAGGCCTGGGGCGGCCGTCACACCCCACCCAGCGCTTTCATCATGACGAAGGACGGCCCATCTCCCCGCAGGGCTGCCTTGCGGAAAGAAGCGATTGCCTCAGTCTTGTTCGCGTCGAACCCAACCCCACGCAGGTACATCTGCCCCAGCCAGCGATTGGCCAGATAGTCACCATGCTCCGCAGACTTGAGGCACCAGACGCCATCGTCTTTGGTAGCGCCACTAGGAGTTGAGCCCGTCATGCGGGTGTAGTAGAGGTAGCACAGCCCCTCCTGAGCAATCGAGTTGCCCGCTTCAGCGGCCATTCGATACCAGTGGGCCGCCTGTTTCAGGTCGCCCGTCTGGAACGAGGAGCGCCCGTCGTACTTCATGCCCAGGCGCGCGGCGGCAGGGGCACTTCCGTTCTCCGCCGCGATCTTGTAAAGCTCTTTGGCTTTGCTTTCGCTCCCTAGTGCATCCACGAGGCCGGCGATGAGATATTGTTCGTCTGCACCCACCGCGCTGTAGCTATCTATCAGCTTTTCCAGTATCTGCTCGGTGCTCATCGCCTGGAATTCGGGGCGCCGACTCACCGCTGCGCTGAAGTAGTAGTGAAAGCCTTCTTTACTGCCTTGGAGGGCGGCTTTCAAGAACCAGGTTGCCGCTTTGGCGTAGTCCACATTCGTGCTTTCACCTTGCAGGTAAGCGCGTCCGAGCCGAAATTGCGCCATCTTGTGCCCGCTTTCAGCTGCTTGGCGAAACAACGTCAGGCTCCTCTTCCTGTTCGCCGGAGGCTCGTCGTCATAGGACAGTTCTCGGGCAAGCCGGTACTGCGCGTCAGCATGTCCCTGTCGGGCTGCTTTCGAGTACCAAGCATTGGCAGTTTTGCCACTCACCTCGACACCGCTGCCCCATTCGTACATGTAGCCGAGGCTGAATTGAGCCTCCGGATCGCCTCGCTCCGCTTGCGGTTCAAGCCAGCTCGCCAACTCCCGCAAAGCCTCTTTCGCCACACCATCTGTCTTTTCGAAGCCGTACACGCTGTCGGCCAACGCCGCGGCTGCCGGTTTGAGATGGTCGCCGATCACGACCGATTGTTCGCTAGGCATCATGCCTGCGCCGGGCTCTGGACTTTCGCGAGCTTCCGGCACTGCGCTGGATACCTCTTGCACGACGGACTCCGCCTTTGAGTCCCCGCCTGCCGGCGGAACCGCGGCATCCGTCGAGCCGGGTCGGGAACAAGCACCGAGAGCCAGCGCAAACGCGGCAATGGTAAGCCTTCCAGCTACGGTAAATCGTTTAGATTGCATGTGTTGTTAACTCCCTTTCGCGTCGATTTTCTCCGAACGTTGTCACGACCGCGTTGCGGCCCTCGGTGCAATGCCAGGGGACGACTGGAAATCGTGCCTGCGACAGGCCTGAAGCACCAAACCAGGTGGCACCTTGGCCCGGGATGGCAGCACAGGGCAGTACCCGCAGCAAGACCGCGTGCTCTGCGGGCGCTGGACTGCTATGCGGATCACGCGCAGCACCTCCCGAACAGCTGCACCACAATGCCCCATCCCCACCCAAGG
>NZ_LDSL01000111.1 GCF_001476815.1 Pseudacidovorax intermedius | reverse complement strand
CGCCTGCGCTTGACTGAAGAGAGCACCGGCAGCCTGCGGCTGCGGTGCGGACTCCAAAGCAGCGGCGCCACGCCTCGAATTCGAGCGTGGCGCTTTTGTTCGTCCGGGCTGCCTGGGCGCGCTTACGCCTCCTTACGGCTATCACGGTCATAGGCGCTTTGGCGGGTGGCGGGAAGGGTGCCGAAAATTAGAATGCCGGCCGTGCTGCAACAACGAACCCTCAAGTCCATCACCCGCGCCGTGGGCGTCGGCCTGCACAGCGGCCAGCGCGTGGAGCTGACGCTGCGGCCCGCGCCGGCGGACACGGGCATCGTGTTCCGGCGCGTCGACCTGCCGGAGCCGGTGGACATTCCAATGCGGGCCGAGGCGGTGACGGACACGCGCCTGGCGTCCACGGTCTCGACCGGCGGCGCCAAGGTGCAGACGGTGGAGCACATCATGTCGGCCTGCGCCGGCCTGGGGCTGGACAACCTCTACATCGACATCACGGCCGACGAGGTGCCGATCCTCGACGGCTCGGCCTCGTCCTTCGTCTTCCTGCTGCAAAGCGCCGGCATCGAGCTGCAGAAGGCGCCGCGCCGCTTCATCCGCGTGCTGCGGCCCGTCGAGATCCGCGAAGGCGCCGGGGACCAGCTCAAGTGGGCCCGGCTGGAGCCCTACCACGGCTTCAAGCTGAGCTTCGAGATCGACTTCGACCACCGCGTGGTCAACGCCACCGGCCAGCGCTACGAATTCGACCTGGGCGTGGGCCAGTACGCCCGCGACATCGCCCGCGCGCGCACCTTCGGCTTCACCAAGGAGGTCGAGTACATGCGCAGCAAGGGCCTGGCCCTGGGCGGCGGGCTGGACAACGCCATCGTCATGGACGACCACAAGGTGCTCAATGCCGGCGGCCTGCGCTACGACGACGAGTTCGTCAAGCACAAGATCCTCGACGCCATGGGCGACCTCTACATCGTCGGCAAGCCGCTGCTGGCGGCCTACAGCGCCTTCCGCTCGGGCCACGCGCTCAACAACCGGCTGCTGCGCGAACTGCTGGCCCAGCCCGATGCCTACGAGGTCGTGACCTTCGAGGACACGCGCCAGGCCCCGCGCGGCTTCGGCGAGATCGCCCGCGCCTGGTAAGGCACGCGACGCTGCCGCATGCTGCTCTTCCGCTGGGTCATCCTGCTGCTGCTGCTCGTGGCGGGCGTGTGCTTCGCCTTCTATGCGGCCACCGGCCAGATGCGCTACCGGCGCCTGGGCTGGATCGTCTTCAAATGGACGCTGATCGCGGCCCTGGGCTTCTTCGCGGTGCTGTTCGCGGAGCGCATCGCCTAGACGCGCTGGCGCGCCCACGGGCCCGCGCCGCGTCAGGCGTCCCGGCTCAGCGGGAGCGTCCGCCCTTGTAGAGCCCGCTCGCCTTGGGCGCCAGCGTCGTCGCCGCGCCCAGCCGTGCCCGCACCCGTCCGACCTGCGCATGGGTGATGGCCAGGCCCAGCGCATCGGCAGCGTCGCTGCCGGGCAGGCCGGGCAGTTCCAGCAGCCGCCGCACCATCTCCCGCACCTGGTCCTTGGCGGCGCGGCCGTGGCCGGCCACGGCCTGCTTCATCTGCGTGGCGGTGTATTCGGCCACCGGCAGGCCGTTCGTCACCAGGGCCGTGAGGCAGGCGCCGCGGGCCTGGCCCAGCAGCAGCGTGGACTGCGGGTTGACGTTGACGAACACGATCTCCACCGAAGCCGCATCGGGCTGGTAGCGCGTGCTCAGTTCGCCGATGCCGTCGAACAGCACCTTGAGCCGCGCCGGCAGTTCGGTGGTCGCCATGTGACGCGTGCTGATCGTGCCGCTGGCCACGTAGCGCAGCGCATGGCCGTCCACGTCCACCACGCCGAAGCCGGTCGTCTGCAGGCCAGGATCAATGCCAAGGACGCGCATGTCAATATTCCTCGGTCCTGAATGCCGTGCACAGCGTTTGATCCCCGCGCGGCCGTAAGCGTACAAAGGCCGCGGAGCAGGCCATGCGCGTGCACCCGCGGAACTGGCTTTGCCAGGCCGCAGGGTGCGCCCCCCTCCAAGCCGAAGGCGCAAGAGAGGGGGGAGCCGCGAAGCGGCATGGGGGGTGCCTTTTCTTCTTCATGCGTTGAAGTACCAGCGCACGGAATGGAAGAAGATGGGCGCCGCGAAGCACAGCGCATCCACCCGGTCCAGCAGCCCGTTGGCGCCGGTGATGCCCACGCCCTTGCGGCCCCAGTGCGGCACGCCGCGGTCGCGCTTGAGGGCCTTCATCACCAGGTGGCCCATCGACCCCGCCACGCAGGCCACCAGGGCCGCCGCGAAGGCCTGCCAGAAGCGGAAGGGCGTGATGAAGGACAGCAGCGCGCCGACGAAGCTGGCCACGCCCATGCCCACGCCCCAACTGGCCCAATTGAAGCTGCGGCTGATGTGCGGTGCGATGGGGGCGCGCGGCCGCAGGATCTGGCGCAGCAGGCCGCCGCGTGCCGGCGGCGCCGGCGGGCCGGCCTGGGTGTCGCCCGACGTGGCCACCAGCCGGCGGTAGATCAGGTGCTGCGCCAGCATGCAGGTCTGCACCGTCGCCACGAGGAAGAACACCAGGAAGGCGTTCTTGCCGTCGTAGCCGGGGAACTGCAGCAGCAGCAGCGCCGGCACGTGCGACAGGCCGTAGACGCAGACCATGATGCCCCATTGCAGCTTGGCATTGCGTTCCAGGAAATGGTCCGGGTCGTCCGCCAGCGCCGCCACCGTGGGCAGCGCCAGGAAGGCATACACGGGGATGAACACCGTGAACAGGTCGAAGCGGGCGGTGCCCACCAGCACGAACTGGATCGGCAGCACCACGAAGAAGGCCAGCAGCAGACTGCGGTGGTCGCCGCGCCGGGTGGGCGAGAGGGTGATGAACTCGCGCAGCGCCAGGAAGGCGATCAGCCCGAAGAGCACCGTGGCCACGGTCTCGCCCAGCGCCCAGCCGATCCAGAAGACGATGACCATCACCCAGGTGGTGCTCAGCAGCGCGCGCAGGTGGGCGAGTTCCTCTTCCCAGGCTTCGCCGTGCACGCGGTGGCGGCGCTCGCGCAGGCCGACGAAGAACAGGGCCGCGCTGGCGAGCGCGAGGATGCCGAAGACCAGCACGAAGAGGGCGGCCACCTGTGCCGAGGGGCCGAGGTTGCGAAGGACGTTCTCCATGGCGCCGCGTCCCTTCTACACGTCGCGCAGGGCCACCACGGCCTCGCGTGCCCGGTCCAGGAAGGCGCGGCGCTCCTCGCCCGGTGCCACGCGGATCGGCGCGCCGAAGGTCACCGAGCAGAGGATGGGCACCGGCACCACCTCGCCCTTGGGCATGACGCGCTGGACGTTGTCGATCCAGGCCGGCACCAGCACCACGTCGGGGAACATCTGCGCCAGCGTGTACAGGCCCGACTTGAACTTCTGCGGCACGCCGGTGTGGCCGCGCGTGCCTTCGGGAAAGATGATGATCGAGTCGCCGCTCTTCAGCGCGTCGATGAGCGGCTGCAGCGGCGCCATCGGGTCGGGCGGCGGTGCGCCTTCCTCGGCCGGCGCGGGCGTGCCGCCACGCTCGACGTAGATGGCGTTGAACACCTCGGTGGTGATCCAGCGCTTGAAGGTCGAGTTGGCCCAGTAGTCGCGCGCGGCGATCGGGCGCGTGATGCTGCGCAGCTCGCCGGGCAGGGCGGCCCAGATCATGACCAGGTCGATGTGGCTCTGATGGTTGGCGAAGTAGATGCGCTGCTCGGCCTTGGGCGGGCAGCCCCACCAGCGCGCCTGGGCGCCGGTGAGCAGGCGCGTGACGCCCAGCAGCAGGGCGCCCGTCAGCTTGGCAAGGTACATCGGTCGATGATACGGGCGGGGGTCAGGGCAGCTCGACCGCGCCCATGCGCGCGCCGATGGTGCCGGCGCGGCTGTTGAGGTAGGCCGAATAGGGCCGCTTCTCGTAGAACTTGGGGCTGGGCAGCATGACCGCCAGCCGCGCCGCCTCGTTGGCCGTGAGCCGGTCGGCACCCTTGCCGAAGTAATGGCGCGCGGCGGCCTCGGCGCCGAACACGCCTTCGCCCCATTCCACGCTGTTGAGGTAGAGCTCCAGGATGCGGCGCTTGCCGAGGAAGAGCTCCAGCAGCTGCGTCAGCACCAGCTCCTGGCCCTTGCGCAGCAGCGTGCGTTCGCCCGAGAGCAGCAGGTTCTTGGCCAGCTGCTGGCTGATGGTGGAGCCGCCGCGCAGTTGCGGCGGGCGCACCGGCTTGCCCTGGGCGGCGGCGCGGGCGGCGCGGCGCGCGGCCAGTTCCTCGGCACGGGCGTTGCGCTGGCGGGCGCGCTCGATGGCTTCCCATTCCACGCCGCCGTGGTCGACGAAGGCGGCATCCTCGCTGGCGATGACGGCGCGCTTGAGCGGATCGGCGATGCGGTCGTAGGGCACCCAGGACTGGCGCCACTGGGCGCGGATGCCGTCCTGCCGCAGCAGGCGCCACATCTCCGAGCGCTGGAAGGCGGTGGACTGCGGATCGACCACCGCCATCAGCGCGATGCGCAGCACGAAGAAGAGCTGCAGCGCCACACCCGCCAGCAGCAGGCAGAGCAGCCAGCGGCCGAGCGGACGCATCATGCGGCGGCGTCGACCAGGGCGCGCAGCTCGGCCAGCACCGGCGCGGCATCGGGCCGCACGCCGCGCCACAGCGCGAAGGATTCGGCCGCCTGGCCGACCAGCATGCCCAGGCCGTCGCAGCCCGTCGCCCCATGTGCGCGGGCCCAGGCCAGGAAGCCCGCGGCGGCGGGGCCGTACATCATGTCCACCGCCAGCGCGCCTTCGGCCAGCACGCGCGCCGGCACGGGCACGCCGGCACCGGCCAGGCTGGTGGCGGTGCCGTTGACGACGATGTCGAAGCGCTCGCCCCGGCCCAGCGCGTCCAGGCCCTGGGCCGCCAGGTCGCAGCCGGCGCGCGCGGCCACAGCGGCATGCTGCGTGACCAGCACCTCGGCCTTGGCGGCGGTGCGGTTGGCCACCACCAGCCGTGCCGGCCGCGCGTCGAGCAGCGGCCCCAGCACGCCCGCGGCAGCGCCGCCGGCGCCGATCAGCAGCACGCGGGCGCCGGCCAGGCTGCGGCCGGCATGGTCCTGGATGTCCGTCACCAGGCCGGCGCCGTCGGTGTTGTCGCCGAAGACGCCGCCGTCGGTATCGAAGCGCAGGGTGTTGACGGCGCCGGCCAGGCGCGCGCGGTCGCTCAGGCAATCGCCCGCCAAGGCCGCGGCGTCGAACTTGCACGGCACCGTGACGTTGCAGCCGCCGGCCCGATCGCCGGCCGCCTGCGCCTCGCGGCGGAAGTCGGCCACGGCCTGCACGAAGCCGCCGGGCGCGACCAGGCGGCGGCCGTAATCGAGGGTCTGGCCGGTGAGTTCGGCGAAGCGGGCGTGGATCCACGGCGAGCGGCTGTGCGCCACCGGGTTGCCCATCACGCAGTAGCGGTCCATGGGAATCTGAAGCGGTCGAGGAAGGAGGGGACGGGGCGCAGGCCGCTCACGGCGAAGGCAGACGGCTCACGGCGGCGTGGCCGTGGACATCTGGGTCTCCAGCGTCTCGTCCCGCGTGAAGCGGAAGCGCGAGGGCAGCACGATCTGGTCGGCCTGGCGGCGCATGGCGTCGGTGAAGGGGCCGAAGTTGCCCAGGCTGCGCACGATGGCCTGGGCACGGCGGTCGAGGTCGGCATTGCCCGAGCTCTCGACCAGCTCGGTGGCCAGCAGCCGCCCGTCGTGGTTGACGGTGATCAGCAGCGTGAGCTGGCCGTAGAGCTTCTGGCCGCGGGCTTCGGGAAAGTTCTCGGTGCCGCGCGCCTCGATGCGCCGGCGCAGGGCGTCGACGTAGCCGGCATAGGCCACTTCGCGCGTGGAGGGGCTGATGTAGCGGCGCTTGGGCCGGGCGTTTTCTTCGTTGACGCGCCGCTCGATCTCGGCGAGCAGGTCCAGCAGCTGGCGGCGGCGCTCTTCCTGGGCCTGGCTGTCGGCGGTCTGGCCGGTGTGCGTGGGGTCCGGCGCGGGCAGCGAGGCCAGCTGCTTGCGCACCCGCGCCAGCAGCATCTGCTGCTGCTCCTGCAGGGCATCGATGCGGCGCTGGGCCTCGTCGGCCGAATCGCCGACGGCGCGGAAGGCCGAGGGCGGCAGCGGGCTGGTGGCGCGGCCACGGTCCAGGTCGCCGCCGCCGGCCAGCGTGGCCTGCGCCAGGGCGGCGGGCTTGGGCGGCAGGTCGGTCTGCGGCGTGCGCGCATTGACGAGAATGATTTCCAGCGGCGATTCCTGCAGCACCCGGTCGAAGGCGGCCGGGTCGGCGAAGCGCACGCCCAGCAGCACCGCGTGCACCAGCAGCGAGGCGCCCAGCGCCATCTGCAGCGGAGTCAGGTCGGCCAGGCGCATGGCGGTCGTGCGGTGTCGCGGCGCGTTCAGGCGGCGGGGCTGGCGGACGCGGCGGCCTCGGGCTCGGCGTCGTTGACGTCGACGGCGATGGTCAGCGCGCCGGCCGTGGGCTCTTCCTCGTCCGCTTCGTCGGCGGCGGGCGCGGCCTCGGCATCCAGGCGCTCGATCACGCTGCCGCTGACGGCCAGCGCGATCTCGTCGATGTCGCCCAGCCGCAGCCGCACGCGGGCACCGCGCGGCAGGCCCTGGGCGCCG
>NZ_LDSL01000110.1 GCF_001476815.1 Pseudacidovorax intermedius | reverse complement strand
CCATGAGCGTTTGAATGAGCTATAAGCTCAAGTTCCGAAGAACTCGACTCCCTCATCAAACGCCCACGCTTATCGGCTGTATATTGTTAACGTTCACCAGAATTCAGCGCCGAAGCACCTTCTTCTGTAGTCTTCACTGCGATCAGCGAAGCCCTCGATTATGACAGTGTTTTAAAAGACCTGTCAACCTTTCGGGTCTTTCGAGGCAGCCAGCAGAACCAGCCACCTCATCAACCCTTCGACTCGCAACAACCAGTCGGCTGCTTTGCGTCGAGCCCTCGATTATGACACGCTTTTTTGAAGAGCTGCAAGTTCTTTTTAAAACCTGCTGTCATTCCGAAGGGCCGCTTTCTATTCGACTTGTCGCCCATGCAATCGCTTGCAATTGCGGCGCCGTGTTGAAGGCAGCCCGTTAGTATAGGGGACGTTTTCGAGGCTGCACAAGGGGTCGGCTCGAAAAATCGATCGAGGCTGGGGAGGCGCCTTCGATAATCCGCCGCCAATGGCACTCATCACCTTACTAGACGCACAACTGGCCTACGGCCATGTGCCGCTGCTCGACCACGCGGACTTCTCCCTCCAGTCGCAGGAGCGTGTGGGCCTCATCGGCCGCAATGGGGCGGGCAAGTCCTCGCTGCTCAAGATCCTTGGCGGGCTGGAGAAGACGGACGACGGGACCATGCAGGTCCAGCAGGGGCTGCGCGTGGCCTATGTGGCGCAGGAACCGGCGCTGGACGCGGGCCACCGCGTGTTCGAGGCGGTGAGCCACGGCCTCGCGGGCGTCATCGCGCTGCGCGCCCGCTATCTGGCTGGCGGCGAGGGCGCGGACCTGGATGCGCTGCAGTCCCAGATCGAGGCGCACGACGGCTGGAACTGGGAGCAGCGCGTCGACGAGACGCTGCACCGGCTGCACCTGGCGCCCGAGGCGCGCATCGGCGCGCTGTCCGGCGGCATGCGCAAGCGGGTCGCGCTGGCGCAGGCACTGGTGGCGGCGCCCGACGTGCTGCTGCTCGACGAGCCGACCAACCACCTGGACCTCGAAGCCATCGAATGGCTGGAGCAGCTGCTGATCGCCTTCAAGGGCAGCGTGGTCACGATCACCCACGACCGCGCCTTCCTCGATGCGGTGGCCACGCGCATCGTCGAGCTGGACCGCGGCCAGTTGCGCAGCTACCCAGGCAACTTCGCGCGCTACCAGGTGCAGAAGGAAGAGCAGCTCGCGCAGGAGGCCGTCATCAACGCCAAGGCCGACAAGCTGCTCGCGCAGGAAGAGGTGTGGATCCGCAAGGGCGTCGAGGCCCGCCGTACCCGCAGCCAGAGCCGCATAGGCCGGCTGGAAGTGCTGCGCGGCCGCCGCGCCAGCCGGCGCGAGGCGCTGGGACGCGTGAAGATGGACGTGGCCAGCGGCCTGCCCAGCGGCAAGATCGTGGCCGAGCTCACGGACGTGACCAAGCGCTACGCCGAACGAGACGTGGTGCGCGGCTTCTCGGGCACCATCCTGCGCGGCGACAAGGTGGGACTGATCGGCCCCAACGGCGCGGGCAAGACCACGCTGCTGAAGCTGATCCTGGGCGAAATCGCGCCGGACGCCGGCCGCGTGCGCCAGGGCGCCAACCTGGAGATCGCCTACTTCGACCAGATGCGCGACGCGCTGGACCTGGACGCCACGCTGGAGGACTTCATCAGCCCCGGCAGCGAATGGATCGAGATCGGCAAGCAGCGCAAGCACGTCAAGAGCTACCTGTCGGACTTCCTCTTTTCGCCGGCCCGCTCGCAGTCGCCCGTGCGTTCGCTCAGCGGCGGCGAGCGCAACCGGCTGTTGCTGGCGCGCCTGTTCGCGCGGCCGGCCAACGTGCTGGTGCTGGACGAGCCGACCAACGACCTGGACATCGACACGCTCGAACTGCTGGAAGAACTGCTGCAGGAGTACGAGGGCACCGTCTTCCTGGTGAGCCACGACCGCGCCTTCCTGGACAACGTGGTGACCAGCACCATCGCGGCCGAAGGCGACGGCCGCTGGCGCGAGTACGAGGGCGGCGTGCAGGACTGGCTGATCCAGTCGCGGCGGGCGCGCGAGATCGCGGCGGCTTCATCCTCGGCCTCGGCCGCTTCACCCTCGCCGGCTGGGAGCGCAAGCGCCGGCCAGCCCCCGGCGCCCACCGCGACCGCCGAGGGCAGCGCCACGGCACGGCGCAAGCTCAGCTACAAGGACCAGCGCGAACTCGACGCCCTGCCCGCGCGCATCGCCGCGCTGGAGGCGGAGCAGAAGACGCTGCAGGCCGACCTGGAGCGCGGCGGTGGCGCCATCTATGGCAGCGACCCGGCCCGCGCCGCGCAGATGGCGCAGCGTTTCGCGCAGATCGAGGAGGAACTGCTCGAGGCACTGGAGCGCTGGGAAGTGCTCGAAGCCCGCTGAGGGCCTGCGGGCGGAAGGCCGAGGCCGTTCAGGTCATCATGGACCGATTTGCCCCAGCGACGTCCCGGGTGCCCGGTTGACGAGCCCTTCGACCAGCTCAGGGCGAACGGGTCGCTCGGCCGGAAGCCGGCGAACCAGGGGGCTGCTCGGCCCCGCCCCCAGCAACCCGCTGTGCCTTTCCGGGCGGGCAAGAAAAGGACGCCTTCCGGCGCACCAAGCGCCCGGTTGTCCGACACGGCGGCTCGTCACCGGGGGCTATACCGCAGCCTCCATGTCTGCCGCCCCTTCTCGCCCATGACGTTCTCATCGACCCAGTCTTCGCGCCACATGCGCCTGGGCATCGCGGCGGTGGCCGTCGCCGCCCTCGTCGCCTTCGGCACGGCGGTGGGCGGCTGCGCCAGCTTGCCTGAGAACGTGGACCGGCCCGTCTCCCAGGCCCTGCCGCCGCCCGCAGACAGCCCGCTGGCGCGCATCGCGCAGGCAGCGTCCGGTGCGACGGCCGACGGCCAAGCGACCCGCGGCGCCAGTTCGGGCTTCCTGCTGCTCGACGGCCCGCAATCCGCCTACGGCAGCCGTCTCGCGCTGGCCGAACAGGCCCGCCGCACGCTGGATCTGCAGTACTACGCCATCCATGCCGACGCCAGCACCGGCCGCCTGATGCGGGCCGTGCAGTCGGCGGCGCAGCGGGGCGTGCGGGTGCGCATCCTGATCGACGACTTCCACAGCGCCGGCCGCAATGCCCTGGTGCTGGGCCTGGCGGACACGCCCAATGTGCAGATCCGCCTGTTCAATCCGCTGGCCGGTGCGCGCGCCTCGTCCATCGGGCGCATCCTGGTCTCGCTGGGCGATGCCGGCCGTATCCAGCAGCGCATGCACAACAAGCTGTTCATCGCCGACAACGCCATGGGCATCACCGGCGGGCGCAACCTGGGCGATGCCTACTTCGGCCTGGGCGGCGATGCCGGCAACTTCGTTGACCTGGACGTGCTGGCCGTGGGCCCGATCGTGCGGGAGATGTCCAAGAGCTTCGACCAGTACTGGAACGACAAGCGGGCCTACCCCGTCGCGTCGCTGGTCAGCCGGGAGGAGATGGACCGCATCCGCGACAAGGCCGCCGAAAGCCGCCGTTCGGGCCAAGGCGGCGACGGCGCTGCCAAGCCTTCGCCGCCCGATGGCGAGCCGCGGCCCGACGCCGCCAGCGCCGCCGCCTTCGGCGACCGCCGCGCCGCCGAGCGCCCCGGCTGGGACGAGCAGCCCATGGACCTGGCGGCCCAGCGCTTCGTGCGCGCGCCGGCCACCCTGCTGGTGGACCAGCCCGCCAAGATCGCGGCCGACGACCAGGCGAAGGCCGAAGCGGCCCCGGCCAAGCCCGATGCCCCGCGCGGCGAGATGCCGGCGGGCGAGACGGTGGTCGAGGGCCTGTTGCCGCTCATCGCCCAGACCCGGCAGGACCTGGTGATCGTGTCGCCATATTTCGTGCCCGGCGCGCAGATCCGCGGCGCGCTGGCGCAGGCGCGCCAGCGCGGCGTGCGGATCCGCGTGCTGACCAATTCGCTCGCCTCCAACGACGCGCCGGTGGCGCACGTGGGCTATGCGCGGCACCGCACCGACCTGCTCGACATGGGCATCGAGCTGTACGAGATGCGGGCCGACGAGGCCGGCCTGCGTAGCGCCCTGGGCGCCGGCAGCAGCGGCAGCCTGACCGGCGGCATGGGCGAGTCCAAGGCCATGCTGCATTCCAAGTTCATCGTGCGCGACGGGCGGCTGCTGGCCATCGGCTCGATGAACCTGGACCTGCGCTCGCAGAAGCAGAACACCGAGATCGCGCTGCTGATCCGCAGCACCGAACTCTCCGCCGAGGCGACCGCCATCGTGGACAAGAGCCTGCGCCAGGGCGCCTGGAAGGTGGAGCGCGACCCGGCCGCCAATGGCGCGCTGGTGTGGCGCGCGCCGGCCGGCAGCGGTCTGCAGGACGCACACCACGAGCCCGACACCCGCGCCAGCCTGCGTGCGCTGCTGTGGCTCATCGGCCCCTTCGCGCCCGACGACATGCTGTGACGGCGGCGGAACCTTCGCCGCGCCGCCCGACCCGATCCAGTCCGACCCCCACCGAATCGAACTGAACCGACGACCCGATGCGACCTTCCGCCCTTCTTCGACTGCGCCGCACCGCCGCTCCCCTCGTCTGCGCACTGCTGCCCGTCGCGGCCAGTCCCGCCTTCGCCCAGACCCATCCGTTGGCCCCCGCGCCCGTCACGGTGCCGGGCACGCCCGCGGCCACGGCACCCGTGACCGTGCCGGGCCTCACCCAGGCTCCCGTCGCCGCCACCGACTGGCGCGAGCGCATGGCCACCGCCATGCAGCAGCTCGAAGCCCTGCAGCGCACCGAGGTCGGCGTGTACGTGCTGGACCTCGCCAGCGGCCAGTCCTTCGGCCACCGGGCGGAGGAGCGCTGGTACCTGGCCTCGATGGTCAAGGTGCCGGTCGCCATCGCCGTGCTGCAGGCGGTGGAGCGCAGCGACATCACGCTCGACACACCCCTCACCCTGCGCGCCGCCGACAAGGTGGACGGCGCCGGCGCCACGCTGCGCCAGCCCGTCGGCTCCGCGCTCACGGTGCGCTGGCTGATGGGCCAGATGATCATCTACAGCGACAACACCGCCACCGACATGCTGATGAACCTGGTCGGCCTGCAGGCCGTCAACGGCGTCGTGAAGGCGCTGGCACCGCAGGGCATCGGCCGCATCACCACACTGGCCGAGGTGCGGCGGCAGGTCTACGGCCAGCTCACGCCGCAGGCCAGCCACCTGTCGGGCCACGACCTGGTGCTGCTGCAGCGCGCCGGCAGCGACGCCGAGCGCCGGCGCCGCCTGGCCGAGCTGCTGCACCTGCCGCCCGGCGAGATCAAGGCCCGGTCGCTCGACGGCGCCTACGACGCCTACTACGCCGAGGGCCTCAACAGCGGCCGGCTCGACGCCTATGCCGGCATCCTCACCGCCCTGGTCCAGGGCAAGGCGCTGCATCCCGACAGCATGCAGACGCTGCTGAAACTGATGGAGGACGTGGCCACCGGCCCGCAGCGCCTGCGCGCCGGCCTGCCGCCGCAGGCCCGCTTCGCCCACAAGACCGGCACCCAGCGCCGCCGCATCTGCGACGCCGGCCTGGTGCGCATGCCGGGCACCGACGCCCAGCACCCCGTGGTGCTGGTGGCCTGCGTGCGCGACGCGCCCACCCTTCCACGTGCCGAGCATCTGCTGCAGCAGACGGCCGCCGCCCTGTGCCGATCCGGCCTGCTCACGCAAGGACTCAACGATGCGCCGACCTGCCCTGCTTTCCTGCCTGACGATCGCCACGGCGCTGCTGCTGCCCAGCTGGCGCGCTGAGGCCGCTGACGACGCCGCCTGGTCCCGCCAGCTGGCCGAGCGCATCGCGCGCATCGACCAGCAGACGCCCGGCCGCCTGGGCGTGTACGTCAAGCGCCTGTCGGACGGCAGCACCATGAACCATGGCACCGAGCAGGCCTGGTACCTGGCCTCCATGGCCAAGGTGCCCGTGGCGCTGGCCGTGCTGCGGCAGGTGCAGGTCGGCAAGGCGGGCCTGGGCGACGAGATGGCGCTGCAGGACGGTGACCGCATCGACGTCGGCAACATCGTCTGGAACGACACCGGCACCCGCTACAGCGTGCGCACCCTCGTCGAACGCATGCTGCTGGAGAGCGACAACACGGCCGCGAACATGCTGATCCGCTCGGTGGGCGAGGACGCGCTGAACGACGGCACGCGCCAGGCCATGGGCACGCCCAACGTCACGCTCACCACCTTCGCGCAGGTGCGGCGCGACGTGTACGCCGAGGTGCATCCGAAAGCACGCGAGCTGGACACCCGCACGCTGGTGCGCATCGCCTCGGCGCGCAACGGGCCGGCGCGGGTGGAGGCGATCCGCCGCGCGGTGGACGTGCCGCGCGACCAGCTCGCCACCGCCAGCATGGACGACGCCTACGACCGCTACTACCGCCGCAACCTCAACACCGCGACGCTGCAGGCCTACGGCGGCATGCTGGAGCGGCTGGTGCGCGGCCAGCTGCTGCCCGAGGGCGAGCCGCGCACCGTGCTCTACAAGGCGATGAAGCGCGACATCTACACGGGCTATCGGCTGCAGGCCGGCCTGCCACGCGACATGCCCTTCATCCACAAGACGGGCACCCAGCACCGCCGCGCCTGCCATGCCGGCGTGCTGAACCCGGACGACCTGCAGAAGGCGCTGGTGATCGTGGCCTGCACGGCCGACCTGGACGAGCAGAAGCAGGCCGGGCCGGTGCTGGAGTCGGTGGGCCGGGCGATCCGACAGATGGTGCTGTCCGGCAAGGCCTGAGCAGGATCCGGCGCCGGGCAAGCGCCCGGGCCGGCGTCACGTGCTTCGGGCATCATGCGCGCCCACCGCCCCGCCGCGCCCATGCAAGCCATCCAGAACTTCAACCTTCCTTCGCTGCTCGACACGCTCGTGAGCATCGGCTCGGCTTTCCTGCTGGGCGGCATGATCGGGCTGGAGCGGCAGATCCGCCAGCGCACCGCCGGCCTGCGCACCAACACGCTGGTGGCGGTGGGCGCCGCGGTGTTCGTGGACATGGCCAACCGGCTGCACGGCAGCGAAGGCGCGGTGCACGTGGTCGCCTACGTGGTCTCGGGCATCGGCTTCCTGGGCGCGGGCGCGATCATGAAGGAAGGCGCCAACATCAGCGGGCTCAACACGGCGGCCACGCTTTGGGGCTCGGCGGCGGTGGGGGCCTGCGCGGGCGCCGACCTGCTGGGCGAGGCCATCGTCGCGGCCCTGTTCGTGCTGGCCAGCAACACGCTGCTGCGGCCGGTGGTCAATCGCATCAACCGCCAGCCGGTGGTGGAGGAGATCACCGAGGCCGCGTATTCGGTCTACGTGATCTGCGCCCGCCCGGTGCAGGCGCAGATGCGCGAGGAACTGGTGGAGCGCCTGGCCGCCGCCAGCTACCCGGTGCGCGAGATCGACCAGCATCCCTTCGGCCAGGGCGATGCGGAGATCGAGGCGGTGCTCTATGCGACGGCGGTGGATGCGGACGAGCTGGACCGGGTCACGCACGCCATCGAGGCGCTGCCCGGTGTGCACCAGGCTTTCTGGAGCGCCAGCGCCGAGGACTGATTACCGCATCGCATCCCGCGTGCGGCCGAAGGCCTTCCAGAAGCCGGCGTCCTGCGCGGTGGCGAAATTGATGCGCATCAGCGTGGTGGGCTGCCGCCGCGCATGGAACAGCGAGCCAGGGGCGAGCAGGTAGCCCTGGTCCAGCATGCGCTGGGTGAGCGTGTCGGTGTCCACGCCCGTGTCCAGCCAGCCGAACAGGCCTGCCGGCTCCGAGGCCAGCGTGCAGCCATGGGCCAGCGCCAGCTTGACGGCGCGGCCACGCGCGCCATCCAGCCGCAGCCGGATGCGCTCCACGTGGCGGCGCAGTTGGCCCTGGTCGATGCACCAGGCCAGCGCCCGCTCGAACAGGGCCGGCGTGGTGAGCGTGGCGAGCAGCTTGGTCTCCAGCAGCCGCTCCACCAGCGGCGGCGCGGCCGCCAGAAAGCCGATACGCCAGTTGGGCGCCAGCACCTTGGCGAAGCCGCTCACGTAGATCACGCGCTGCAGGCCGTCGAGCACGGCCAGCCGGGTCGCATGCTCGGGCGCGAGGTGGCCGTAGGTGTCGTCCTCGACGATGTGGAAGTCGTGCTGCGCCGCCAGTTGCAGCACGCGGTGCGCGCTGCCGGGCGACAGGCAGTGGCCGGTGGGGTTGTGCAGCACGCTGACGCTGACGAAGAGCTTGGGCGCATGGGCCTCGCAGTAGCGCTGCATCACGGCCAGGTCAGGCCCGTCGGCGCGGCGCGGCACCGGCAGCACGCGCATGCCCAGGGCTTCGAGCCGCGCGAACTCGACGGCCCAGCCGGGCTCCTCCACCATCACCGGATCGCCGGCGCGCAGCAGGGTGCGGCTGACGATGTCCAGCGCATGCGTGGCGCCGACGGTGGTGACGATCTGCGCCGGCGTCACCGGCAGCTGCAGGCCGGCCAGCTTCTGCGCCAGGCTGGCGCGCAGGCTCGCGTCGCCGGCCGGGTCGCCGTACTGCAGCGAGAACTCGCGCAGCGCGGCCGGGCCGGTCACCCGGCGCACGGCAGCGGGCATGAAGCTGCTGTCCAGCCAGTCGGGCGGCAGCACGCCCATGCCGGGCTGCGGCTTGTCGCTCTGGCGGTGGAACATGCCGCGGATGAGGGTGCTGGCATCGGCCGGCGCGGCCGGTGCCGCGGCCAGCACGGTGGCGACCGGGGCGGCCGGTGCCGCGCCGCGGGCGGCGGGCTCGGCGCGGTCGGCGGCCTCGGCCTGCCGCACGAAGAAGCCGCGCTGGCGGCGCGCCTCCACCAGGCCCTGCGCCAGCAGCTGGTCGTAGGCGGCGACCACCGTGTGCGGGCTCACGCTGTGCTGGCGCGCGCATTCGCGCACTGAGGGCAGGCGCGCGCCGGGCGCCAGCAGGCGGTTGCGGATGCGCTCGCTGAACAGCGCGGCCAGCTGCTCGGTGAGGGTCTGGCTGTGGGTGCGGGTGAGCATGTGTGCTGGTGCGGCCACCGATACAGATGGGCCTGTTTGTTCGCGAAACTGTACTGCTTCTGTACTGGCGTCAAAGTGTAGAGTGGGCATCCATGACCTGGCAAGAATTCACCGCGCTGCTGGTGCTGGCCTCGGCGATGAGCTTTTCGCCGGGCCCCAACACCACGCTCTCGACCACGCTGGCGGCCAATGGCGGCCTGCGCCGGGCGATGCGCTTCGTGGTCGCGGTGCCGGTCGGCTGGAGCCTGCTGCTGGTGCTGACGGCGGCCGGCCTCGGCGCACTGGTGACCGCGGCGCCCACGGTGCGCGTGGCCGTCAAGGCCGCGGGCATCGCCTACCTGCTGTGGATGGCCTGGCGCCTGTGGGGCGCGGACCGGATGGCGCAGGCCTCGGCCGCGCAGTTGCGCGTGGGCTTCTGGCAGGGCGTGGGCCTGCAGTTCGTCAACATCAAGGCTTGGCTGCTCGCCCTGGCCATCGTGGCCGGCTGGGTGAGCGGCCAGGCGCAGCCGCTGCTGCGCACCGGCATCGTGACGGGCGTGATGATCCTCTTCGCGCTCGCGAGCAACCTGGCCTATGCGGCTGCCGGCGCGCTGCTGCGCGGCTGGCTGGCGCAGGGGCGACGGCTGCTGATGTTCAACCGCGCCATGGCGGCGCTGCTGGTGCTGACCGCGGCGTGGATGCTGAAGGCATGAGCACGCCCTCCACCGATCAGCACGCCCGCAACCAGCGCCTGGGCCTCTGGCTGGGCATCCTCGGCGTGGCGGTGTTCGGCATCACGCTGCCGGCCACGCGCCTGGCCACCGGCACGGCCGAGGCGCCGCAGCTCTCGCCCTGGTTCGTGACCCTGGGCCGCGCCGCGCTGGCGGGGCTGCTGTCGGCGGCCTTCCTGCTGGTCACGCGTTCGCCGCTGCCGCAGCGCCGGCACTGGCGGCCGCTGGCCTTGGCCACGCTGGGCAATGCCCTGGGCTATCCGCTGCTGCTGGCGCTGGCCCTGCGCACGGTCACGGCTGGGCATGCGGCCGTGGTCACGGCGCTGCTGCCGCTGGTGACGGCCGTGATCGCGGCGCTGGTGCTGCGCCAGCGGGCGCACTGGGGCTTCTGGCTGTGCGCGGTGGCGGGCAGCGCGCTGGTGATCGTCTTCTCGCTGCTGCGCGCCTCGCCGCAGGGCGGCTTCGGCCTGGACCCGGCCGACCTGCTGCTGGTGGGCGGCGTGGTGGCCGCCTCGGCCGGCTACATCTATGGCGCGCAGGTCACGCCGGCCCTGGGGGCGGAACGGGTGATCTGCTGGGTCTGCGTGCTGGCCCTGCCGGTCACGCTGCCGGCCACCTTCGTGCTGTGGCCGACTGCCCCGGTGGCGCCGGTCGCCTGGGGTGGGCTGGTGTACCTGGGCGTGTTCTCGATGTGGGCCGGCTTCTTCGCCTGGTACCGCGGCCTGGCCCTGGGCGGTGCGCTGCGCGTGAGCCAGGCGCAACTGCTCCAGCCCTTCTTCTCCATCCTGGCGGCGGTGCCCATCCTGGGCGAGCGCATCGACGCCATGACGCTGGGCTTCGCCCTCGCCGTGGTGGCGACGGTGCTGCTGGGCAAGCGGCTGTCGCAGCCCGCCCCACCGGTCAAATCGGCCACGCACTGAGTGCCGCGCCATGCCCCTGCGCCCCGCCACGTTCTGCCACGACGCCCGCCCGCCTCCGCCGCGCGCGCCGTTCATCGACACTGCCCCCCACGCCGCCGCCCGGGCCCGACGCCCCCGCGCCGAAATTCGACCGACAAGGAGCCACCCATGACTACCCCCTGGAAACTCGCCGCCCGCGCCGAGAAGATGAACCCCTCCGCCATCCGCGAGATCCTCAAGGTGACCGAGCGGCCCGACGTGATCAGCCTGGCCGGCGGCCTGCCTTCGCCTCAAACCTTCCCGGTGACGGCATTCGCCGCCGCCTGCGCCGAGGTGCTGGCCACCGACGGCCAGGCCGCGCTGCAGTACGCCGCGAGCGAGGGCTACGCGCCGCTGCGCCAGGCTGTGGCCGACATGCTGCCCTGGGAGGTGAACCCCGACCAAGTGCTGATCACCACCGGCTCGCAGCAGGGCCTGGACCTGATCGCCAAGGTGCTGATCGACCCGCAAGCCAAGGTGCTGGTGGAGACCCCCACCTATCTCGGTGCGCTGCAGGCCTTCAGTCCCATGGAGCCGCAGGCCGTGAGCGTGGCCAGCGATGCCGAAGGCGTGCTGCCCGAGGACCTGAGCGCCAAAGCCGCGGACGCACGCTTCATCTACCTGCTCCCCAACTTCCAGAACCCCACCGGCCGCACCATGAGCGAGGCGCGCCGCGCCGCCGTCTCGGCCGCCGCCCAGGCCGCGGGCCTGCCCATCGTCGAGGACAACCCCTACGGCGAGCTGTGGTTCGACGAGGCCCCGCCCCTGCCGCTGACGGCGCGCAACCCCGAGGGCTGCATCTACCTGGGCTCCTTCTCCAAGGTGCTGGCGCCTGGCCTGCGCCTGGGCTTCCTGGTGGCGCCCAAGGCGCTGTACCCCAAGCTGCTGCAGGCCAAGCAGGCGGTGGACCTGCACACCCCCATCTTCACCCAGCGCATGGTGAGCACGGTGATGCGGGACGGCTTCCTGGACCGGCACGTGCCGCAGATCCGCGCGCTCTACAAGGCCCAGCGCGATGCGATGGTGGGCGCGCTGCGGCGCGAGATGCGGGGCCTGGACGTCGAATTCAACGTGCCCAAGGGCGGCATGTTCCTGTGGCTGCGCATGCCCGAGGGCATCGACGCGACGGCGCTGCTGGCCCGCGCCGTGGAGCGCCACGTGGCCTTCGTGCCCGGCGCGCCCTTCTATGCCGGCGAGCCCGATGCGCGCACGCTGCGCCTGTCCTTCGTGACCGCCACCGAGCCGCAGATCGCCACCGCCATCGCCGCCCTGGCGGAGACGGTGCGCGAGGCGCTGGCCCACCGCGCCGCGGCACGGATGCAGCAGCAGCAGCTGGCCGCGGCCGCCTGAGCGCCATCGACCGAGCACCGCCATGCACACCGCCATCCTCACCTTCGACGGCTTCAACGAACTCGATTCGCTGATCGCCCTGGGCGTGCTGAACCGCATCAAGCGCCCCGGCTGGCGCGTGACGCTGGCAGCACCCACCGCGCGCGTCACCTCGATGAACGGCGTCACGCTCGAGGCCACCGCCACGCTCGAAGACGCCGCCCAGGCCGACGCCGTGCTGGTGGGCAGCGGCATCCGCACGCGCGAGGTGGTGGCCGATGCGGCGCTGATGGCGCGGCTCGCGCTCGACCCCGCGCGCCAGCTCATCGGCGCCCAGTGCTCCGGCACGCTGGTGCTGGCGCGCCTGGGCCTGCTGGGCACGGTGCCCGCCTGCACCGACCTCACGACCAAACCCTGGGTGCAGGAAGCCGGCGTGCGCGTGCTCGACCAGCCCTTCTTTGCCGACGGCAACGTGGCCACGGCCGGCGGCTGCCTGGCCTCGCCCTACCTGGCCGCCTGGCTGATCGCGCGCAGCGAAGGCATCGCCGCCGCCCGCGACGCGCTGCACTACGTCGCGCCCGTCGGCGAAAAGGACGACTACGTGGCCCGCGCCCTGGCCGCCGTCGCGCCCTACCTGCCGGCGGCCACGACGCCGGCCTGATCGCCCCACGCCGGACCATGCGCGCCGCCACCACGCCGGACCGGTTCCTGCCAGCCGTACGCGCGCTGCCGGCGGCACGGCCCGCCGTGGCCTGAGCGCATTTCCTCAACCCGCCTCCAAGCGCCAGACACCATGGACGTCCAGCACATCGCCGCCTTCTCCGACGGCCCGCACGGCGGCAATCCGGCCGGCGTCGTCATCGGCGAGTGCCTGCCCGACGACGGGCAGATGCAGCAGCTCGCCGCCACGCTCGGCTATTCCGAAACCGTGTTCGCCGCACCGGTGGCGGATGGCGCCTGGCGGGTGCGCTACTTCTCGCCCGCCGCCGAGGTGCCCTTCTGCGGTCACGCCACCATCGCCCTGGGCGCCGCGCTGGCGCGGCAGCACGGCGACGGGACTTTCGCCCTGGTGCTCAATGCCGCGCGGATCACGGTGGAAGGACGCCGCGATCCCCAGGCCGCGGACGGCCTCATGCAGGCGGCCCTGCAGTCGCCGCCCACGCGCAGCCAGGCCCTCGACGCGGCCTCGACGGCCGAGGCCCTCGCGCTCTTCGGCCTGGCGGAGGCCGACCTGGACCCGCGCCTGCCGCCCGCGCGGATCCATGGCGGCGCCGACCACTTCCTGCTGGCCCTGCGCGACCGCACCCGGCTGAGCGCCATGCGCTACGACTTCGAGGCCGGGCGCGAGTTGATGCAGCGCGCGGGCTTGGCGACGATCGTGCTGGCCCATGCGGAAACGCCCCAGCGTTTCCATGTGCGCAATCCCTTCGCGGGTGGCGGCGTCTACGAAGACCCGGCCACCGGCGCCGCCGCCGCCGCGCTGGGCGGCTACCTGCGCGACCGGGGCTGGCCCCACGGCGGCAGCATCGCGATCACGCAGGGCGAGGACATGGGCGTGCTCTGCCGCCTGCAGGCGGACATCGGCCCCACCGCGGGCGAATCGGTCCGCGTGCGCGGCGCCGCCCGCATGATGGCGGCCTGACCCGCTTCGACAAGGAACCCGATCCATGCTCAACCTCTGGGGCCGCATCAGCTCGATCAACGTGCGCAAGGTGGTGTGGTGCGCGCAGGAACTCGGCCTGGACTTCCAGCGCACCGAGGCCGGCGGCGCCCACGGCCTGGTGCACACGCCCGACTACCTGGCGATGAACCCGAACGCGCTGGTGCCGCTGCTGCAGTACAGCCTGGGCGACACGCCCTTCGTGCTGTGGGAGAGCAACGTCATCGTGCGCTACCTCTGCGCCCGCCATTCGCACGGCCGGCTGTACCCCGAGCCGCTGGAGCCGCGCTTCGACGCCGAGCGCTGGATGGACTGGCAGCAGACCACGCTCAATCCCGCCGGCCGCGACGCCTTCGTGCAGCTGGTGCGCACGCCAGCCGCCGAGCGCGACATGCAGGCCGTCGCGGCCTCCATCGCCGCCACCGAGCCGCTGATGGCGCTGCTCGACGCTCACCTGGCCGGCCGCGCCTTCATGACCGGCGAGCACTTCACCATGGCCGACATTCCGGTGGCCTGCGAGGTGCACCGCTGGTTCGGCCTGCCGCCCGCCGACTACCGCCGCCCGGCCTGGCCGAACGTGGAGCGCTGGTTCGACACGCTGCGCGCCCGGCCCGCCGCGCGCGGGGTGCTCGACCTGGCGCTGGCCTGATCCGCGCCCTGCCCCGCCGATCGGACCGCCCGCGCCACCGCCCGTCCCCAGACCGCTTTCTTTCCTTCTCCCCGTTTCCCGAGCCCTGCCATGAGAACCCGCCCCTTCCGCCAGCCCGACGTCTTCACCGACACGCCCACCCGCGGCAACCCGGTCGCCGTGGTGCTGGACGGCCAGGACCTGGACGACGAGACCATGCAGCGCTTCGCGCGCTGGACCAACCTGTCCGAGACCACCTTCGTGCTGCCGCCCACCGCCGAGGGCGCGGCCGGCGGCGCGGACTACCGGGTGCGCATCTTCACGCCCGGCGGCGAGCTGCCCTTCGCCGGCCATCCCACGCTGGGCACCTGCCGCGCCTGGCTGGCCCACGGCGGCCGGCCGCGCGACGCGCAGCGCATCGTGCAGCAATGCGCCGTCGGCCTGGTGCCGATCCGCCCCGAGGGCACGCGCCTGGCCTTCGCCGCACCGCCCCTGAAGCGCAGCGCGCCCAGCCCCATGCTGCTGTCCAAGGTGGCGGCGGCCATGGGCCTGAAGGCGGCGCAGATCGAGGCGGCGCAGTGCCTCGACAACGGCCCTGTCTGGCTCGGCCTGCTGCTGGACAGCCCCGACACCGTGCTGGCCCTGCGGCCCGACCATGCCGCCCTCAAGGCGCTGGGCCAGAAGGTGGGCGTCGCCGCGCGCACCGATGCCGAAGATGCCGGCGTGCCCGCGCTCATCGGCCGCGCCAACCGCGAGGCCCGCGCCTTCGGTGCCCGCGGACGCGCGGCGGCCGCGGCGGTGCCGTCGGTGGACCTGGAGGTGCGCGCCTTTGCCGCGCCCGTCGGCGTGGAGGAAGACCCGGTCACCGGCAGCCTCAACGCCGGCCTGGCGCAATGGCTCATCGCCGACGGCCTGATGCCGGCGCGCTACGTCGCCGGCCAGGGCCAGTGCCTGGACCGCGACGGCCGGGTGCACGTGACCCAGGACGAGGCGGGCCAGATCTGGATCGGTGGCGACGTGGCCGACTGCATCGAGGGCCAGGTGCTGCTCTGAGAAGGTGTGATCGGGCCACGCAACGCCGCATTCATCATCCACATCCTGGACCCATCACCATGCGCTTCTCTCCCGACGACGTCGACGCCGCCCTCGCCACCGTGCGCGCCGCCCTGCCGCCCACGCCGCAATACCGCTGGCCGCTGCTGGAGCAGGCGCTGGGCGGCGAGACCTGGGTCAAGCACGAGAACCACACGCCCGTCGGTGCCTTCAAGGTGCGCGGCGGGCTCACCTACCTCGACTGGCTGCGCCGCACCCAGCCCGGGGTGCGGCACGTGATCAGCGCCACGCGCGGCAACCATGGCCAGTCCATCGGCTTCGCGGCGCGCCGGCACGGCCTGCAGGCCACCATCGTGGTTCCGCACGGCAACTCGGTGGAGAAGAATGCCGCCATGCGGGCGCTGGGCGTCGAATTGATCGAGCACGGCGACGACTTCCAGGCCGCCGCCGACCATGCCGCCGCGCTGGCGGAAGCGCAGGGGCTGCACCGCATTCCCTCCTTCCACCGCGAACTGGTGCGCGGCGTGACCACGGCCTACGTCGAATTCTTCGAGGCGACGAAGGCGGCGGGTGGCGCGCCGGACGTGCTGTTCGTGCCCATCGGCCTGGGCTCCGGCTTTTCCGGCGCGGCGGCGGCCCGCGCGCATTGCGGCGTGGCGACGCGCATCGTGGGCGTGGTGTCGGCCCATGCGGATGCCTGCCTGCAGTCCTGGCGCAGCGGCGTGCTGGTCGAGGCGCCGGCCACCACCCGCATTGCCGACGGCATGGCCTGCCGGCTGCCGGTGGCCGACTCGGTGGCGCTGATGCGCGCCGAGGCCGAGGATCTGGTGGCCGTCACCGACGACGAAGTCGCCGCCGCCATGCGCCTCTTCTACGCCACCACCCACAACCTGGCCGAGGGCGCCGGCGCCGCCTCGCTGGCGGCGGCGCTGCAGCAGCGCGGGCGCTGGGCGGGCCGGCGCATCGGGCTGGCGCTCACGGGCGGCAACGTGGATGCGCCGTTGTTCGCCGAGGTGCTGGCCGGCGGAAAGCCGGCAGCCTGACCTTGGCTCCCCTCTCCCCTCGCGGGAGAGGGGCCGGGGGAGAGGGGGCAGCAGCGCCTGCTCAGCCGCGCGATCGACGGGCGGCCCCCTCTCCCCAGCCCTCTCCCGCAAGGGGAGAGGGAGCAACGCCGGTCGCCGAGGCGACGTTGCCCGTCTGATCCGTCCCCCGCGCGACAAGCGCCGCCGGGCGGCTTCGGACAATCGCCCGCCATGGGAACGCTCTACCTCGTGCGCCACGGCCAGGCCTCTTTCGGCTCCGACGACTACGACCGCCTCAGCGAACTGGGCCACCGGCAGGCCGAGCGGCTGGGCGAGTACTGGCGCGAGCGCGGCATGCGCTTCGACGCCGTGATCACCGGCACCCTGCGCCGCCACCGCGAGACATGGGAAGGCATCGCCCGTGGCATGCAGCTGCCGCCGCAGGACGTGCTGCCGTGGCCGGGACTCAATGAATACGACAGCGAAGCGGTGGTGGCCACGATCCATCCCGGCAAGCTGCCCAAGGCCGACACGCCGGAGCTGTACAAGGCGCACTTCCGCCTGCTGCGCCAGGGCCTGGCGGCCTGGATGAACGGCCAGGCAGCGCCGGCCGGCATGCCCAGCTACGTGGACTTCCTGGCCGGCGTGACCACCGCGCTCGACCACGTGCGCGACCGCCACCATGGCGCCAGGGTGCTGGTGGTGAGCAGCGGCGGACCCATCTCGACGGCGGTGGGCCACGTGCTGGGCACCTCGCCCGAAACCACCATCGAGCTGAACCTGCGCATCCGCAACACCGCCGTCACGGAGTTCGCCTTCACGCCCAAGCGGCACATGCTGGTCACGTACAACACGCTGCCGCACCTGGACGGCCCCGCCTACGAGGACTGGGTCACGTACGCGTGACCCGGCGGGTCAACCCGCCGCCGGCGGCTCGGCCGTGGCTTCGGCCAGCCAGCGCAAGTAGGCGGGCGCGCCGGCCGTGATGGGCAGCTGCACCACCTCGGGCACGGCGTAGCTGTGCTTCTCGTGGACCAGCGCCTGCAGCGCCTCGAAACGACCCGCGCGGGTCTTGCAGATCAGCAGCCACTCGGGCTCGCGCCGGGTCTCGCCTTCCCACCGGTAGACGCTGCGCACCCGCTGGATCTGCACGCAGGCCGCCAGGCCCGCCTCCACCAGCGCGCCGGCGAGGTCTTCCGCCTCTTCCTCCGTGCCGGCCGTGGTCATCACCACGCATGCGGTGTCGGTCACGGGTTCAGCCCCGCTTTTTGACCATGCCCCAGATGAACAGCAGGATGATCGCGCCCACCACCGAGGCGATGAAGCCCGCCGGCTGGCCCGCCGCGTACCAGCCCATCGCCTGGCCGAGGTAGGTGGCGATCAGCGAGCCGACGATGCCGATCAGCGTGGTGACGATGAAGCCGGCGGAATCGTTGCCCGGCTTGAGCGCCCGCGCGATCAGGCCGACGATGAAGCCGATGATGATGGTCCAGATGATGCCCATGGGATGCTCCTGAGGAGGGTTGAGAAAAGGGGTATACCGCAGCCGTGCGTCACGCTGGCGGTCAATGCCGCAGGCCGGCACCGCCGCCCGCCGTGCCCGCCGGTGCCAGGGCCTGCGCCACACAGGCCGCCAGGGCGGAGATCTCGAAGGGCTTGATGAGGATGGACTGCGTGCCCAGCACGCGCCCCACCTGCGCCATGTCGGCATAGCCGGTGGCCAGCACCACCGGCACGGGGCCCACGCGCTCGCGCGCCTGGACGATGAATTCGGCGCCGGTCATGCCGGGCATCGCGTAGTCCACCACCATCAGGTCGGGACGCGCCTCGTGGACCAGCACGTCCAGGCCCTGCGCGCCGTCGGCGGCCTGGGTGACGCGGCAGCCCAGCAGCGCCAGGCTGTCGGCGATGACGCGGCGCACGTCGGCATCGTCCTCGACCACCAGCACCGAGCGGCCGGCCGCCAGGGCCTGCACCTCGGCCTCGGCCGGCGCGGGCACGTCGCCGTCGCGCGGCGCCGCGGCGGCGGGAAAGAGCAGGTCGACGCGCGTGCCCCGGCCCTCTTCGCTGGCGATGGACGCCTCGCCGCCGGACTGGCGCACGAAGCCGTACACCTGGCTCAGGCCCAGGCCGCTGCCGGTGCCCAGCGGCTTGGTGGTGAAGAAGGGGTCGAACACCTGGGGCAGCAGGCCGGCGGGAATGCCGGCGCCCGTGTCCTGCACGCGCACGCGCACGTAGTCGCCGGCCGGCAGGTCGCCGGAGGCAGGACGGGGCAAGCGCTCGGTGGCGACGCTGAGCACGCCGCCGGCAGGCATGGCTTCGCGCGCATTGACGGCCAGGTTGATGAGCGCCATCTCCAGCTGGCTGGCGTCCAGCACGGCCCAGCAGGGGCCGGCGTCGAGCGCCATCTCCAGCCGCACGGCGGAGCCGAGCGACACGGCGATCAGCTCGCGCATGCCCTCCACCAGCGCATTGACGTCCGACAGCCGCGGCAGCAGCGACTGCTTGCGCGAGAAGGACAGCAGCTGGCCGGTCAGCCGCGCGCCCTTGGCGACGGCGCCGCGGGCGCGGGCGCTGATCTCCTGCACCTTGGCCTCCCTGGAGACGCGGCCGAGCAGGTCCAGGTTCATCTGCACCACGTGCAGCAGGTTGTTGAAGTCGTGCGCGATGCCGCCCGTCAGCCGGCCGACGGCCTCCATCTTCTGCGCCTGCAGCAGCGCGGCCTGGGCCCGCTCGCGCTCGCCGATCTCGGCCATGAGCCGGTCGTTGGCGCCGGCCAGTTCGCGCGTGCGCTCGGCGATGCGCGCCTCCAGCCCGGTGTTCAGGCGCTGCACCTCGGCACGGGCCGCTTCCAGCTGGGCGATCTGCTGGCGCATGGTGTACTGCCGGTGGCGCTGGCGCACGGCGGCGTGCACGGCGCGGGCCAGCGTCTCCTCGGCGGCCGGCCGGTCCACCACGACGACGTTGCCCAGCCCGCGCAGCAGCGCGGCCTTTTCGGAGCGGTGGACGTCGGCGTCGGCCAGCACGACGAAGGGAAAGTCGGACCAGTCGGGCTGCGCCGCCATCCATTGCTGCAGGCCGTCGTGCGGCAGCGCATCGAGCGACGCGGTGGTGAGCAGCGCGGCCGCGGCGGCCTCGGCCATGCGCCGCACCATGTCGTCGAGGGAGTCGCACATCACCGCCTGGATGCCCAGCGCCGACGCAGCGCCTTGCAGCGCCTGTGCATGCGCCGCGTCCGGCGCGTGGATGAGGACCCGGCGCTCCATGGTCAATGCGTCGCCGCGATGGCGTCGATGGACGGAGGGAGGAGGCGGCGGTGCATGAAGGCGGTAGGACGGCGTCGGTGAGCAGGCCGGATGGCGAGCGCTCATTCTGGTGCGCGCGTCCGGCGCGGGCTGTCGCTTCGCGTCCTACATGCGTGTGGGCCACACCCCTTTAATGTGGCGCCATGCTCGAGAAACTTCCTGGTGCGATCGGTCAGGCGCTGGCGGGCGTGCGCGCCGGCCTCGACGACATCGTCTTCAACACCGCCGGCCTGCGCGCGGGCCACGGCACGCTGCAGCTGACCAGCCTGGCCTTCGGCGACCACGGGCCCATCCCGCAGCGCTACACGGCCGACGGCGAGGGCCTGTCCCCGCCGCTGGCCTGGACCGGCGTGCCCGCGGGCGTGGCCGAGCTGGTGCTGATCGTGGAAGACGCCGATTCGCCCACGCCCCATCCGCTGGTGCATGCCATCGCCGTGGACCTGCCGCCCGAAGACGGCAGCCTGGCCGAAGGCGCCTGGCCCAGCCCGGACCACGAGGGCATGGGGCTGCAGGCGGGCCGCAACTCCTACCTGCAGGCCGCCTGGCTGCCGCCCGACCCGCCGCCGGGCCACGGACCGCACCGTTATGCCTTCCAGCTGTATGCGCTGGGCGAGGGCGAGGCGCTGGGCGAGACGCCCGGCCGCGATGCGCTGGTGGCGGCGATCCAGGCGCGCGCGGTGGCGAGCGGCCTGCTGATCGGCACCTACGAGCGCGGCGACGGCACCATTCCGATCGGCGACGCGCCGGCAGTGCCGGTGGCCTGAGGATCACCCCGCAGGTCGGTCACCCCGGCAGGCGGCGCACTGCGGTGGCGCGCCCCCGAGACCACGCTCAGGGCCGCGGCGGATCGGCGCCCAGGGTGGACAGCGGCAACCGGGACACCTCGGCCAGCGCCTGCGCCAGCCCGCGCGCCGCCGCGTCCAGCAGCGCCTGCCCCTGCGCCTCGGTGGCCGCGGCGGCATTACCGGCCGCCCCGTCGGGGTGGTAGTCCTGCATGGCCCAGCCGAGTTTGGCGCTGCGGCCGTTGCCCAGGATCGGGTAGTCCCGCGCCCGCTCGCGGGAGGTGGACGGAAAGTCCCTGATGGCCTCGCGCCGCACCTGCGCGGGCGCCAGCGCCAGCATGAGCGCCGTCTCGAATTCGCCCGCATGCACGTCGAAGCGGTCCGGCACCAGCGGCTGGCCGACGGCGTCCGCCAGCGGCAGGTTGAACCAGCTGAGGCTGTAGACGATCAGGTCGTGCGCCTCGCGCAGTTCGCGCGCCGCGATGTCCATCGCGCCCGTGTGGCCGCCGTGCGCATTGAAGAGCACCAGCTTGCGCACGCCGGCCCGCGCGACGCCGGCGCCGATCTCCTTCCACAGGCGCAGCACGGTCTCGGACGACAGCGTCAGCGTGCCGGCGAAGCGCGCATGCTCGGGGCTCAGGCCGACCGGCAGCGTGGGCAGGACGAGCACCGGCAGGCCGGCCGGCAGCAGCGGCAGCGTGGCCTGCACGATGCCGTCGGCGATGGCGGTGTCCACGCCCAGCGGCAGGTGCGGGCCATGCTGCTCGGTGGCGCCCAGCGGCAGCACGGCCACGGTGGTGGCTGGATCGAGCAGCGCGAAGTCGCGGGTGCCGAGTTCGGCCCAGAAGCGGGGCAGCATCGGCGGCAGGTCGGGCGTGGCGGTCATGCGGCGATGTTAGGCCGCCGCGCCGCACCGCCCGCGCGCGCTTCGCCACCAGCGGTGGCGATGCCGGCCGGATCGGCCGCCAGCCACTGCGCCAGCCAGTCGGCCAGGAAGTCCACCAGCGCCCGCACGCGGGCCGGCACGAAGCGGTTGCTGGGCAGCAGGGCGTGCAAGGGATAGGGCTCGGTGTCCCAGTCGGGCAGCAGGCGCACCAGGGCGCCGCTGTCCAGGTCGGCCCGCACGTCCAGGTAGGACTTGAAGGTGACGCCCGCGCCGGCCACGGCCCATTCCCGCGCCAGCGAGGCATCGTCGGCATGCCGGTCGCCGTCGATGCGCACCGCGACCCACTGCCCGCCCTGTCCGAAGCGCCATTCGCGCTGGCGACGGCCGGCGCGGTGGAAGCTCAGGCAGTTGTGCTGCACCAGGTCCTGCGGGACACGTGGCGTGCCGCGCCGGGCCAGGTAGGCGGGCGCGGCACACAGGACGGGCCGGGTCTGCGCCAGCGGGCGCGCCACCAGCCGCGAATCGGCCAGCGGGCCGTAGCGCAGGGCGAGGTCCACCTCGTCGCGCATCACGTCCAGCGGCCGGTCACCCACCGACAGCGCCAGCTGCACACCGGGATGCCGCGCCAGGAATTCGCCGAAGGCCTGCAGCAGGACGCGGCGGCTGAGGTCCGACGGCGCCGCGACGCGCAGCGTGCCCACCAGTTCGCCGCGGCCGGCCGCCACCTGGGCCTCGGCCTCGGCCAGCAACTCGAAGGCGCGGCCGGCATAGTCCAGCAGGGTCTGGCCCTCGGCCGTGAGCCGCAGGGCGCGGGTGGAGCGCTCGAAGAGCCGGGCGCCCAGTTGCGCTTCCACCCGCTTGAGCGCCGCGCTGGCCGCGGCCGGCGTCAGGCCCAGCGCGCGGCCGGCGGCGCTCAGCGAGCCATTGCGCGCCGCTTCCTGCACCAGCCGAAGGTCGGCGAGATTTTCAATTGCCATTTGAAGATGATGCCAGCCTCGAGGGGCTTATCAATGCCGCGACCGGCATCTAGAGTGACGCCATTGCCACCTTCTCCGCCTGGAGAACACCCATGAAAGCCATCGGCTACCGCCATAACCTGCCCATCGACCAGCCGGATTCCCTGGTCGAGCTCGACCTGCCCGTGCCGCAGCCCGGCCCCCGGGACCTGCGCGTGCGGGTGTCGGCCGTCTCGGTCAACCCGGTCGACACCAAGGTCCGCCGCAATGCCGCGCCGGAGGCCGGCCAGGCCCGGGTGCTCGGCTGGGACGCCGTGGGCACCGTCGATGCCGTCGGCAGCGCCGTCACCGGCTTCGCGCCGGGCGACCGCGTGTACTACGCCGGCTCCATCGTGCGGCCCGGCGCCAACAGCGAACTTCACCTGGTGGACGAACGCATCGCCGCCCGCGCGCCCGCCACGCTCAGCGATGCCCAGGCCGCGGCGCTGCCGCTCACGGCCATCACCGCCTGGGAGCTGCTGTTCGACCGCCTGCAGGTGCCGCGCGGCGGCGGTGCGGGCCAGACGCTGCTGATCACCGGGGGGGCCGGCGGCGTGGGCTCGATCCTGATCCAGCTCGCGCGGCAGCTGACGCAGCTGCGGGTGGTGGCCACCGCCTCGCGGGCCGAGACCCGCCAGTGGTGCCTGGACCTCGGCGCCCATGCGGTGGTCGACCACAGCCGCCCGCTCGCCACCGAGTTGAAGGCGGCCGGCATCGAGGCCGTGGACCTGGTCGCCAGCCTGACGCAGACCGCGCAGCACTATGCGCAACTGATCGAGGCGCTGAAGCCGCAGGGCCGCCTGGCGGTGATCGACGACCTGCCCCAACTGGACGCCATGCCGCTGAAGCGCAAGGCCATCTCCCTGCACTGGGAACTGATGTTCACCCGGTCGATGTTCGAGACGCCCGACATGGCCGCCCAGGGCGCCCTGCTGGCCGAGGTGGCCGCGCTGGCGGATGCGGGCCGGCTGCGCACCACGCTGGGCGAGCACTACGGCCGCATCGACGCAGCCAACCTGCGCCGCGCCCATGCCTTCATCGAAAGCGGCCGGGCGCGGGGCAAGGTGGTGCTGGAAGGCTTCTGAGCGCCGGACTGCGGGCGGCGCTCAGCGCGCCCGCGACACGCGCCAGACGGCGCCGCCCACGTCGTCCGCCACCAGCAGGGCGCCCGACTTGTCCAGCGCCACGCCCACCGGCCGGCCGAGCGCCTTGCCGTCCGCCGACAGGAAGCCGGTGAGGAACTCGCGCGGCGCGCCGCTGGGCTTGCCGCCGATGAAGGGCACGAAGCTCACGCGGTAGCCCGAGGGCGGATTGCGGTTCCAGGAGCCGTGCTCGCCGATGAAGGCGCCGTTGGCGAACTCCTCCGGCATGCCGCGCGCATTGCTGAAGGCCAGGCCCAGCGGCGCCACGTGGTTGCCGACGGCATAGTCGGGACGGATGGCGGTCGCCACCTTCTCGGGCTGCTGCGGCTGCACGCGCGCGTCGACCACGCCGCCCCAGTAGCTCCAGGGCCAGCCGTAGAAGCCGCCGTCGCGCACCGAGGTCAGGTAATCGGGCACCAGGTCGCTGCCGATCTCGTCGCGCTCGTTCACCACCGTCCACAGCACGTTGGTGTCGGGCTCCCAGGCCATGCCGTTGGGGTTGCGCAGGCCGCTGGCCATAATGCGCTTGGCACCGGTGGCGCGGTCCACTTCCCAGATGGCGGCGCGGCCTTCCTCGTGCTGCATGCCGTAGTCGCCGATGTTGCTGTTGCTGCCCACGGTGACGTAGAGCTTGCTGCCGTCGCGGCTGGCGATGACGTTCTTGGTCCAGTGGTGGTTGAAGGTGGCGGGCAGGTCCGTCACCTTGACGGCCGGGCCGCCGGCCTGGGTCTGGCCTTCGGTGTAGGGCAGCTTGACCAGCGCATCGGCATTGGCCACGAACAGTTCGTTGCCCACCAGCGCCATGCCGAAGGGCGAGGTCAGGCCACTGGCGAACACGGTCTTCGTCTCGGCCACGCCGTCGCCGTCGGCATCGCGCAGCAGGGTGATGCGGTCGGCGCTGGGCACACCGGAGCCGGCGCGCTTCATCACCAGGCCGGTGATCTTTTCCTTGATCTTGTCGAAGAAGCCACCCGGCTTGGGATCGGCATTGCGGGGCCGGTCGCTCTCGGCCACCAGCACGTCGCCGTTGGGCAACACATACACCCAGCGTGGATGGTCCAGCCCGCGCGACAGCGCCGTGACCTTGAAGCCGGGCAGCGGCGTGGGCGCGGCAGTGTCGTTCCAGCCCGAGGCGGGCGCCACCTTCATGGTGGGCAGCAGCGTCTTGTTGGGCGGGGGCAGCTGCGGGTTGGGGCCGGTGCCGGCCTCGAAAGGCAGCTTGGCGGTGTCGCCGCAGCCGGCCAGGGCCAGCACCGCGGCGGCGGCAAGGGTGAAGGTGGCGGTGCGCATCATGGGCGCGGATGATGGTGGCGGCCTGCGCCGGCGCATGTAGTCGCAGGCCGCGCATCGCCGGAATCCGGACGCTGCCCGTTGGGCCCGCCCGCCTGCGCCCCAGGGCTACCATCGCAGGATGACCGCCGATGCCACCGCGGCCGCGCCCTCGCCGGCCGCGGTGGCATCGGCG
>NZ_LDSL01000011.1 GCF_001476815.1 Pseudacidovorax intermedius | reverse complement strand
GTGCGTGGGACGGGCTCCCCTTCGGGATTGCCCGCCGGGCGCGGCCTTGTGTTGCGTCGGCTGTCTGGCTCCTCTCCCCGCTGGGGAGAGGTTGGGTGAGGGGCTGGCGGCGGCGGATGCCCCGCATGGTCATTACTGCCCAGGCCCTCACCCCAACCCTCTCCCAGAGGTAGAGGGAGGAAGTGCGCCTCTCTTCCCCGCCTTGGACTTGCCGCAAACCTGCTTCCGCTACGCCTTTGGGGGGACAGCCGCCGTCGCGAGCGGGCCGAGGTTGCGCCGAGAAGCGCAGCCGTACATGGGTACGGCGAGCATCGCAGGTGCAAGATCGACCCGCGCAGCAGGCGGATGCCCCCGAAAGGGCGGAGGGGAGAGGGAGTCGAACCCTCCCAGCGACGCGTGGCGCCACCCACCGGGTTTGAAGCCCGGCCGCCCCACCAGGGACGTTTCCCCTCCGAATGGGCGACCGCTGCGCGGCGCCCATGGAATGTTGTCTTGCGCAGCCCCGCCGCTGCCCGGCCGCCTGCGGCGCCAACCCTGCCACCTTCGTGGCCGGCGTTGCACGGGCCCTCATGCGCCCCGCCCCCCGAACATCGCCGTGTCCGGCCGCAGCAGGTGCGTGTCCTTGACGCGCCGCGTGTAGCCCACGCGGTCGAAGAACTCCAGGATCTGGATCGCGCGCTTGCGGCCGAGGCCGGTGGCGTCGCGGAAGCTCGCGGCCTGCAGGCCGTCCGGGCCGTCGATGCAGTCGCGGGCCAGGGCCGCCAGGCGCTCGACGGTGGGCAGCGGATAGTACAGGTCTTTGACCACCTGGAAGGCCGCGCCGCGGCGGGCCAGGCTGGCCAGGGTCTGGCGCACCATGGCCTCGCTGGCGGCCAGGTCCTTGGCCAGTTCGCGCACCCAGGGCGGGTCGAAGCCGCCGTCGGCGAGCCTGGGCAGCAACTGCTGTGCGAGCTTCTCCTCGGCGGCGTTGAGGCGGGCTGCATGGTCGGGCAGGTGCAGCCAGTGGGCGCTGCGCATCAGGCGGCCATCCGCCACCAGCGACTCGACCAGCACGCGCCACAGGCCGTCGTCGGTGCGCGGGCCAGCCAGGCGGCGAAGCCGGCGCGCGTCGGGGCCGATCTCGGCGGGCTGGGCCTCGTGGAAGGCGCGCAGGCGTTCGACGACCTGCGCCTTCAGCGTTTCCAGGTGGCGGCGGGCGATCAGCATGCCGTCGATGCGCAGCGCATCGGCCGGCAAGGGCGCCAGCGCGTCGGGGCCGGGCAGGGCGAGGGCGCGCGCAAGGCGTGCGGCGTCCAGACCCAGGGGCGCGGCCTGCAGCAGGCCGTCGAGCAGGGCGGCACGGTCGGGCAGGGCCCAGGCCGCCAGTTCGGCCAGGCGCTGGGGCGTGCGGCGGTAGCGCACCGGCGCATACGGGTCCAGCACGCGCACGCCGGCCACGGTGCGCGTGGCGCTGGCATCGCGCAGCACGCCGCGGTCGCCATGCCAGGCGGCCACGGGCTCGCGCAGCACCAGCTGGGCCAGGGCGGTGTCGCCGGGCGCCAGGCTGTCGCGGTCGAGCAGGGCGACCGAGGCCATCACGTCGCTGGCGCCCAGGTGCACGTGCACCGGCACGCCCGAGCGCAGCGCCTGTCCTTCGCCGGGCCACAGCGTGAGCTGCACGTCGATGCGCGTGGTCGCAAGGGCGATGGCCGGATCGCACAGCCAGTCGCCGCGGCGCACGTCCTCCTTGGCCAGGCCCGCCAGGGCCAGGGCGCAGCGCTGGCCGGCGCGCGCTTCGTCGGCCGGAATGTTCTGGGCATGGATGCCGCGCAGGCGCGCGCTGCGTTCGCCGGGCACCAGGCGCAGTTCGTCGCCGATGCGGGCGGTGCCGGCATGGACGCTGCCGGTGGCCACGGTGCCGACACCGGCCAGGGTGAAGGCGCGGTCGGCGGCCAGGCGGAAGGCGAGCGTGGCGTCATGGCCGCGCACCTCGCCGGCGGCCTGCAGCAGGTGCTGGCGCAGGGCATCCACCCCCTCGCCGGTCTGGGCGGAGAGCGGGAACACGGGCGCCCCGGCCAGCGGTGTGGCCGCGAGCAGGTCGGCGATCTCGGTGCGCAGCTGGGCGATGCGCGCCTCGCGCTCGGCGGCGTCGATGCGGTCGACTTTGGTCAGGGCCACGCTGCCGCGGTCCAGGCCGAGCAGCGCGACCACGGCCAGGTGCTCGCGGGTCTGCGGCATCACGCCGTCGTCGGCGGCCACCACCAGCAGGGCGTGGTCGATGCCGGTGGCGCCGGCCAGCATGGTGTGCAGCAGGCGCTCGTGGCCGGGCACGTCGACGAAGCCCAGCGACGCGTCGCCGGCCTGCAGGTAGGCATAGCCCAGTTCGATGGAGATGCCGCGGCGCTTTTCCTCCGGCAGGCGGTCGGTGTCCACGCCGGTGAGGGCGCGCACCAGCGTGGTCTTGCCGTGGTCGATGTGGCCGGCGGTGCCGATGATCATGCGAGGCGCTCGCGCAGGTGCGGCAGTTGGCCGAGCAGGTCGGCGGCGTCTTCCAGGCAGCGCAGGTCCAGCAGCAGGCGGTCGTCGGCGATGCGGCCGATGACGGGCAGGGGCAGTTGCCGCAGTGCCTGCGCCAGCTGGTCGAGCGCACGGCCGATGCCCTTCCTGGTGATGCCGGCGGGTGCGAGCGCCAGGCCGGCGGAGGGCAGGCGCTCCACCGGCAGCGAGCCGCTGCCGATCTGGCCCTGCAGCGCGACGGGCTCGACCGTGAAGCGCGGCGCCACGGCCTCGGCCAGCGGGCCGTGCACGGCGCGGGCGGTGGCCTGGATGGCCTCCAGCGGGCGGGTGAGCAGGCGCAGCGTGGGCAGGTCCTGCGCCAGGCGTTCGGGGCGCAGGTAGAGCCTCAGCGTGGCCTCCAGCGCCGCCAGCGGCAGCTTGCTCATGCGCAGGGCGCGCTTCATGGGGAACTTGCGGATGCGGCCCACGGCTTCCTTGCTGCCCACGATCAGGCCGGCCTGCGGGCCGCCCAGCAGCTTGTCGCCGGAGAAGGTGACCACGTCGCAGCCGGCCGCCAGTTTTTCCTGCGGCAGCGGCTCGCGCGGCAGGCCGTAGGCGGCCAGGTCCACCAGCGAGCCGCTGCCCAGGTCGGTGGCCACGGGCAGGCCGCGCGCATGGGCGATGCCGGCCAGCACCGATTCGTCCACCGACGCGGTGAAGCCCTGCACCGCGTAGTTGCTGGTGTGCACCTTCAGCAGCAGCGCGGTGCGTTCGGTGATGGCCTCTTCGTAGTCGCGCGGATGGGTGCGGTTGGTGGTGCCCACCTCCACCATGTGCGCGCCGGCCGAGGCCATGACGTCGGGCATGCGGAAGGCGCCGCCGATCTCCACCAGCTCGCCGCGGGAGACGATGACCTCGCGGTCGCGCGCCATGGCGCCCAGGGTCAGCAGCACGGCGGCGGCGTTGTTGTTGACCACGGTGGCGGCCTCGGCGCCGGTGAGCGTGGTCAGCAGTTCCTCGACCACCGAGTCGCGGTCGCCGCGGCCGCCGGTGGCGAGGTCGTATTCCAGGTTGTTGGGGCCGGCCATCAGCCGCAGCAGGTGCGCGAGGGCCTCGTCGGCCAGCAGGGCGCGGCCGAGGTTGGTGTGGATGACGGTGCCGGTGAGGTTGAGCACCCGCTGCATGCGCGGCGCGAGGCGGGCCTGCACGCGCTCAAGGAGCGCGGCCTGCATCGCTTCAGGCTGCACGTCCGCCAGCGGCAACTGGCCGGCGACGGCGCGCGGGCGCAGCGCGTCGAGCAGGGCGCGCGCCTCGCCGGCCACCAGCGTGTGGCCGTGGGCGGCGATCAGGGATTGCGTGTCCGGCGCACGCAGCAGCCGGTCGACGGCGGGCAGATCCTGGGGACTTGCCTTGGAGCCGTGGACCACGGACTCGTCGGGCAGGGCCATCAGCCGCCCCCGCCGTCGTCGGGTGTGGCGCCCACGGGCTCGGGCTCGGGATCGCCGAAGAGCAGCATCAGGTTGTGGCCGATGCGTTGATGGCCGGCCTCGGCCACCAGCAGGTCCAGCGGCAGGCTGGCCAGGTCGTCGGCGATGGGCTCGACCTCGGGGTCACGGTCCATGGCCACCAGCTTGAGGTAGTGGCCGCATTCGTCGCAGCATTCGGCGCGCACCGCGCCGGGCTTGAGGCCCACCGGCCGCTCGGGTGCGGCGGCGCCCTCGGGCTCCAGCGACTGGTAGTGGATGCCCTTGGTGCTCTCGCAGTGTGCGCATTTGACGCGCACGTAGTGCCATTGCGTGCTGCACAGCGCGCAGTGCAGGTAGCGCACCCCGGCATCCTCGGCGCCGATGCGGATCACGCCCGCGGTGGGCGCGCTGCCGCAGCAGGGGCAGCGGGTGAGCGGCTCGGTGACGCCGAAGGCGCGCAGCGGGCCATGCTCGTCGGCCGTGGCGATGGCGAGGTGGGTGAAGTAGACCTGCAGCCCAGCCGCCACCAGCGGCGCGGTGCCCAGGTCCAGGCCGAACATGATGCCCTGCGTGAGCAGCGTGGCCTGACGCTCCAGCCAGTCGCTGTCGGCATCGAGCACGCGCTGCACGCCGGCGCGCGCGGGGCCCTCGGGCAGGCGCGTGCGCAGCGGCGTCAGCACCTGGCGCAGCACGGCGCGCCAGGCCGGGTCGCGCGGCCACAGGTCGGCCGGCAGGGGCGGACGCAGCGCCTGCGAGGCGGCGTCGATGGCGGCCAGGTCGGGCAGGTGGACGTCGGGATGGTGCTGCAGGGCCTCGTGCTGGGCCTGCGCGATGTCGGCCACGAAGAGCAGGTAGTCGCGCATCGGATGGCCGGCGGCCAGCTGGCGCAGGCGCAGGCCGCGGTCGGCGAACACGGTGGCGCGCCGCGGCAGGCGCAAAAAGGGCACCCGCTGGCCGGCCTGCATCGCGATCTGCTCGGGCTCGAGCACCCGCGTGCTGGCGAAGAAGGCGGCGGGGTGGCTGGGTTCGGTCATCGGGGGCGAATGCTAGAGCAAGGCGGTGTCTGGGCGCATGCCAGGGGTATCCCGAGGCGGCCGGACAAATAACGAACCCCACGGACCAAAGGTGCCGTGGGGCCGGATGGCGCATCAGCGCCGGGGCAGGGAAGGTCGGGCGCTCAGTCGCGCCCGGTCATCTCGCGGTGCCACACCGGGTGGTTGAGCCGCGCCCAGCCTTCGGTGACGGTGCCGCGGGTCATGGCGCGCATGGTGCCCTTGACCCAGATGGCGGCGTACACGTGCATGATCACCGCCAGCACCAGGAACACGGCCGAGGCCGCATGCAGCACCACCGCGATGCGCCGCAGCGTGATCGGGAAATAGTGCACGAACCATGGGCTCCAGAACAGGAAGCCCGTCGCCAGCAGCACCAGCAGCGACACCGCCATGACCCAGAACACCAGCTTCTGGCCGGCGTTGTACTTGCCCACCGGCGGCATGTGCTCCTTGTGGCCGGCCAGCATCTGGCCCGAGCGCTTCATCCATTCCACGTCGTTGCGGTCGATCAGGTTCTCGCGCCAGAGGCCGAAGAACATGAAGACGAAGCCGAGCACCATCAAGAGGCCCATGAAGGGGTGCAGGATGCGCGTCCACTGCCCGCCGCCGAACAGGTTGGTCAGCGGGAACAGCGCCGGGTGGAAGAAGGCCAGGCCCGAGAGGGCGGCGCAGAAGAACATGAGGACGATGAACCAGTGGTTCATCCGCGTGCCGTTCTTGTAGCGGCGCAGGTAGACACGGCTCATGGCTGGGCTCCTTCACGGCGGTCTGCGGCGGGCTTCTCGATCACGACGACCTCGTGGTCATCGGGCACGCCATCGGCGTCCTGGTCGTCCTTGGCTTCGACCGGCCCCACCTTCATGTAGTGGAAGAAGCCGCCGATCACCGCGCCGGCCATGGCCAGCAGGCCCAGCGGCTTGGCGATGCCCTTCCAGAGCGAGACCAGCGGGCTGATCGTCGGATCCTTGGGCAGGCCGTGGTAGAGCTCGGGCCGGTCGGCATGCTGCAGCACGTACATGACGTGCGTGCCGCCCACACCCTGCGGGTCGTAGACGCCGGCATTGGCATAGCCGCGCTCCTTGAGGTCGACGAGGCGCTCGGCGGCGTACTCGTGCATGTCCTCCTTGGTGCCGAACTGGATGGCGCCGGTGGGGCAGACCTTGGCGCAGGCTGGCTCCAGGCCCACGCCCACGCGGTCGGAGCACAGCGAGCACTTGTAGGCCCGGTTGTCCGCCTTGTTGATGCGCGGCACATTGAAGGGGCAGCCCGTGACGCAATTGCCGCAGCCCACGCAATGCTCGCTGATGAAATCGACGATGCCGTTGCTGTACTTGACGATGGCGCCGGGCGCCGGGCAGGCCTTGAGGCAGCCCGGGTCCTCGCAGTGCATGCAGCCGTCCTTGCGGATCAGCCATTCCAGCTTGCCCTCTTCGGGCTCGACTTCCGAGAAGCGCATCACCGTCCAGGACGACGGCGTGAGGTCCATCGGGTTGTCGTAGGTGCCGTGGTTGGTGCCGACCTCGTCGCGCAGATCGTTCCACTGCATGCAGGCCACCTGGCAGGCCTTGCAGCCGATGCAGGCCGACACGTCGATCAGCTTGGCCACCGGCTGCACCTGCGGCTGGTGGCGCACCACGGGCGGCTGCACCGTGGTGGCCGAGCGCTTGGCGATGTCCAGGGATTGGAGTGAAGACATGGATGCGCTCCTTCCCTAGGCTTTTTCGATGTTCACGGTGAAGGACTTGTATTCGGGCGTCTGCGTGTTCGCATCCCCCACGAACGGCGTCAGCGTGTTCACCAGGTAACCCGGCTTGGCCACGCCCACGAATCCCCAGTGGTTCGGCAGGCCGACGGTATGCACCGTCCTGCCGTCCACCTGCAGCACCGAGATGCGCTTGGAGACCACCGCGACGGCCTTGATGAAGCCGCGCTTGCTCGACACCTTGACCCAGTCGCCGTTGGCGATGCCCTTTTCCTTCGCCAGCACATCGCTGATCTCCACGAACTGCTGCGGCTGGATGATGGCCGAGGTCTGTACGTTCTTCGTCCAGTAGTGGAAGTGCTCCGTCAGGCGGTAGCTGGTGGCCACGTACGGGAAGTCCTTGGGCACGCCCAGGCGCTCCAGGTCGCCCTTGAAGATGCGCGCCGCCGGGTTGGCCCGCGCCACCTTGTTGTTGGGGTGCAGCGGGTTGTTGGGCAGCGGCGACTCGAAGGGCTCGTAGTGCTCCGGCAGCGGCCCTTCGGCCATGCCGGTGGGCGCGAACAGGCGCGCCACGCCTTCGGCGGTCATGATGAAGGGGCGCACCGCATCCGGGTCGGCCGGGTTGGCGTCGGGGCGGATGTCCGGCACGTCCGGGCCGGTCCACTTGGCGCCGTCCCAGAACACCAGCGGCCGCTTCGCGATCCAGGGCTTGCCGGTCTTGGGGTCGGTGGAGGCGGCGTTGTACAGGATGCGCCGGTTGGCCGGCCAGGCCCAGGCCCAGTCCTGCACCATGCCGATGCCGTAGGGGTCGGCGTTGCCGCGGCGGCCCATCTGGTTGCCGGCCTGGGTCCAGGCGCCGGCATAGATCCAGCAGCCGCTGGCCGTGGTGCCGTCGTCGCGCAGCAGGCCGAAGCCCGCCAGCTGCTCGCCGGCCTTGGCCAGCACCTTGGTCGGGTCCTTGGGATCGGTGACGTCGGCCAGGGCCTTGCCGTTGTATTCCATCGCCAGCTCTTCGGGCGACGGCGAGGTCGGAATCTTGTAGTTCCAGGCCAGGTTGAGGATCGGGTCCGGGAAGGCGCCGCCCTCCTTGGCATAGGCCGCGCGCAGCCGCGTGAACAGCTCGCCCACGATCTCGGTGTCGGGCAGGGCCTCGCCCGGGGGCTCGGCGCCCTTCCAGTGCCACTGCAGCCAGCGGCTGGAGTTGGTAACCGAGCCGTTCTCCTCCGCGAAGCAGGTCGACGGCAGGCGGAACACCGTGGTCTGGATCTGCTTGGGATCGACGTCGTTGTGCTCGCCGAAATTGCGCCAGAACTCGCTGGTCTCGGTCATCAGCGGATCGATGGTGACCAGGAACTTGAGCTTGGACAGGCTGCGCACGATCTTGTGCTTGTCCGGGAAGGAGCCGACGGGGTTGAAGCCCTGGCAGATGTAGCCGTTGAGCTTGCCCTGGTCCATCAGCTCGAAGGCCTGGAGCACGTCGTAGAGCTTGTCGATCTTGGGCAGGTAGTGGAAGGCCCAGTCGTTCTCGGCCGTGGCCGCCTTGCCGAACCAGGCCTTCTGCATGCTGACGAAGAACTTGGGGTAGTTCTGCCAGTAGCTCATCTGGTTGGGACGCAGCGGCTTGAGGGCGCGCGGGCGGTAGTAGTCGTCCAGCGTCTGCTCGGTGTCGCGCGCCAGCGAGAGGTAGCCGGGCAGCGAGTTCGACAGCAGGCCCAGGTCGGTCAGGCCCTGGATGTTGCTGTGGCCGCGCAGTGCGTTCATGCCGCCGCCAGGGGCGCCGATGTTGCCCAGCAGCAGCTGCACGATGGCGCCGGTGCGGATGATCTGCGAGCCCTGGCTGTGCTGCGTCCAGCCCAGCGCATACATGATGGTCATGGTGCGGCCGGGCACGCTGGTGCTGGCGATGTACTCGCAGACCTTCAGGAACTTGTCCTGGGGCGTGCCCGTGATGCGGCTGACCATCTCGGGCGTGTAGCGCGAATAGTGGCGCTTCATGACCTGCAGCACGCAGTTCGGGTCCTGCATGGTCATGTCGACCTTCGCATGGCCCTGCTCGTCGAGCGCGTAGCCCCAGCTCTTGTTGTCGTAGCTGCGCTTCTCGGCGTTGTAGCCGCTGAAGATGCCGTCCTCGAACTTGTAGTCCGGGCCCACGATGAAGGGGGCGTTGGTGTAGTTGCGGACGTACTCGGTCTGGATCTTGTCCTGGCTCAGCAGGTAGTTCACGACGCCGCCCAGGAAGGCGATGTCCGACCCCGCGCGGATGGGCGCGTAGTAGTCCGCCACGGCGGCCGAGCGCGTGAAGCGCGGGTCCACCACGACGAGGCGTGCCTTGTTGTGCTTCTTGGCCTCGATGACCCATTTGAAGCCGCACGGATGCGCTTCTGCGGCATTGCCGCCCATGATCAGGACCAGATCAGCGTTCTGGATGTCCTGCCAATGGTTGGTCATCGCACCGCGGCCGAACGTCGGGGCCAGACTGGCCACCGTCGGTCCGTGTCAAACGCGGGCCTGGTTGTCGAAGACGAGCATTCCGAGCGAGCGGAATGCCTTGTGCGTGAGATAGCCGGTTTCGTTGGAGGAGGCCGAGGCACACAGCATGCCCGACGAGGTCCAGCGGTTGACCACCTGGCCCGCGGCGTTGGTGGCCTGGAAGTTGGCGTCGCGGTCGGCCTTGAGCAGCTTGGCGATGCGGCCGAAGGCTTCGTCCCAGCTCACGCGCTTCCATTCGGTGCTGCCGGGCTCGCGCACCTCGGGGTACTTCAGCCGGTTGGGGCTGTGGACGAAGTCGAGCAGGCCGGCACCCTTGGGGCACAGCGTGCCGCGGTTGACGGGATGGTCCGGGTCGCCCTCGATGTGAAGGATGGAGGCCTTCACGTTCTTGGCCTTGTCGCCCAGGCTATACATCAGAAGGCCACAGCCCACGGAGCAGTAGGTGCAGGTCTGGCGCGTCTCCGTGGTGCGGGCCAGCTTGAACTGGCGCGTCTCGGCCAGTGCGGCGGTGGGCGAGAAGCCCAGCGCCACCAGGCTGGAGCCGACCAGGCCGGCGCCGCTGACGCGGAAGAAATGGCGGCGGTTCATGTCCATGACCGAACCTCCTGCAATGACACGTGTCTCGTGGGCTTCATCGTGGGTCGCGTGGGAGCGCGTCTTTCGTGGAAATCCTGTGGGGCGGCCCGGACCGGGTGGGCTCAGTTCTTCGGGGCGGCGCCGTCGCCGGCGGAGGGCGCGGGCGTCGGGCCATCGACGGTGTGGCCGCCGGCGGCCTGGCCGGCCGCGACGCCGCCGATGGCCGAGCTGCCCTCGGCCGGTCCTTTATGGGCGCCGGAGTCTACGCCCGCATGCGAGGGCGCCGGGGTGATGCCCTCGGGTGTCCCACTGGCAGCGGAGGATGTTGCGGCCGGGGCCGCTGCGGCGGGTGCGGGCGCGGCGGCCTCGGCCTTGGGCTTGGGGTCGCAGCCGGCCAGCAGCCCGGCGGCGGTGGCCAGGGCGGTGAGGGCGAGGGCGGATCGCAGCAGCGGGGTCATCGTGGTTCTCCTGGAATGGGGGTGGGCCGTGGGCGCCGATCCTAGGCAGCCCTTCCCCCGCGCACGCGTCGGAGGAGGCCGCGTCCGCCCGCCCATGATGGCCGCCGCCATTGGCGGGGCGGCAGCGGGTAATCCCTTTGATCCGGCCCGCATGCCCGTCCAATGCCCTTGCGGATGGCCCTGCATTGCCGGTCGGGGCGGTCCCTGGGCTATCGTGCGCCCCTGCTATGAACGACGCTTTCTCCCTTGGCTGGCGCACGCTGCGCCGCGACTTGCGTGCCGGCGAATTGCGCCTGCTGATCGTGGCCGTCTTGCTCGCCGTGGCGGCGCTCACGGCGGTGGGCTTCTTCGCCGACCGCCTCAAGGGCGGCCTGGCGCGCGATGCCCGGCAACTGCTGGGCGGCGACGCGGTGCTGGTCACCGACAACCCGCCGCCGCAGGCGCAGGTGGATGCCGCGCATGGTCAGGGCCTGCAGTCGGCCATGACCTACGACTTCCCCACCATGGCTCGCGCGCCCGACGACCGCGGCGGCGCCAGCCGGCTGGTCGCGCTCAAGGCGGTGGCCGCGGGCTATCCGTTGCGCGGCAGCCTGCGCGTGGCCGATGCCGCCGGCGCGCCGGATGCCGCCACCCGCGACGTGCCGGCCCCCGGCGACGTATGGGTCGATGCCAGCCTGCTCGAAGCCCTGGACCTGAAGGTGGGCGACAGCCTGCTGCTGGGCGATGCCGCCCTGACGATCCGCCGCGTGCTGGTGATCGAGCCCGACCGTGGCGCCGGCTTCCTCAACTTCGCGCCCCGGGTCATGATGAACCAGGCCGACGTGGCCCGCACCGCCCTCGTGCAGCCGGCCAGCCGCGTGCGCTACCGGCTGGCGGTGGCGGGCGAGGCGCCCTCAGTCAAGCGCTTCTCGGACCAGGTGCAGCAGCGCCTGGACGCCGGTGAGCTGCGCGGCGCACGGCTGGAGTCGCTGGACAGCGGCCGGCCCGAGATGCGCCAGACGCTGGACCGGGCCGAGAAATTCCTGAATCTGGTGGCCCTGCTGGCCGCGCTGCTGTCGGCCGTGGCCGTGGCGCTGGCGGCGCGCGGCTTCGCGGCCCGGCACCTGGATGGCGCCGCCATGCTGCGGGTGCTGGGCCAGCGCCAGCGCACCATCGCCGGTGCCTATGCGGTCGAATTCGGCGTCATCGGCCTGGGCGCCAGCCTGGCGGGCGTGGCCATCGGCTATGCGGTGCACCATGTGTTCGTGCGCCTGCTGGCCGGCCTGGTCGACGGCGACCTGCCCGCGGCCACGGTCTGGCCGGCGCTGTTCGGCGTGGGCATGGGGCTCACGCTGCTCTTCGCCTTCGGCCTGCCGCCGGTGCTGCAACTGGCGCAGGTGCCGCCGCTGCGCGTCATCCGCCGCGAACTGGGCGGGCTGCGGCCGGCGTCGGCGGCGGTGCTCGGCCTGGGCGTGGCCGGCTTCGCGGCCCTGCTGCTGGCCGCCAGCAGCGACCTCACGCTGGGCCTGATCGCCGTCGGCGGCTTCGCCGGCGCCGTGGCGGTGTTCGCCGTGCTGGCCTGGCTGGCGGTGCTGCTGCTGCGCCGCGTGGTGCGCGAGGGCAGCGCGCCGCGCTGGCTGGTGCTGGCCACGCGGCAGGTGTCGGCGCGGCCGGTGTATGCGGTGCTGCAGGTCAGCAGCCTGGCCGTGGGCCTGCTGGCGCTGATGCTGCTGGTGCTGCTGCGCACCGACCTGGTCGACAGCTGGCGCCAGGCCACGCCGCCCGATGCGCCCAACCGCTTCGTCATCAACGTGATGCCCGACCAGGCGCAGTCCTTCCAGGACGCGCTGCGCCAGGGCGGCGTGGCGCAGTACGACTGGTATCCCATGTTCCGTGGCCGGCTGGTGGCCATCAATGGCAAGCCGGTCAACCCCGACGACTACACCGAGGACCGCGCCAAGCGCCTGGTGGACCGCGAGTTCAACCTCAGCAATGCGGCCGAGCGGCCGGCCCACAACGGCATCGTGCAGGGTGCGTGGACCACCGGCAAAGCCGATGCGGTGAGCGTGGAGGAGGGCCTCATGGAGACCCTGGGCCTGAAGCTCGGCGACCGGCTGCGCTTCGACATCGGCGGCGTGGCGAGCGAAGGCCGCATCACCTCCACCCGCAAGGTGGACTGGGGCTCGCTGCATGCGAACTTCTTCGTCATGTACCCGCTGGCCGCCATGCCGGCCGAGGTGCCCGTGACCTACCTGGCGGCCTTCCGCGCGCCGGACCGGCCGGGCTTCGACAACACGCTGGTGCGCCAGTTTCCCAACATCACCAACGTCGACATGAGCAGCACCATCGCCCAGGTGCAGCGCGTGCTGGACCAGGTGATCCGCGCCGTGGAGTTCCTGTTCGGCTTCACCCTCGCTGCCGGCCTGGTGGTGCTGTTCGCGGCCGTCAGTGCGACGCGCGAGGAGCGCGCGCGCGAGTTCGCCGTCATGCGCGCGCTGGGCGCCCGCGCGGCGCTGCTGCGCCAGGTGCAGCGCGCGGAGCTGGCCGGCACGGGACTGCTGGCCGGCCTGCTGGCGAGCATCGTGGCCTCGGCCATCGGCTGGGCGCTGGCGCGCTGGGTGTTCGACTTCCGCTGGACCGCCTCGCCCCTGGTGCCGCTGGGCGGCGCCATCGTCGGTGCACTGCTGGCCCTGGGTGCGGGCTGGTGGAGCCTGCGCGAGGTGCTGCGCCGGCCGGTGGCGGCCACGCTGCGGCAGGCGGCGGAGTAGCCGCCGCCCACGAGCCTGTCCGGTCGAAGCGGCCCGCGCACTGCGGGGCCGCTGCCCGCGCGGGACAATCGCCCCATGCAGATTCAGGACAAGCCGCCCCACGACACGCCCTTCGAATGGATCGGCGGCGAAGACAAGATCCGCGCCATGGTCGAGCGCTTCTACGACCTGATGGAACTGGAGCCGAAGTACGCCGAGCTGCGCGCCGCCCACGGCCCCAGCCTGGACAACGCGCGCCAGCGGCTCGCGTGGTTCCTCACCGGCTGGATGGGTGGGCCGCAGCACTACACCGAGCGTTTCGGCCATCCGCGGCTGCGGGCGCGGCACCTGCCCTTTCCCATCGGCATCAAGGAACGCGACCAGTGGCTGGCCTGCATGGACCAGGCCATGGCCGAGACCGGCGTGCCCGAGGCGCTGCGCACGCGGCTGCGCGACTCCTTCTTCCAGACCGCGGACTGGATGCGCAACAAGGGCGCCTGAGCGCGCCCCCCTGGTTCAGCGCCCGACGGGCGCCAGCAGCACCACCAGCGCGCCGGCGCCGCCCTCGGCCGGCTTGGCCTGCACGAAGGCCAGCACTTCCTTCTTCTGGATCAGCCAGCGCTGCGCCTTGGTCTTGAGCACCGGTTGCTTGCCCGGCGAGCCCAGGCCCTTGCCGTGCACCACGCGCACGCAGCGCACGCCGTGGCGGTGGGCCTCGCGGATGAAGCCGCCGAGCGCCTCGCGCGCCTCGTCGCTGCGCAGGCCGTGCAGGTCCAGCTGGCGCTGGATCGACCAGTCGCCGGCGCGCAGCCGGCGCGTCACGTCCAGGCCCACGCCGGGGCGGCGGAAGCTCATCTGGTCGTCGGCGTCCAGCAGCGTGGTGACGTCGAACTCGTCGCTGATCGCCTCGCGCAGCGCCCTGGCCTCGTCCAGGTGGAACTGGGTGGCCACCGGCGCCGGCTTCTCCTTGGACAGCATCACCACGGGCTTGTGCCTGAGCGGCTTGGTGGCGCCGGTGTCGGCGCCGATGGCGCGGGCGAAGAAGTTCTGGCGCGCCAGGCGCTGCTCTTCCTGCTGCTTCAGGCGCAGGGCCTCGGCCGCCTCGCGCGCGCGGTCCTCGGCCAGCTGGCGCTGCACCTGCTTGAGGTCGGCCAGGCTCTTGAGGGCCGGGGTCTTCGTGGGCATCGGGGCAGTGTCGCATGGGCCCCGGCCGGGTCGCCGGTCTCGGGGGAAGTCCCGACCGCGCGCCAGGGGTGATCTGCTTCAATCGCCCGGATGCATGCCTTTCCCGAACACCGGTGCTTCATCGACACCGTGCCCGTGCCGCCCGAGGAGCGCGTGCGTTACTGGGAAGAGCGCTGCCGCGAGCAGCTGGTCAGCTTCCGCTGCTCGCCGCATGCCGATGAAGGCCTGCTGGCCCAGCAGATCTGCGTGGAGGCCGGTTCGCTGCGCATCGGCCGCACCCGCGCCAATGCGCATGTGATCGAGCGCACGCCGGAGTCGATCCGGGCCTTTCCGCGCGAATCCATCTTCATGAACCTGGTGCTGGCCGGCGGCGTGTTCGCCTACCAGCGCGGCCATGCGGCCAAGCTGGCCGCCGGCGGGCTGATGGTCTACGACGCCCGCTATCCCTACCTGCTGGGCGGCGCGCCTGGCTTCGACATCCTGCATCTCGACATTCCGGCCGAGCTGTTCCGTGCCCGCTTCGGCCGCGAGGACATGAGCCATCCGCTGCAGCTGGACGAGGCCGATGGCGCGAGCCGGCTCTACCGTCAGGCGCTGCAGCGGCTGCTGCTGGATGCGATGGGCGACGCGCCCGCGCGCGGCACCGGCGCCCCCGCCCCCGCCTTCGATGAGGCGGTGTGCGAGCTGCTGGGCGCCGTGATGGGCCAGGCCGCGGGGCCGCTGCCGCTGTCGGCCATGAGCGCGGGCCACCTGCTGGCGGCGCGCGAGTACATCGAGGCGCACCTGGACGAGGAGGGCCTGACGGCCCACGACGTGGCGGCGCACGTGGGCATCTCCGAGCGCCACCTGCGCCGGCTGTTCGCGGCGCAGGACACCTCGGTGGCTGACCACATCCTGCAGCGCCGCCTGGAGCGCGCCCACCGCCTGCTGCAGGATCGGCAGGCGCGGCGGCTCACCATCGCCGAGACGGCGTATCGCTGCGGCTTCAGCAACCACGCGCATTTCTCGCGCGTGTTCAAGCAGCGCTACGGCATGACGCCGAGCGAACTGGCGGGCCGGCCGGCGCACTGAACGTTCCGCCGACCTCCTGCGACTGGGCCGGCGAGCCTCAGCCGAAGGGATCGACCAGCACCTTGCACTGCCCGCTGCGCACGCGCAGGGCCTCGAAGGCCTCGGGCATCGCATCCAGGCCGACGGTGCCGGACACCAGGGCCAGCGGCGCAGCCTGGCCGGCGTTCAGCGCATCGAGCGTGCGCTCGAACTCGGGCATGCCGAAGAAGACCGACATCGCGATCTGCACCTCCTTCGAGATGGCGCGGAAGGCATCGAAATGGTCTGGCGCCGTGCACAGGCCCAGCACGGCCACGGTGCCGCGTGGGCGCACCAGGCCGATGCAGTGGTCGATCAGCCCGGGTCGGCCCACGCATTCGAAGACGGTGTCCGGCGGCCCGCCCAGCGCTTCATCGAGGCGCGCGGATTGCTCGGCGGCGTCCATGCCGGCCGTGGCCAGGAAGGCGGTGGCGCCCAGGTCCAGCGCGCGCTCGCGCTGGTGGTCCAGCAGGTCGAGCACGGCGACGCCGGTGGCGCCCAGCCGGCGGGCCCAGTAGGCCACGGCCAGGCCGATGGCGCCGGCGCCCACCACCGCCACGCGCTGCCCCGGCTGCAGGCCGGCGCGCTGCACGCCATGCAGCGCGACCGCCAGGGGCTCGGCCAGCGCGGCGTCGGCCAGCGAGACGTCCGCCGGCAGCTTGCGGCACTGCTGCGGCAGCAGCGCGGCGTACTGCGCATAGCCGCCCATGGTCAGGCGGAACTGGCTGCACCAGGCCGGCTCGCCGCGCCGGCAGGCGTCGCACTGGCCGCAGCCGGCCAGCGGCGCGACGCTCACCAGGTCGCCGGGGCGCAGGCCCTGCACCTCGGGGCCGACCTCCAGCACCTCGCCCGAGATCTCGTGGCCCAGCACGTCGCCAGCGCGGGCTCCGAACACCGGGTCCTGCGTGATGTGCAGGTCGCTGCCGCAGATGCCGCAGCGGCAGACCTTGAGCAGCAGCTGGTTGCGCTCGGGCACCGGGTCGTCCACCTCGGTGACGCGCAGCGGGCGGTTCAGCGCCTCGAAGATCGCGGCCTTCATGGTCAGTCCGTGCGTCCGAGCATCTGGCCGCCGTCGATGACGATCTGCGCGCCGGTGACGAAGGACGAGGCGTCCGACGCCAGGTACAGCGCCAGCGGCTTGATCTCCTCGGTGTCGGCCACGCGGTGCATGGGCACGCGCACTTCGAAGGCGGCGCGGTCGGCGGGGTTGCGCAGCCGGCCGCCCGCGATGTTGGTGGCGAAGGGCCCGGGCGCGATGGCGTTCACACGGATGCCGTAGCGCGCCAGCTCCATCGCCGCCTGCCGCACCAGCGAAGCCGCGCCGGCCTTGGCCGGCATGTAGGGCGTGCCGACGATGGCCTCGTTGATGATGGCCACGTTGGAGGTGGTCACGACGATGCTGCCCTTGCCGCGCGGCTTCATCAGCCGGGCGGCGGCGCGCAGGCTGGTGAATACCGAGCCCAGGTTGGTGGAAATGACGGCGTCCCAGTGGCGCTCGTCCAGGCCTTCGAGGGCGCCTTCGGGGTTGCGCTCGTGCTCGGGCGTGAGGAAGCCGGGGCCGGCGTCGATGCCGGCGTTGGCGAACAGCACGTCCAGCCCGCCGTGGGCTTCAGCGCTGCGCTCGAAGGCGGCGTACATCGCCGGTCGGTCGGTCACGTCCACCACCTCGGCGCGCACGTCGGCGCCGTCGGCATGCAGGCGCGCCACGGCGGCGTCGAGCCGCTCGCGGTTCAGGTCGAACAGGCTGACGCGCGCGCCCTGCTCGGCCATGGCCTCGGCATAGGCCAGGCCGATGCCACTGGCGGCGCCCGTGACGACGCAGGCACGCCCGCGCACGTCGAACATCTCTTGCAGGCTGCGGGCCATGGCGTCAGACGAAGAGGCTCTGGTTGATCGGCAGGCCGTTGGCGCGGCAGTGCGACACGTAGTGGTTGATGAACCAGAACACGTCGAAGGTGTCGGTCAGCTGGCCGGCATCGTCGAAGAACTCGATGGCGCCGTTGATCCAGAACATGGCTTTCATGCCCTTGGGATCGTCGGAGTACAGCGTGTGGGCGGTGCCGGGGGTCTCGTAGACGAAGCTGCCGGGCGTGGCCACCCAGTCGTACTCGTAGTAGCCCCAGCTGCCTTCCAGCGTGATGGCCGAGACGGCGCCGCGATGGCGGTGCGTGCCGATGCGCCCGCCGCCCTTGACCCACAGGATGTTGGCCACGGCGCCGCTGCGCACGTCGAAGGACAGGTGGCGGATGGCGGCGCTGTCGCCGAAGGGCACCCAGGGCGAGTCCTGCTCGCCGGGGCCGACGAAGCCGCCCTCCAGGCCGAATTCGTCGACGATGGCCTGGTGCGGCTCGGGCGGCAGGGCGATGAGGCCGGGGCGGGGCGTGATGACGGTGCTCATGGATGTGTCTCCGTGTCGTGGATGCGGGAAGAAGGAAAGGGAAGTAGGGGTGGTGCCGGCTCAGCCCGGCCCCGCCAGCCGGCGGCGCAGGGCGAACCAGGGCGCGTCCACGCGCCGGCTCCACAGGCCCCACAGCCCCTGGCGGGCATACAGGGCCACCAGCAGGGTCAGCAGGCCCAGCACCACCATGTAGGGCGTGCCGTACTGGCCGAACAGCCGGTCGGCCGCGAAGTACAGCAGCGCGCCGACCAGCGGTCCTTCGATGGTGCCGATGCCGCCCACCATGACGATGAAGATGCAGATCGACGACCAGTTGGGATCGAAGCCGGCGGCGGGCGAGATGCGCAGGGCGCTCAGGTAGTACACCGCGCCCGCCAGGCCGGTGCCGGCCGCCGCCGCCACGTAGACCAGGAAGCGCAGGCGCCCCACGTTCACGCCCTGGCTGGCCGCCGCGACCGGGTTGTCGCGCATGGCCGTGAGCGCCAGGCCGAAGCGCGAGCGCATCAGCAGCACGCTGCCGCCAACGGTCAGCAGCAGCAGCGTGGCGGCCAGCCAGGCGGCGCCCAGCTCGCGCGCTTCGGGGCTGTAGGCGGCCATGGCGCGCAGCGTCATGCCCGAGCCGGAGCCCACGTAGTCCTGCGTGGAGACGAAGAGGCGACAGGCCTCCGCCACCACCCAGGTGCCGATGGCGAAGTAGGGCCCGTCCAGCCGGTGCAGCAGGCCGTAGGCCGGCACGGCCAGCAGCATCGGCGCGACCACGCACAGGCCGGCGGCCAGGAAGGGGTCGACGCCGAACTTGTTGGCCAGCACGAACATGGCGTAGCCGGCCACGCCGACGAAGGCCTGCTGGCCCACGGACACCAGGCCGGCATAGCCCGCCAGCAGGTTCCACATCTGGGCCAGGGCGATGTAGCAGGCCAGCTCGACCACCGAGCGGATCAGCCCGCCGTCGGCCCACCAGGGCATGGCGTAGATGGCCACCACGGCCGCCAGCGCCAGCGGCGTGGCGACGCGGCTGGAGCGGCTGTGGCGCTGCACGGTGACGGCAGGCGGCGCGGCGGGCGGCAGGGCCGCGGCGGCGGTGGAGGAGGTCGGCAGGGTGGCGCTCATGGCGGCGGCATCGGAAGAGGTCATGGCGGGGCGGGGAGGTGCGGCGGATGCGACAGCAGATGCGGCGTGCGAACCTCAGGCCCGCCGCGCGGTCAGCCCCTGGGGACGGAGAGCCAGCATGGCCAGGAACACCAGGTGCCCGGCCAGCACGCCCCAGCCGGCATCGATGCGGAAGCCGATGGCCTGGGCCACGCCCAGCACCATGGCGCCGGCGAAGGCGCCCCAGATGGAGCCCATGCCGCCGATGATCACGGCCTCGAAGGCATAAATCAGCTGGGCCGGCCCGTCGGTGGGCGACACCGTGGCGCGCAGCGACTGGCACACCGCCGCCACGCCCAGCATGCCTACCGCCAGGGCGGTCGCCAGCGCATAGACGCGGCGCGGGTTGACGCCGGTGATCGAGGCCGCTTCGGGGTCGGCCGAGGCGGCGCGCAGCGCGCGGCCGAAGGCGGTGCGGCGCAGCGTCAGGTCCAGGCCCGCGCTCATGGCCAGCGCCGCCAGGAAGATCAGCACCGGCAGCAGGCCCACGTACAGCGGGCCGATGGCCAGGCTCTCGGCCTCCAGCCCGCCGCCGGACAGGCTGCGGTTGTCGGCGGACCACACGGCCAGCATCAGGTTCTGCAGCGCGATCGACAGGCCGTAGGTGGCGATCAGCGAGGGCAGCGGGTCGTTGCCCAGCACCTTGTTGAGCACCAGCCGCTGCAGCAGCCAGCCCAGCGCCAGCGCGATGGGGACCAGCAGCGCCAGCACCATCGACGGACCCAGGGCAAGCGCGCCCGCGGCGCTGATGCCCAGCAGCGCCAGCAGCACCACCAGGTCGCCGTGGGCGGTGTTGACGATGCGCATGACGCCGAACATCAGCGCCATGCCCAGGGCGTACTGGGCGTACATGCCGCCCAGCAGCAGGCCCTGCACCAGTGCGTCAAGCCATGGCATGGTGGCTTCCTCCGAAATAGGCCTGCGCGATGGCCTCGCGCGTGACGGCGGCCGACGCGCCCTGCAGCGTGATGCGGCCTTCGAGCATGCAGTACAGGCGCTGCGAGCTGTGCTGGGCCAGGCCCACGTCCTGCTCGACCAGCACGATGGCGGTGCCGGCAGCGGTGATCTGCGGCAGCGCGGCATGGATCTCGCGCACCACCTTCGGCGCCAGGCCCAGCGACAACTCGTCGCACAGCAGCACGCGCGGCTGCAGCAGCAGGGCGCGGCCGATGGCCACCATCTGCTGCTGCCCGCCCGACAGCGACTCGACCGGCGTGCGGCGCTTGTCGCGCAGGATGGGGAACAGGGCGTAGAGCCGTTCCAGCGTCCAGGCATCGGCCGCGGCACGCAGGGCGAGAGTCTTGGCCTGGTCGATGGCGACGCGCAGGTTGTCCTCCACCGACATGCCGGTGAACAGGCGCCGGCCTTCCGGCACCATGGCCAGGCCGCGGCGCACGATCTCGTGCGCCGGCAGGCCGCCGATGGCCTCGCCGCCCAGCTGCACCATGGGCCGGGCCACGGGCAGCAGGCCGGTCAGGCTGCGCAGCAGGGTGGACTTGCCCGCGCCATTGGCACCGATCAGGGCCACCACCTCGCCGGCGGCGACGTGGAAGTCGATGCCGAAGAGGGCCTGGAAGTCGCCGTAGCGCGCCTGCAGGCCATGGGTCGACAGCAGGGGTGCGCTCATGCCTGCACCTCCAGCCCCATGTAGACGCGCTGCACCTCGGCGCTGGCCATCACCTCGGCCGGTGCGCCCTCGGCGATCTTCTGGCCGAAGTTCAGCACCATCAGCCGGTCGGCCACGGCCATCAGCGCATGCAGCACGTGCTCGATCCAGACCACGGTGACGCCGCCGTCGCGGATCTGCCGCACCAGGGCCACCAGCTGCTTCGACTCCTCGTCCGTCAGGCCACCGGCGATCTCGTCCAGCAGCAGCAGGCGCGGGCCGCTGGCCAGGGCGCGGGCCAGCTCCAGCCGTTTGCGGTCCAGCAGCGGCAGGCCGCCGGCCAGTTGGTTGGCGCGGGCGGCCAGGCCGCATTCGTCCAGGATGCGGGCGCAGCGCGCCTGCGCCGCGGCCTCGGGCTGGCGGCCGCCGAACAGCGCAGCCACCAGCAGGTTCTCGAACACCGTCATGCCGCCGTAGGGCCGCGGCACCTGGTAGGTGCGGCCGATGCCCAGGCGGCAGCGCTGGAAGGGCGGCTCCTGGCCCAGCGGCCGGCCGTCGAACGTCATCTGCCCGGCATCGGGCGCGACGTCGCCGCTGACGAGGTTGAACAGCGTGGTCTTGCCCGCGCCGTTGGGGCCGAGCACGCCCAGCACCTCGCCGGCGCGCACGTCGAAGTCCAGCCCCTGCACGACGCGCACCGCGCCGAAGGACTTGGCCAGGCCCCGGGCCTGGAAGAGCACCGCCTCGGCCATCGCGTCAGGCCTGGATGGGCTGCAGCTTGCCCTCGACGGGCACCAGCTTGCCGCTGACGTTGTCCACGATCTTCAGGTCGTAGCGGTACTTCTGGCCGCGCACCCACTGGCCGCCCACGATGGGCGTCTTGCAGATGTTGGGCGTGGGCCCGCCCTTGAACCTGATCGGGCCGGCCATGGTGGTCAGGTCGGTCTCGATGATGGCCTGGCGGATGGCCTCGCGGCTGGTCGGGTCCTTGGCGCGCTTGAGGGCGTCCAGCGCCACTTCCCACAGCGCATGGGCGTAGCCCAGCGGCTGGGTCCACTGCTTCTTCATCTCGGCTTCCCAATCGGCGGCCAGCTTCTGGCCGGTCTCGCCGGTCAGCGAGGACTTGAAGGGGAAGGCCGGCGTCCACCACACCTCGGTGCTCATGCCGTTGCCCAGGTCGCCCATCGATTCGACGCCCGAGGGGAACAGCAGCGCCGCGGCCACCGTGACCACCTTGGGCTTGAACTGCTGCTGGCGCGCCTGCGTGATGAAGGTCTTGAGGTCCACCGGGTAGGTGATGCCGCCGACGATCTCCACACCGTTCTTCTTGAACTCGGCGATCTGCGCGCTGAAGTCGTTGGTCAGCGGCTGGAAGGAACTGGGAATGACGGTCTGGAAGCCGGCCTTGGTCACCGCCGGAGGCAGGCCCCATTCCTTGTTGCCCCAGGCCTCGCCGTCGGCATTGCGCGGGAACAGCATGCCCACCTTGCGGTTGGTGGGCACCTGGGCCCACATGCTGGTGAAGGTGGCCAGCACGTCCTCCAGGCCCCAGAAGAAGTGGTAGGTCCACTTGAAGGGCTTGTCGGCCGAGCCGCCGCGCGGGAAAACGAAGCTCTGCCACGGCGCCTGGCTCGACAGGCAGGGCACGCCGTTGAGCTCGCACTGGTCGGCCACCGGGTTGATGGCGTCGGTGGTGGAGGCGGGCAGCATGAGCGCTACCTTCTCGTTGAGGATCAGGTTGCCCGCCAGCTCGGCCGCCTTGTTGGGGTTGGACTGGCTGTCGCGCACCAGGATCTCCACCGGATGGCGCGTGCCGTTGATGGTGAGCCCGTCCTTGAGCAGCGTCTGGATGCGCGCCACGGTGTACTTGTCGGTCTCGCCGAAGGGCGCCAGCGGGCCGGTGAGCGGGCTGATGTAGCCGATGCGGATCGGCTTGCCTTGCGCGCGGGCGAGCGCGGGCAGGCCCAGCACGGGGCTGGCGGCGAGGCCCTGGACGAGGCGTCGGCGGCGAAGGGAAGCGGGCGTGGTGTGCATGGGGCGTGTCTCCGGTGGTTTTGGGGTACGTGACGTGCGACAGGAAGGGAACGATGGGCTCAGCCGGCCAGGTAGCCACCGTCCACGGGGACGATGGCGCCGGTCATGTAGCGGGCGGCGGGCGTGCACAGGAAGACGGCGACGGCGGCGACCTCGTCGGCCTCGCCCCAACGGCCCAGCGGGGTGCGCCGGGCGATGGCCTGGCGTGCGGCGCCTTCGCCGCGGACGGCGTCGGCCTGCGGCGTGCGGATCCAGCCCGGCGCGACGGCGTTGACCCGCACGCCGACGCGGGCGTAGTTCTGCGCCAGCGAGCGGGTGAGCTGGATCAGCGCGCCCTGGCTGGCGGCGAAGGCGGGCCGGTCGGCGCTTCCGGCCAGGCCCAGCACGGAGGCTACGTTGACGATGGCGCCACGGCGTTGCGCCAGCGCGGGCAGCGCGCGGGTGCAGGCATGCATGGCGCCGTCCAGGTTGTGCGCCATCACCTGCGCGAAGGCGGCGCGCTCGTATTCATCGCGCTCCAGGCTCATGCCGGCGGCGTTGACCAGCATGTCCAGCCCGGGCAGGGCGTCGAGCCGGGCGGCGACGGTGTCGTCGTCGCTCGGGTCGAGTTCATGGGTCTCGATGCCTGCGTGGCCGGGCACCGCGCCGCCGCCGCGGCGGTCGCCGAAGGCCGTGACCCGGGCGCCCAGCCGGGCCAGCAGCAGCGCGGTCGCGCCGCCGATGCCGGTGCCGGCCCCGGTCACCACCGCCGTGCGGCCGGCCAGCAGGCCGGGCGCGAAGCTGTCTCCGGGCACCTCGGTGGAGGGTGCGACCGGCTGGTCGTCGAAGTGGAAAGGGCTGCGGCTCATGGGGCGTCTGGGTGCCGGGGCAGTCTAGGAACGGCCCGCGCCGACGCCTTGCCTGGAACGGCCACGTCCTTTGCCGAATCAGGACCTCGGGGGCAGGGCAAACCCGCAGCCGGGAGGCCACGGCCGCCTGGCCGTCAGCCTGCGCTCAGAAGTCGGCCGCGCTCGCCGGCGCCTGATGGCCCGCCGCCAGGTCCGCGTCTTCCAGGCTGCCCGTGGTCTACAGCTCGCCGTGGGCCGCCATCGAATGGAAGCGCCCCGGCCCCACGATCACATGGTCCACCACCCGCATGTCGAGCAGCGCGAGCGCGGCCTTGAGCGATTCGGTCAGCAGCAGGTCCGCCCGCGAGGGCTGCACGTCGCCACTGGGATGGTTGTGCGCCAGGATCACCGCCGCCGCCCCATGGTGCAGGGCGCGCTGCACCACCTCGCGCGGGTAGACGCTGGTCTGCGACAGCGTGCCGCGGAACAGCTCTTCCATGGCCAGCAGGTGCAGCCGCGTGTCGAGGAACATTACGGCGAAGACCTCGTGCGCCTTGTGGGCCAGGTGCAGCTGCAGGTACTGGGCGACGGCCTCGGGCGCCTCGAAGGCGGGCCGCTCGGCCAGCCGCTGGCCCATGGCGCGCCGGGCCAGCTCCATCACCGCCAGCAGTTCGGCCCGCTTGGCGGTGCCGCCCAGGCCGCGCACGCGGCGCAGGGCTTCGGCGTCGGCGGCCAGCAGCCCGGCGATGCCGCCGACGGCGTCGAGCACGTCCTGCGCCAGCTGCAGCACGTGGCGGCCGGCGATGCCGGTGCGCAGCAGCAGGGCGAGCAGTTCGGTGTCGCTCAGCGCGGCGGCACCGCGCGCGAGCAGCTTCTCCCGCGGCCGCGAATCGGCCGGCAGGTCGTGGAATGCCATGCGTGTCCTCCCTGGGCGGTGGTGCGGCCTGCGGCCCTACGCCGCGGCGGCCCGACACCCCTCCTCTAAAATCGCGGGCCAGTTTATCGGGGGCTTTCCTTGTCTTCTCCCACCCAGGTTCCCGTGGTGCAGCCCGGTTCCTTCCTCACGCTGCACTACCGCCTGGCCGGCCCGGCCGGCGACATCATCAACACCTTCACCGACAAGCCCGCCACGCTGTCGCTGGGCGCGGGCGAGCTGTCGCCCGCCGTCGAGCAGCGCCTGCTGGGCCTGGCCGAAGGCACGCACACCACCTTCGACCTGCCGGCCGGCGAGGCCTTTGGCGAGCGCAACCCGGAGATGCAGCAATGGGTGGCGCGCACGCTGCTCGCGCAGCTGGGCGACCCGGACGAGCAGTACGCCGTCGGCGACGTGGTGCAGTTCCCCACGCCCGACGGCACCGGCAGCTATGCCGGCGCGGTCATCGCGCTGTCGGACAGCGCGGTGCAGTTCGACTTCAACCATCCGCTGGCGGGCCAGCCGGTGACCTTCGAGGTGCGCCTGATCGGCGTCCTGTGATGACGGCGGGCACTGCCTTGAACGAGATCATCCTGGCCGAGCCGCGCGGCTTCTGCGCCGGCGTGGACCGGGCCATCGAGATCGTGGAGCGCGCCATCGCCAAGTTCGGCGCGCCCATCTACGTGCGCCACGAGATCGTGCACAACACCTACGTGGTGAACGAGCTCAAGGCCAAGGGTGCGATCTTCATCGAGGAGCTCGACGAGGTGCCGCCCGGCGCGACGCTGGTCTTCAGTGCGCACGGCGTGAGCAAGGCGGTGGAGAACGAGGCCCGCGCACGTGGCTTCTCGATCTTCGACGCCACCTGCCCGCTGGTGACCAAGGTGCACGTCGAGGTCGCCAAGCTGGCCAGGGAAGGCTACGAGTTCATCATGATCGGCCACAAGGGGCATCCCGAGGTCGAGGGCACGATGGGCCAGCTCTCCAGCGGCATCCACCTGGTGGAAGACGTGGCCGACGTGGCCCGCGTGCAGCCGGCGCAGACCGACAAGCTCGCCGTCGTCACCCAGACCACGCTGAGCGTGGACGATGCCGCCGAGATCGCCGCCGCCGTCCGCGCGCGCTTTCCCAAGGTGCGCGAGCCCAAGCAGCAGGACATCTGCTACGCCACGCAGAACCGGCAGGATGCCGTGAAGCTGCTGTCGCCGCAGGTCGACGTGGTGATCGTGGTGGGCAGCCCCACCAGCTCCAACAGCAACCGGCTGCGCGAGCTGGCCGAGCGGCTGGGCACCACGGCCTACATGGTCGATTCCGCCGCCGAGCTGCAGCCCGCCTGGTTCGAGGGCCGCGCGCGCGTGGGCCTGACGGCTGGCGCGTCGGCCCCCGAGGTGCTGGTGGCCGAGGTCATCGAGCGCATCAAGGCGCTGGGTGCCGTGTCGGTGCGCAGTCTGCCGGGCGTGGAGGAGCACCTCAAGTTCCCGCTGCCCAAGGGCCTCAAGCTGGACGACCAGCCGCCGCCGCAGCACATTTCCTGATCCTTCCCGGACGGCCCCCGGCCAGCGCCAGGCGCGCTGCGCGAGGCCTCCGGTCAGCCGGCCGCACGATGCGGCCGGCGCCACTTCTGGACCTTCCTTCATGACCACCTCGACCGCTTCTTCGCACGATTCCCAGGGCTGGCGCGCCGACATCGAAGCCGCCGCCCGCCGCCTGCAGCAGGACGGCCGCGGCTTCGTGCGCGAGACGCCGCTGTGGCGCCTGCCCGCCTCGGCCCTGGGCCTGGAGGCGCCCGGCGCCGAGGTCTGGCTCAAGCTGGAGCACCTGCAGTCCGGCGGCAGCTTCAAGGCCCGCGGCATGATGAACCGCCTGCTGGCCAACCCCATCCCCGCGGCCGGCGTGGTCGTCGCCTCCGGCGGCAATGCCGGCATCGCCACGGCCGGCGCGGCGCGGGCCCTGGGCGTGCCCTGCGAGGTCTTCCTGCCCGGCGTCTCGCCCGAGGCCAAGCGCCAGAAGCTGCGCGACCTGGGCGCCACGGTCAACGTGGTGGGCGAGCTGTACGTCGATGCGCTCGAAGCCTGCCTGGCCCGCCAGCAAGCCACCGGCGCGCTGCTCACCCATGCCTACGACCAGCCCGAGGTGGTGGCCGGTGCCGGCACGCTGGGCCGCGAGATCGAGGCCCAGGCCGGCGGCGTGCCCGACGCCGTGCTGGTCAGCGTGGGCGGCGGCGGCCTCGTCGGCGGCCTGGCCGGCTGGTTCGAGGACCGCACGCGCGTGATCGCGCTGGAGCCCGAGGGCTCGCCCACGCTCTACCGCGCCCGCGAAGCGGGTGAGCCGGTCGACGTGGCCGTGGGCGGCCTGGCCGCCGATTCGCTGGGCGCACGCCGCATCGGCGACATTGCCTGGCAGATCGCGCAACAGCACGTGCCCGAAGCGCTGCTGCTGACCGAGACCGCCATCCGCGACGCCCAGCAGTGGCTGTGGACGGAGATGAAGCTGGCCGTCGAGGCCGCTGCCGCGCTGCCGCTGGCCGCGCTGCACAGCGGCGCGGTGCACCTGCAGCCGGGCCAGCGCGTGTGCCTCATCGTCTGCGGCGCCAACGTCGATCCGGCGACGGTCGCCTGAGCGGGGCGCGGCCATGAGCATGCCCGCCTGGCGACTGCTGCTGCGCCGCACGGCGCGGCGCATCTGGTTCCGCTCGGTCGTCTTCAGCCTGCTGGCGGTGCTGCTGGCGGTGGCGGCGCGCTACCTGGCGCCCTGGCTGCCGGAGCATTTCGAGGGCAACATCGGCCAGGACTCGGTGGGCGGCATCCTGCAGATCCTGGCCTCGTCGATGCTGGCGGTGACCACCTTCTCGCTCACCGCCATGGTGTCGGCGTATTCGTCGGCCACCACGCTGGCCACGCCGCGCGCGACGCAGCTGCTGATCCAGGACCCGACTTCGCAGAACGCGCTGTCGACCTTCCTGGGCGCGTTCCTGTTCTCCATCGTCGGCATCATCGCCCTGTCGACCGGCTTCTACGGCGACCGCGGGCGGGTGATCCTGTTCGTCGGCACGCTGGCGGTGGTGGCGCTGATCGTGTTCACGCTGCTGCGCTGGATCGCGCACCTCACGGCCTTCGGCCGCATGTCCGACGTGATCGACCGCGTGGAGCGCGCGGCCGTCGAATCCGTCCGCGAATGGCGCGAAGCGCCGTACCTGGGCGGCCAGCCGGCCGTGGCCGTGCCCGAGGGCGCCTGGCCGGTGTGCGGCGAGCGCACGGGCTACGTCACGCACGTCGACATGGGCGCGCTGCAGCGCATCGCCGCGCAACACGGCCTGCGCCTGCACGTGGCCGTGCTGCCCGGCACGCTGGTGCATCCGCAGCGGCCCCTGCTTCGGGCCGAGGGCCAGGCGGACGACGAGGCACGCGACGTGCTCGCCGCCGCCTTCACCGTCGAGCGCCACCGCAGCTTCGACCACGACCCGCGCCTGGGCCTCGTCACCTTGGCCGAGATCGGCAGCCGCGCCCTGTCGGCGGCGGTCAACGATGCGGGCACCGCCATCGAGGTGATCGATGCGCAGCACCGCGTCTTCCGCGCCGTGCTCGCGCGGCCGGACGCCGCGTCGGACGCCGCCGCCTGCGACCGCGTCTTCGTGCCGCTGCCCGCCATCGCCGACCTGCTGGAGGACGCCTTCCGCCCGCTGGCGCGCGACGGCACCGGCGCCATCGAGGTGTCGATCCGCCTGCAGAAGACCCTGGCCGCCCTGGCCCAGGCCGCCCCGGACCAGGCCGGAGCCATCGATGCCATGGCCCGCCAGGCCTTCGACCGGGCCAGCGCCGCCTTCGCCAGCGACGCCGACCGCCAGGCGCTCGCGCAGGCGACGCAAGGCCGTTTCCTACAATGAGCCGATGCTCGACATCACTCTCCTGCGCAAGGACCTGCCTTCGGTCGTCGCGCGCCTCGAATCCCGCAAGAAGAACCAGCCATACCTCGACGTCGCGCGCTTTTCCGCCCTGGAAGCCGAGCGCAAGCAGCTGCAGACGCGCACCGAGGAAATCCAGGCCCGCCGCAATGCGCTGAACAAGCAAATCGGCCCGCTCAAGGCCAAGGGCGAATCGGTCGATGCGCTGATGGCCGAAGTCAATGCGCTCAAGGCCGAGCAGGAATCGTCCGCCGTCCGCCTCGACGCGCTGCAGCCCGAGCTGCAGGCCCTGCTGCTGGCCGTGCCCAACCTGCCGCACGAGAGCGTGCCGCAGGGCGAGGACGAAACCGGCAACGTCGAGGTGCGGCGCTGGAGCCCGCAGGGCGGGGAGGGCGGCAATGCGCCCGCGCTCGCCTTCGCGGCCCGCGACCATGTGGCACTGGGTGAACCGCTGGGCCTGGACTTCGAGATGGGCGTCAAGCTCGCCGGCTCGCGCTTCACCGTCATGAAGGGCGCCATTGCCCGCCTGCACCGTGCGCTGGCGCAGTTCATGATCGACCTGCAGACGCAGCAGCACGGCTACACCGAGTGCTACGTGCCCTACATCGTCAACGGCGAGACGCTGCGCGGCACGGGCCAGCTGCCCAAGTTCGAGGGCGACCTGTTCGCCGCCAAGAAGGGCGGCCAGGACGGCGAGCCGGTGCCCGACCTGTCGGCGCTCTACCTCATTCCCACCAGCGAGGTGCCGCTGACCAACTTCGTGCGCGACACCGTCGTGCCCGAGTCGCAGCTGCCCGTCCGACTGACGGCCCACACGCCCTGCTTCCGCTCCGAGGCCGGCAGCGCCGGCCGCGACACGCGCGGCATGATCCGCCAGCACCAGTTCGACAAGGTCGAGATGGTGCAGATCGTGCACCCCGAGCAGAGCTACGACGCGCTGGAAGAGATGACCCGCCATGCCGAGGCGGTGCTGCAGGCGCTGGAGTTGCCCTACCGCGTGGTGCTGCTGTGCACCGGCGACATGGGCTTCGGCGCGTCCAAGACCTACGACCTGGAAGTGTGGATCCCGGCGCAGGACACCTACCGCGAGATCAGCTCCGTCTCCAACTGCGAGGCCTTCCAGGCGCGCCGGCTGCAGGCCCGCTTCAAGAACGCGCAGGGCAAGAACGAACTGCTGCACACCCTGAACGGCTCCGGCCTGGCCGTGGGCCGCGCCCTGGTCGCGGTGCTGGAGAACCACCAGCAGGCCGATGGCAGCATCGCCATCCCCAAGGCCCTGCGCCCCTACCTGGGCAACCAGGCCGTGCTGCGCGCGTGATTCTTTGGTGGCCCGCTTCCCAGCGGGCCCAAAGCCTGGCTATAATGCAAGGCTTCGACTGAATCGCACAGCTTGTGGAGAGGTGGCAGAGTGGTCGAATGTACCTGACTCGAAATCAGGCGTACGGTTTCCCCGTACCGTGGGTTCGAATCCCACCCTCTCCGCCAGTCACCGTCCAAGAACAACAATTCGGGCGAAGACGGCCAGGCCGTCGCTCGAAAAGCAGCCCCTGCAGCAAAGCCGCAACCTTAAAGGTTGCGGCTTTTTTTTGGCCCCGACCCGGATGGCGATGCCCGGGCTTGCACCCTGGCGCTCACCCGCCGGGCATCGGCAGCAGCGACAGATCGAACACCCGCTCCACGAGCCACACCAGGGCCAGGAGCGCCGCCAGGATGGAGCCGCCACGCAGCACCACGGGCACATAGCCGCGCCACCGCCGCAAGGCCAGCAAGAGGAGCATGGCCGCGCCCACGACCAGCAGCTGGCCGGCTTCCACGCCGAGGTTGAACTGGAGCAGGGCGCTGGCGAACACGCCGGGAGGCAGGTCCAGCTCGCCCAGGGCGCCAGCGAAACCGAAGCCGTGGATCAGGCCAAAGCCGAAGCTGAAGAAGCGTCGACGCGGGCCGAGCAGGGGTCGCACGTTGTCCAGCGCCGCGAGCAGGATGGTGGCGGCAATGGCCGGCTCGACGATGCGCGGCGGCAGGCTCACCACCTTGAGCGCCGCGAGGGCGAGGGTGAGCGAATGCGCCAGCGTGAACAGGGTGACCCAGCTCACGATCGGCCAGACGGCATCGCGCCAGCGCGCCACCGGCGTCCAGCCCGCGGCGCTGCGCTGCAAGACGGCAGGCAGCAGCAGGCACAGGAGGAAGAGCAGGTGGTCGTAGCCGATCAGGATGTGGTGCAGGCCATCGGCGAAGAAGCCGTGGCTGCCGTGATCGCCGTCCCTGCCGGCGCCGACGGCGTCGGGCCACCGGACGGGCACCGGGCCGCCGTTCGGATCGAGCGAGCGCACGGCCGAGGCCTGGCCGGCCGCAGCGCCGAGTCGCAGCAGTCCGCGGTGCGTCGGGTCAACATCGCCGAGCAGCCGGTAATCCACCGTCAGGGCTTCGGTGGCATCGCAGGTCGCGGTGAAGCGCAGCACCAAGTAGGCGCCATCCACCCGGTCCTCGATGCCATCGGGCTCGGCAGGGCGCAGGGCGCAACGGCCCTCCTGCAGCCGCAGCCGCGCGGCGGCATAGGCCGTGATCTCGGGCAGGCGGGTGCGCACCTCGCCCCACTGCAGGCGCTGGTCCCGGTCCGCGTCCAGGTCCAGCGCGGCATCCAGGTCGCGCAGGGCGATGTCCCAGCGCACGGCCAGGTTCGGCCCGTCGCGGTCGATGAGCAGATAGGCATCGCTGGCCTTGTGCGCGTGGGCAGCACCGGGCCATGCGCACAGCAGCAGCGGCAGCATCATCCATGCGAGCAGCGCCAGCATGACGCGCCGGCCGCGGCGTTGACGGTCAGCGCAGTGCATCGATGCGGGCGTCCTTCATGCCGGTTTCTTCGCGCAACCGGCGCAGCTCGGCCAGGGCGTCGTCGTCCTGGGCGGCACGGCCGGCACGCGCGAGCAGCAGCAGGTCGATGCTCTCGCGTTGCAGGGCGACGTTCTGGCGGGCCAGTGCCACGGCCTGCCGGGCATCGGCCTGCACGTCCAGGGCGAACATGGCCTGCTCGCGCGCGTGGCCCACCGCACCTTCCGGACGCTGCGCGGCGGCCTCGAAGCGGCGCACCAGTTCCTCGCGTGCCGGGCCGTTGCGTTGGCCGTTGCGTGTCTCGGCGATGGCCAGGCGCAGCAACACCGCGTCGCTGCGGGGCTCGCCGGACAGCAGCGGCGCAACTTCCGCCGCCCGCCCCTGCTGCAGCAGGAAGTCGGCATACGCCAGACGCAGGTAGCCGTCCTCGCCGAGCGGCAGGGCTTCGCGGTAGGCGGCCTCGGCGTCGGCGGGGCGGCCCGCCAGTTCCTCGACCTCGGCCAGCGTGGTCCACAGCCATTGCCGCACGCCGGCCTGGGCGGCGCCACGCAGCGCCGGCGCCTGCAGCAGGGCGCGCAGGCTGGTGCGGGCCTCGTCATGCCGGCCGCGCAGCGCAGCGTTCTCGGCCAGGCAGGCGATGCCGTAGACGGCCGGCCCGGTCCGGCCGGTGGCCTGGCAGGCCGCGTCGGACTCGGCCAGCCGGCCCCGCACCCGGCGCACCGTGGCCAGCGTCAGCCAGGCCTGGGCATCCGCAGGCCGCCGGGCCAGGGCGGCCTTCAGCGAGGCTTCTGCGCCATCGAAATCGTGGACGAACTGCTGGACGGTCGCACGCATGACCAGCACCTCGGGCGGTGTCTGCTCGGCCGGCAGGGTGGCCCAGTGCCGCAGCGCAGCCAGGGCCTGCCCCGCGTAGCGCGCATCGCCCTGGGTGCGCGCCAGGCCGAGGTAGGCGCCCGCCGCCTCGACGGCGGCTTTGGGATCCGCCGCGCTGGCGCCCAGGCTGGCGCGCAGGCGACGCTTGGCCTCGGCGGCACCGGGACCGCCGGGCAGGGTCTCGACGACCTGCGCGTCGGAGCTCGGCTGGCGGGGTGCGGCGCCGACCGTGGCCACTGCAGCGGCGAGCACCAGGCCCAGTGCAGCCATGCGCCCGCCGCGCAGCCGCCGCACGCTCATTGCGTCGCCGTCGGTTCGGCGGTTTCCGAGGTCGGCGGCGGATCGTAGGCGGTGATGTCCGCCGGCTCCGCCGTGTCCTGCACGCTGCTCACCAGCGCCACCACGTACGCCACGAACTGGTCGTAGGCACTGGCCTGCGGCGTGGCCGTGCCGGTACCAGCGCCAGGCGCGGGGGTGGTGGGCGGGCTGGTGGTGCCCGTGCCGGGTGGTACGGGGAAGAAGGCGAAAGAGCTCCCGCCGCCACCGCCGCAGCCCGCCAGGGCTGCAGCGGTGAGCAGGACGCCCGCGAGTCGGAGGGACAGGCGGCTGTGGTTCATCGCAGGCCCTTTCACTGCCGCGCCGTGGTGGCGCCCGGCAGGGGTGTGTTGAGGTAGGGGAAGGCGTCGGGGAACTGCGCCGGCGACTGGGCCGCGCCGTCGGTCAGTGCCGCGCCGCCAGCCGGTGCGTCGGAAGGCTTGCAGCCCACCTTGAGCGCATCGTTGGCGCCGGTGGCCACGCACAGGGCGCCCATGGCCACGCGCAGTTCGGCATCCACCACGTCGTCGCCCGGTCGGCGCCCGTTGGGGAAGCCGGCGTTGTCGCCTCCCAGCACGCCCAGGTTGCTCTGCTGGGCCTTGGGTGTCGCGGCGATGCTGGTGTTGAGCCGCAGCATTTCGGCCGCCTTGACGTTGGCCGGCTTGTTCAGGCCCTCCACGCCGGTGAGGAAGGCGGCGACCAGGTCGGTGCGCGGAAAGTTGGTCGGCGCCGGCGCGGAGAACAGGGTCTGCACCAGGGCCGGCAGCGTCGGGTTCGTCACGTAGTTGGCGAACTGGCCATCGTCCATGGGCTTGGAGCTGTTGAAGCGGTCCTTGTCCTTCAGGCCGATCACCACCTCGTTGACCAGCGGCATGCCCAGGCGCGACACCTGCGCCCACGCGCCGCCGTTCACGGCCGTCGTGCCGTGGCCGCTCTTGGGCGGGCTGGCGATCAGGCGGCCCTGGCGCACGCTGGCCGTGGTCCAGCCGCCGACGATCGGCTGGCCGGCCGTGGTGACGCAGGCGACCGGCAGTTCCACCGCCATGGTCGTCACGTTCTTGGCCGCGAGCGCGTCGGCATTCGCATCGGGTGCGCCCAGCGGGTTGAGGTTGACCAGATCGAACACCTGGCCCAGCGCCACGCTGAAGGGATCCTTGCGCTGGCCGACGAACACCCGCCCCGGTGCGCTGCAGCCGGGAATGTTGACGGTGTAGATGTGCTGGTTGGCGTAGTTGGCATAGCCCGCGCCGGCGCCGAAGGTCTTCTCGCCGATGTTGTCGGTGGGCTTGTCGAATTCGGTCACGCCGCCCGGGCCAGTGACGGCCTGGACCGTGCCCTTGCGGCGGTCGCCGCGCACCACGCTCAGGGTGTAGGTCTCGCGCAGATTGCTGGTGGCCTGGTTCGGCCCGGTGATGCCCCCGGCCTGGATCAGCGGGATGGACACCTGCTTGCCGCCCACCGCCAGCTGGATGTCCCGCAGGGTGTTCTTGAAGCGGAACTGGAAGGTCAGGTCTTCCACCGCGTCGCCGTTCGTGTCCAGGTGGATCTCGTACAGCGCGTTCGGATCCATGCTGAAGTAGTTGGGTCCGCCGTACGCGCTCTGGTCGGGCTGGTAGTTGGCGATCAGCGTCAGGTAGTCCTGGCGGCCGGGCTCATAGCTGCGGAACATGTAGAAGTCGGTGGCATCCAGCTTGGGCATGCCCGCGATCGAGGGCGCCTCTCGATGGCTGGACGCCTGGGCGCCTGTGAACAACAGCGCGCCGGCAGCAATGCCGAGCGCCTTGGCAGTGATGGACAGTCTCATCGGCGTGACCTCTTTAGGTGGAGTGATGGGCAATGGGACGGTGCCGGCTGCGGGTCCCGCGTGGAGATACGCACGGGGAGGGGCGCTGGATGCGGCGAGGCGCCGAAATAGGGTTTGTCCGGGGGTGACTCGCCGCAACCGCGGCCTTTGTTCCTTGCAGGGTGCGGCGCGCGTGAAGATCGTCATCCGGACACAGAATTGCCCCATGAACCCCCCACACACCCATGCCCAAGAGACCGAACGCCTCCAGCGCGCCCGCGCGCAATGGCGCCATGTGGGCGATGCCCGCCCGCCCTTCGCTCAGACGCCGGGCCTGGGCCAGGAATCGGTCTGGGACTATCCGCGCCCGCCACGCATCGAGCCGGACGCGCGCGAGGTCGTGGTGCGCAGCGGCGACGTCGAGATCGCGCGGACGCGCAAGGCCCTGCGGCTGCTCGAGACCGCCAGCCCGCCGACCTTCTACCTGCCGCGCGCCGACGTGCGGGCCGATGCGCTGGTGGCGGCGTCCGGCACATCGTATTGCGAATGGAAGGGCGAGGCGCGCTACCTCACTGTGGTCGCGGGCGGCCGCCGTTTCGACGCGGCGGCATGGTTCTACCCGCAGCCCGAGCCCACCTACGCGGCGCTGCGCGACCACGTCGCGTTCTACCCGCACGAGCTCGCTTGCTGGGTCGATGGCGTTCGGGTGGTGCCACAGCCCGGCCGCTTCTACGCGGGCTGGATCACGCCCGAGGTCGTGGGTCCCTTCAAGGGCGAGCCCGGGTCTGCCGGCTGGTGAGTGCGGGGGTCCCCGACCTCGCCCTCAATGCGAAGGCCGCTGCCAGCCCCCTCCACGCACGCAGTAGCGCCTTCGGGGGGCAGATCAAGGTTTCGGCGCCGGCTTTCGCCAAGAGACAACGCGATGGTCTCGTCCGCCGCGATCCTGCGGCCGCACCGCCTAGAGCGTCGGCACGGTGCCGCCATCGATCCGCACCTCCGACCCTGCGATCGAGCCGGACCTGGGCGATGCAAGGAACGCGATCAGATCGGCAACCTCGCGGGGGCTGGCGGGTCGCCCGACTGGAATGCCTCCCAGCCAATCCATGACGATCTTCTTGCCGCCCTCGTAGTCCGTGCCGGCCTCTGCGGCCATCCGCCGTGCAAACTCGACGGACGCCTCGGTCTCGATCCAGCCGGGTGCAACGCTCAGCACGCGTACGCCCTTGGGGGTGACCTCTCTGGCCAGCGACTTGCTGTACGTGGTGAGAGCGCCCTTGGCGGCGGCATAGGCCGTGGTCGACTCGGGCAGAGGCAGCACGCGCTGGATGGAGCTGACGTGGAGGATGACGCCGGCGCCTTGCGCCAGCATGGCCGGCAGCAAAGCACGGTCCATGCGAACGGCCGGCATCAGGTTCAGGTTCAGCTCGGCCAGCCAGTGCGCATCGGTGATCGTGGCGAACCCGCCGCCAGGCGTCTTCGAGCCGCCGAGCACGTTGATCAGGATGTCGGCGCCACCCCAGTCCTTCAGCACGGTCTGGGCAAAGTGATGGGTGCCCTCCGCGGTCGACAGGTCGGCGGTGACATACGTGACGCCATCCACCGGGTGCGCCGGCATACCGCGCGCCGATGTCGCCACCCTGGCGCCGGCTTCGGCAAACACCTTCACCACGGCGGCGCCGAGGCCGGAAGTGCCGCCCGTGACCACGACACGAAGGCCATCGAGGTGCAGATCGAAGCTCATGCCGTGATCTCCAGCGATGCGATCAGGGCGCCCTCGAGCCGAAAGCGGTACGAGAGAACGATGGGGCTGCCCGGGAAGTTGCCGGTGACAGTGGCGCGGACCCGATGGAAGCCATCCTCCTGCTCCAGGGCGAACGGAACCGTCGTCGCGTTGTACTTGGCCGATGCGTCGGCCAGGAAGGCCTGGATGGCGCGCACGCCCGTGTAGCTGTGGCCTTCGTCCTTCAGGACGGCCTGCGCGGTGAAGCAACGCGCCAAGGTTTCGGTCTCGGGGTCGGCGGCGAAGTACGCCGCAATCGGCGCGGGCAGGTTCAAGGTGTCCATGGCATTGGCTCCGTGCGGTGAGTGAAGGCCCCGAGGATGCGCGCCGCCCGGTCTTTAGGGAATATGCTTGAATCTGCATGGGTTGTGTAGCAAGGAATACAGAATGCGAGGCTCCGATTTCGCTGAGCTGAAAGCCTTCGTCGCCGTCGTGGAACGCCAGAGCTTTGCCCGGGCCGCAGAGCAGCTGGGGCTCTCGCCGTCGGCCCTCAGCCAGACCATCCGACAGCTCGAAGGCCGCATCGGCGCACGGCTTCTGAATCGCACGACCCGCAGCGTCGCGCCTTCGGCGAGTGGCGAGCGGCTCTACCGGCGGATCGCGCCGTTGTTCCAGGAGATGGCCGTTGCGGTGGCCGAGGCCAGCGAAGCCACCGGGCAGATCAGCGGCACGCTGCGCATCAACACGCTGGGCATCGCGGCAAGAACCATCATCGCGCCGCGGCTGGCACGGTTCCACCAGACCCACCCGGATGTGGTGCTCGACATCGTGGTCGACGACGCGCTGGCCGACATCGTCGTGGGCCGCTTCGATGCGGGCATACGGGTGGGCGGACGACTGGAGAAGGACATGGTCGCCGTGCGCCTCACGCCGGACCTGAAGATGGTGGCCGTCGCGTCCCCCGACTATCTCGCACGTCGGGGAACGCCCAAGTCACCCAAAGACCTGCATGACCACGCCTGCGTCAACTGGCGACTCCAGATGGAGGGACGGCACTACCGCTGGGAGTTCCGCAAGCGGGGTCAGCGGATCGAGGTCGAGGTCGACGGTCCCGTGGTCACCAACCATGCCGACGTCGGCATCGCTGCCGCATTGAACGGGCTCGGGATCGCCTATCACTTCGAGCAGGATGGCGTCGCTGAGCTGTTGGCGCAGGGGCGGTTGGTTCAAGTCCTCGCGGACTGGTCGATCACCCGGCCGGGCCTGTTCCTCTACTACCCCAACAGGCAGCATCGGCTCGCGCTGCTCGGCGCGTTCATCGACTGTCTGCTGGATCGGACGGCGGTGCCTTCGTGATCAGCGCGAGGGCCGCTGGTACCCGCCCTCGATCCACGCGGCGGCGCTGTCGGCGCTCAGCTTGAAGGTCGGCGGCACGCGGACCTCGCCGAGCGCTTCGCCCAGCTCGTCCTCGGCACGCAGGATGGCGTAGGGGTTGTCCTCGTCCGGCACGATCTGCAGCGACACCCGGATGCGTTCCGAGCCCACGCCGACGCTCACGCTCTTGTTCAGCCGGGCATGCAGTTGCTGTTCGTGCCGGCGCAGCACCTCGCTGGCGGTCTTGACCAGGGTATGGAAGGCCGCCGTGTCCAGCGGCTTGGGGTTCTTCTTGTCGCGGCCCATGGTCCAGGGGCCGACCAGCGCCGGCTCGGCATCGCCCTGCCGCGTCATCGAGACGGCCCAGCCGTCGTCGTCTTCGTTCTTGATCACGCGGGCGGTCCAGCGCTCGTCGCGCCATAGCGTGGGCTCCTGGATGGGCGTGGTGGGGTCGGTCATGGGCACGGGTCGGGTCGGGTCGGTCGGGAGGAAGGCGCAAAGGGAAGGGCGATGTTCGCCGCGGTGGCCCAGGGCGCGGCCCGGGGGCGCGGCGCGCGGACCGCGGCAGTACGCGCCTGGCGCGGATGGGCTCGGTGCTCGCGAGCCCGGATCCTGCCGCGCCGGGCGGCACCGATGCTAGCCGAGCGGGGGCCCTCGATCCCCTCGTACGCTTCCGGTGGCGGCGCTGGGGCGACCGGGGCTGTGGAAGCAGCCGGGCAGCCTGTTGGGTCAACAGGCGCGCGGAACTGTCCGCCAAGTCCATCAACGCTGCCACGGCGCAGGCCGGCGCGCTCGCGGTCAGGGGGCCGGCGCAGGCGAGGCCATCGCCGAATACGGCCGGCTCGACGCCAGCGGCGCATCGACGACGGCCTGCCAGCCGCGACCGTCCGGCCCCAGCGCCAGCAGCACGAAGCCGGCGCCCAGCGACAGGTTCTTGAGGAAGTCCCAGAACAGGCCGCGTGCCCGGCCGTCGGCGCGGCGCCAGAAGTCGCCGGGCTGCCAGAAGCGCTTGAACAGCAGGGCCGTGGCCACGCAGTACGCGGCGAGCATCAGGGCGGCGGCGCGGTCCGCCACGCCGGTGACGACGCCCAGGCTGCACAGCACCTCGACGGCCAGGCCGGCGGCGATGGCGGCGCGGGCCAGCCAGAGGGGGCGGAACACTTCGCGGGCCTGGCGCACCGCGTGGCCGAAGCCCAGCAGCTTGTCGAGCGCGCTGAAGGGCAGGAAAAGCATCACCATCGCGCACCGGGCGGCCAGCGTGGCCCAGTCCGCCGCCGTCACAGCCGGTCCTTGAGCCGGTCCGCCACGCGCAGCGCGTTGGCGATGATGGTGAGCGTCGGATTCACCGCGCCGATGCTGGGAAAGAAGCTGGCGTCGGTGACGTAGAGGTTGTCGACCTCGTGCGCGCGGCAGTCCAGGTCGAGCACCGAGGTGGCCGGGTCGGTGCCGAAGCGGCAGGTGCCGGCCTGGTGGGCGGTGCCCGACAGCGGGATGTCCTTGCCCAGGTAGAGCGAGCGCTCCACCAGCACCGCCGGCCAGCCGATGGCCGACAGCACCTGCTCCAGCTTGGCCTTGAGGCGCCGCAGGGCCTCGGGATTGGTCTCGCGCACGTCCAGGTGGACCTGGCCGTCGCGGTAGTAGACGCGGTTGTCGGGATCGGGCAGATCCTCGGCCTGCAGCCAGAAGTCCATCGAATGGCGGGCCAGTTCCTCGAAGGGCATCTCGGGCAGGTGCTTCATCAGGCCGGGCAGCGGCGCCTCGCCCTTGATCTGGTCGGCATGGCTGGTGGCGCACATCTGGATCAGGCCCAGCGGATGGTCCCAGTCGTCGCTGCCGAAGTAGAAGTCGCCCAGTGCCAGCGTCTTCTGGAAGACGGTGTCGTTGACCTCCTTCATGACCGCCATCACCACCGACATCTCGTGGCGCATGTAGTTGCGGCCCACCTGGTCGGAGCCATTGGCCAGTCCGCGCGGATGGCGGTCGCTGGCCGAGCGCAGCAGCAGCAGCGCGGACGAGAGCGCGCCGCAGGCCACGACGACCGTGCCGGCGGTGAAGCGGGCCTCGCCGCCGTGGCGGCGTACCACCACCTCGCGCACTCGGCGGCCGCTGGCGTCGGTCTCCAGCCGCTCCACATAGGCGCCGGTGAGCAGCGTGACGTTGGGATGGTCGCGCAGCATCGGGTCGATGCACACGACCTGCGCATCGGCCTTGCCGTTGAGCAGGCAGGGAAAGCCGTCGAAGTAGGAGCAGCGCATGCAGGTGCTGGTGGGGGTGGCGAAGCCGTCCTCCTGCTGGTCGAGCAGGATGCCCAGCGGCAGGTGGAAGGGATTCAGGCCCTGGCCGCGCAGGCGCTCGCTCAGCTCGGCGATCTTGGGCTCGTGCCGGACGGGCGGGAAAGGGTAGGGCGTGGTGCCCGGATCCAGCGGGTCGTCGCCGCGCAGGCCGTGCACGTGGAACAGCGCTTCGGCCGCGTCGTACCAGGGCGCGAAGTCCGAATGGGTCAGCGGCCAGGCGGGCGACAGGCCACCGTGGTGCCGCACCTCGCCGAAGTCGCGCTCGCGCAGCCGCAGCAGCGCGGCGCCATAGACCTTGGAATTGCCGCCCACGCAGTAGTGCAGCTGCGGTGCGAAGCGGCGGCCGTCGCGGTCCAGCCACGATTCGCGCGCCTGGTAGCGGCCATCGACGAACACGGCCTGCGGGCTCCAGTTGGCCTCTTCGCGCCGCAGGTACTCGCCGCGCTCGAGGATCAGGATGCGCTTGCCGGTGGCGGCCAGCCGGTGCGCCAGGCTGGCGCCGCCGGGGCCGCTGCCGATGACGATGAGGTCGTAGTGGGGATGCGCCATGGGCCGGAGTCGTCGCGTGGAAAGTGCCGCAGTCTGGGCGGCCGAGGCGCCCCGCGGCTTCGGCGCACGGGCCCTTCCGCCGTCAGCCGGGATGCACAGGCGGCCGACCGGCGCCTGACGGCCGGCCTTCCCAGGGTGGCCCGTGGCATGCGATGCCACGCGGGGGCCGCAGAATGGGCGTCCCTGTGTTTACCGCGAGTCCGCCATGCCGCACATGCTCCTGATCGTCGAACCGCTCGGCCAACGCGCGTCCCGCAGCCGGCCCGAGGGCGAGCAGGCCTACCAGCGCATGCTCGACTTCGGCGCCGAGCTGCAGGCGGCCGGCCTGCTGATCGCCCGCGAGTCGCTGGGCACCGCCGCGCGGCGCCTCACCCGCCGGGCGGACGCGGTGCAGGTGCTGGACGGCCCCTTCGCCGAGGCCAAGGAAATGGTGGGCGGCTTCTTCCTGCTCGACACCGAGGACGAGGCCGTGGCGCTGCACTGGGCCGGCCGCTGCCCCGCCGCCGAGTGGGCGACCGTGGAGATCCGCGGCGTCGGTCCATGCTACGGGTGAGAAGGGGCGCCGCCAGGCCGATGGCTAGGTAGTTTCCCGTGGCTTGTCGATGTCGCACCGGCCGGATCGTCGTAGGCATGAAGGCAGCGACAGGCGCTGCCGCTTCATCAGGAGAAGCCTTCCATGCGATTCATGATCCAGGTCCGCGCGACGGACACCAGCGAGCGCGGCGACAAGCCGGGCCCCGAGTTCGCCCAGCTCTTCGAGGACATGGGCGCCTTCCACGAGGAGATGGCGCGCGCCGGCGTGCTGCTCGACGGCGCCGGCCTGCGGCCCAGCCGCCAGGGCTGGCGCCAGCGCTACCACGCCGACGGCCGCCGCGAGGTCATCGACGGTCCCTTCGCCGAGACCAAGGAGCTGATCGCCGGCTATACGCTGATCCAGGTGCGCTCGGAGGACGAAGCCCGCGCCTGGGCCGCCCGCTTCCCCGCGCCCTTCGTCGGCATCACCTGCGAGATCGAGGTGCGGCGCCTGTACGAGGAGGCCGACTTCGGCCCGGGCGGCGACATGGAGATCGGCCGCTGACGCGGCCCGTGCAAGGACGCAGCCGCCATGCAAATCCTCGTCTTCGTGCTGATCGGCCTGGCCGTGCTGGTGCTGGCCCTGCTGGCCTATGCCGCCACCCGCCCCGCCACCTTCTCCGTCGAGCGCCATTTGCGCATCGATGCCAGCCCCGAGCAGCTGTGGCCACTGGTGGGGGAGCTGCAGGGCTTCAACCGCTGGAATCCCTATGCCCGCAAGGACCCACAGATGCGTGGCCACTACAGCGGCCCACCGGCCGGCGCGGGTTCGCGCTACGACTGGGACAGCAGCAAGGTCGGCACCGGCAGCATGACCCTCACCGGGCAGCAGCCTGGCCGCGCCGTCCAGCTCCAGCTGGACTTCCTCAAGCCCTTCGAGGCCCACAACCAGGTCGAATTCCTGCTCGAGCGCGCACCGGATGGCGGCACGACCGTGCACTGGCGCATGCACGGCCCGTCCAACCTGATCGGGCGAATCATGGGCATCTTCATCGACATGGACCGCATGTGCGGCCGCGACTTCGAGGACGGCCTGCAGAACCTGAAGCAGATTGCGGAGGCCCGGGCATGAGCGACCAGCAGCACACCATCGACATCGACGCCGCGCCCGAGCGGGTCTGGGCCTGCCTGTTCGATCCCGTCGCCTTCCGCGAGTGGGCGAGCGCCTTCTGCGAAGGCGCGCATTGCGAGGGCGACTGGTCCGAGGGCAGCCGCATGCGCTTCCTCGACCCGGACTGCAACGGCATGGAGGCCGTGGTCGAGCGGCGCCAGCCGCCCACGCAACTCACGCTGCGCATGCTGGGTGAACTGCGCGAGGGCCAGCCGGTCACGCCCGGTCTGCCCGACGCAGCGCCCATTTACGAACGCTACGCGCTGGCCCGGCGGCCCGAAGGCGGCACCCGCCTCGACGTGCGGCTCGAAGGCTGGAGCGAAGACCATGCCGCCATGCTCCAAGGCATGTGGCCCCGTGCGCTGCAGCAGCTCAAGACCCTGGCCGAGTCGTCTTCCCATTTCTGAGGAAACCCCGATGCACAAGCAGATCTTCATCAACCTACCCTGCAAGAGCCTGCCCGCGAGCAAGGCCTTCTTCGAGGCCCTGGGCTACTGCTTCAACCCGCAGTTCACCAATGAGCACGGCGCCTGCCTGGTGCTGGGCGAAAACCTCTACGCCATGCTGCTGACCGAGGACTTCGCGCGCGGCTTCACCGCCAAGCCGCTGGTGGATGCCAGGGCCGCCACCGAGGTGCTGGTGTGCCTCTCCTGCGAGAGCCGCGAGGAGGTGGACGGCCTCGTCGCCAAGGCCCGCGCCGCCGGTGCCGCCGTGCCGCGGCCGCCGCAGGACCATGGCTTCATGTACGGCCACGGCTTCGAGGACCTGGACGGCCACATCTGGGAGCTGGCATTCATGCCCGACGCGCCGCCCGCGACGTGAGCCATGCCGACCTGGCCGCCGCCACCTGGCGCATCGAGCGCGGCCGCCTGGTGGGCGCGGCGGCCAGGCTGCTGCGCGACCTGGACGAGGCCGAGGACTGCGCGCAGGACGCGCTGCTCGCCGCCCTCGACGCCTGGCCGCGCGACGGCGCACCGCACAACCCGGCCGCCTGGCTGATGACCGCCACCCGCAACAAGGCGCTGGACCGCCTGCGCCGCCGCGCCATGCTGGCGCGCGAGCATGCGCAACTCGCCGCCGACGACGAAGCCATGGGCACCCAGGTGGTGCCCGACTTCGCCGACCAGCTCGATGCCGCGCGCGACCAGGCCGAGATCGGCGACGAGCAGCTGCGGCTGATCTTCATCGCCTGCCACCCCACGCTGCCGCGCGAATCGCAGGTGGCGCTCACGCTGCGCCTGCTGGGCGGGCTGGAGACGGCGGAGATCGCCCGGGCCTTCCTCCTGCCCGAAGCCACGGTGGCGCAGCGCATCGTGCGCGCCAAGAAGGCCCTCAAGGGCCAGCCCTACGAATTGCCCCGCGCCGACGAGCGCGCGCTGCGGCTGGACGCCGTGCTGGCCGTGGTCTACCTGATCTTCAACGAGGGCCACAGCGCGGCCGGCGGCGCCCAGCTGCTGCGGCCGGCGCTGTGCGACGAGGCGCTGCGCCTGGTGCGCCAGCTGCAGCACCTGCTGCCGCGGGAGGCCGAGGTGCATGGCCTGGCGGCGCTGCTGGAGATCCAGGCCAGCCGGCTGCCGGCGCGCCTCGATGCGCAGGGCCGCCCCGTGCTGCTGCCCGAGCAGGACCGCCGCCGCTGGGACCGCCTGCTGATCCAGCGCGGCCTGGCGGCCCTGGCCGCGGCCCAGGCGCTGGACGCGGACGGGCCCTACACCCTGCAGGCCGCCATCGCCGCCTGCCATGCGCGTGCTGCTCGCGCCGAGGACACCGACTGGCACGCCATCGTCGCGGGCTACGACCGGCTGCTGGCGCGGCATCCCTCGCCGGTGGTGGCGCTCAACCGGGCCGTGGCCGTGGGCTTCGCCGACGGCCCGGCGGCGGCCCTGGCGTTGCTCGATGCACTGGCCGACGAGCCCCGGCTGCAGCGCTATCCCTTCCTGGCGGGCGCGCGGGCCGACATGCTGGAGCGCCTGGGTCGCGTCGCCGAGGCACGGGCGGCCTATGCGCAGGCGGCGGGCCTCACGGACAACGCGGCCCAGCGCGCCCTGCTGCTGGCGCGGGCGAAACGTCTGGGCCACTGACTGCGTGCCCGCGCCAGCGGGGGGCGGCGTCAGCCGGCGGTCGAATGCGAGCCCGTCGGCCCGTCCAGCACGTCGCGCACCTTGCGCGCCAGGTCGCCCAGGCGGTAGGGCTTCTTGAGGATCTCGAATTCCGCCGGCGCCACGTGGTCCAGGCTGCCCAGGTCGCGGTCGAAGCCGGTGGTCAGCAGCACGCGGGTGGAGGGGCGCAGTTTCTGGATCTCGCGCGCCAGCGTGTAGCCGTTCATGCCGCCGGGCATGACCACGTCGGAGAACAGCAGGTCCGGCTGCGCCTCGGGCGCGAGGCCGCGGAAGACCCGCAGCGCCTGCTGGGCCGAGTTGGCCATCAGCACGGTGTAGCCCAGGCCTTCGAGCATCTCCTGCGCCAGCAGGCCCACCTCTTCGCGGTCCTCCACCAGCAGGATGCGCTCGGTGCCGCCGCGGTAGGCGGGATGGGCGCTGCGCGTGGCGACGGCGGGCCGCGCATCCACGGTGGGAAAGTACATGCGCACCGTGGTGCCGATGCCCACCTCGGAATACATTGTCACGGTGCCGCCGGACTGCTTGACGAAGCCGTAGACCATCGACAGCCCCAGGCCCGTGCCCTTGCCCTCTTCCTTGGTGGTGAAGAAGGGGTCCATCACCCGCGCCAGCAGGGCCTTGTCGATGCCGGTGCCGGTGTCGGTGACCGACAGCGTGCTGTAGCGCCCGGGCGCCAAGCCGGAGAAGGCGGGCGTGTCGTCGTCGCTCACCTCCACGCTGCCGGTCTGGATGGTGAGCGTGCCGCCCTCGGGCATGGCGTCGCGGGCATTCACCAGCACGTTCAGCAGCGCCACCTCCAGCTGGGTCGGGTCCAGCTGGCAGTTGCCGATGTCCTGCTCGAACTTGAACACCACCTGGATCTGCTCGCCCAGCGTGCGCTGCGCCAGGTCGGTCATGTCCTTGGTGACCGCATTGAGGTTGATGACCCGCCCACGCAGGCTCTGCTTGCGCGAGAAGGCAAGCAGCTGGCTGGTGAGCTTGGACGCCTTGCTCACCGCCTCGCGGATGTTCTCCACGCCGCGGCCCACGTGCTCGGGGTCGAGCTTGTTCATGCGCCCACGCACCTCCAGCAGGTCGAGGTGGCCGGACATCACCTGCAGCAGGTTGTTGAAGTCGTGCGAGATGCCGCCGGTGAGCTGGCCCAGGGCTTCCATCTTCTGGGCCTGGGCCAGGCCTTCCTCGGCGTCGCGCCGGCGGCTCACGTCCAGCTGCGAGGCGAAGAAGTACACCAGCTCGCCGGCCGGGTTGTAGACCGGCGAGATGAAGAGCGCATTCCAGAACGTGCTGCCGTCCTTGCGGTAGTTCAGCAGCTCGATCTGCACCTCGGTGCGGCTCTCGATGGCCTCGCGGATCACCGCCACCGAGGCGCGGTCGGTGGCCGGGCCCTGCAGGAAGCGGCAGTTGGTGCCGATGAGTTCCTCCGGCGTGTAGCCGGTCATGGACAGGAAGGCCCGGTTGGCGAAGACGATGGGGTTGTCGGGCTGCCGCGGGTCGGTGACCAGCATGGGCATGCGGGTCATCTCGATGGCGGCGAAGAAGATGTCGTCCTTGTGGTCCCGGACTTCGCCGGGCGTGCCCTCGGCGCGGATGGGCAGGCGGGAGGGCTGGAGAGAAGGCTTTTCGGGCGAGCGGGTCAAGGTCGGCCTCGGCAGAGGTGGGGCGGATGGTCCCGCGGCGGCTGCCGATTCTGCGGGAGGCGGGCGTTGGGGCCTGTCGTGTGCCGCCTTTGTCCTACAGCCCGGCGAGCGCCGTGGCGCGCCCAGGCCTTGCCCGCCATGCGACGGCGGACCGCGCCGGGCGCATCAGTTCGCCGGCAGGCCGAGGCGGCTGCGCAGCGCGGCGGCGTCCGGCAGCGTCTCGACGCTGCGCACCGTGCCCTGGTCCAGCGCGATCCAGGTCAGCGCGCCCGCCTGCCGGGGCAGGGCCGCGGTGAGGGCCGCGTCGCGCACCAGGCCCACGGGGAAGGGCAGCTCGCGCATCTTGGGCAGCGCGAACATGCGGGTGATGACGGCCGGCATGCCGCTGATGTCCGCCAGGTACACCAGCCGCTGCTGGGCCAGCACCTCGGGATGCGGGCGCAGCACCTCGGTGGCGATGTCGCCCGCGGCCTTGTCGGCGGCGAAGAGCAGCACGCGGGTGCCGGCATCGATGCTCACTGGCCTGTCGAACTGGTCGTTGACCGACAGCGGCGGCAGCGCGGCGCCCACGCCCAGACGCGCCTCGTCGGCCAGCACGGGCCAAGCGGCCGTGCCCAGCAGGGCGGCGGCGGCGAGCAGGGCATGGCGGCGCGAGAGGGACGCGTCGCGTCGCGTGGAGAGGCGGGTGGCAGGTGGAACGTTCATGGAGCGAAGGCGCATGCAGGGAACCGCCGGCGGCGGCGTCGCGCGGAGCATAGGGCGCTTGCCCTGACCGGACATGAACGGCGGCCTCGGGCGCGCGCTCAGTTGGCGCCCGGCCACAGGCGGGCGAAGTCGAATGAAAGCTGGCGGTGGTGCCGGATGGACAGCAGATAGACCGTCGCACTGGCGTCCATGACGGTGTAGAGCATCAGGTAGTCGCCATGCAGATACTCGCGCAGAGCGCTGGCTGCGCCGGCTGGCAGTGCTGCGAGTTGGGCCAGTGCTTCCGCAGACTGCGGCGGGTTGTCCAGGCAGCGCCTGCCGAGGCGGGGGAACCGCGCCAGATTGGGGATGACCGTGGAACGCAGGCCGGCCAGCAGCCCATCGAAGGCGAAAGCCGCATCGGCTTCGACGAGAAAAGCCTCGATGGCGTCCAGCCGCTCCAGGAAGCTCGCGGTCAGTTCGACCCGATGCAGAGCCTCAGCCACGCTTCTTGGTGGCCTTGCCAGTAGGGGCGGCCGCGCGGCGCTGCTGCAGCTGAGCGATGGCCGCATCGGCACCGTAAGTGCGGCCGGCCTTGAGGTCGGCGATGCCGCGTCGGGCATCCTCGATCAGCAGCAGGTGGATGCGCTCGCGCTCCAGGCGGTGGTAGTAGTCCAGCCGGTCGGCGTCGATGAGCGCGACATAGCTCTCGCCGTTCTTGGTGATGATCTTTTCGGCGCCGGCCTTGGCCTGGTCGGCCAACTCGGAAAGGTTGGCGCGTGCCTGGGTGAAAGGCACGACGTCGCTGGCTGAAAAGCCCATGGCCGGCTCCTTGAGATTGCAGAATTCTGCGCAGTCTAAAGGAGCTTCGACGGTCCTCGCTTTTCCCGGCGCAAGCGGTTCAGCCGCCTTCGCGCAACGCCGCCAGCAGCAGGTGGGTGTCCAGCGGCTTGGACACGTGCGCGTCGAAGCCGGCCTCCAGCGCGCGCTCCTGGTCCTGGGGGCGGGAGAAGGCGGTGAGGGCTACGCAGCGCGTGCGCGCGCGGCCGGCTTCGGCCTCCAGGCGGCGCAGCGCGCGCACCAGCTCGTAGCCGTCGCGCCCGGGCAGGCCGATGTCGCTGACCACCAGCGTGGGCCAACGGGCGCCCACCGCGGCGAGCGCGGCGTCGTAGTCGTTCACCACCTGAACCTGGGCGCCGGCCTCGTGCAGCACGATCTGCAGCATCTCGGCGGCGTCGGGGTTGTCCTCCACCGCCAACACCTGCTGGCCGGCCAGCGGCCGGTCGCGGTCGGCACTGGCCGGGGCGGCCGCGGGCTGGGGCGCGCCGGCGGCGGCCTGGCTGTCGGCGTCGGGCTCGACGTCGAACTGCACCGTCAGGCGGGCACCGCGGCCTTCGCCCTCGCTGTGGGCCTCGGCCGCGCCGCCGTGCAGCTCGGCCAGGCGCCGCACGATGGACAGGCCCAGGCCGAGGCCGCCATGGTGCCGGTTGTCGGGCGCGTCGCTCTGCGCGAAGCGGTCGAACAGGTGCGGCAGGAAGTCGGCCGCGATGCCCTGGCCCTGGTCCTGCACGCGCAGTACCAGCCGCCGGCCCTCGCGGTGCAGCACGACGTCGATGCGACCGCGCGGCGGCGAGAACTTGATGGCGTTGTTCAGCAGGTTCCACACCACCTGCTGGTAGCGCGTCGGGTCCAGCCAGGCGGGGCGGCTGCCCGCCTCGTCCGCCGCCAGCGCCACGTCCAGCGCGCGGGCGGCGATGTCGTCCTTGAGCGCGTCGATGGCGGCGCGGGTCAGTTCCGCCGGGTCGGCCCATTCGCGGTGCAGCCGCAGCTTGCCGGCGTTGACGCGCGACACGTCCAGGATGTCCGCAATGATGCGGCTCTGCGCCTTGACGCTGCGGGCGATGGCGTCCAGCGCCTTGCCCATCAGGTCGGGCCGGCCGCCGTGCTTCTGCAGGATGTGCACCCAGCCGCTGATGGCGTTGAGCGGTGTGCGCAACTCGTGCGAGAGTACGGCCACGAAGTCGTCCTTGGTGCGGCTGTGGCGCTCGGCCATGGCGCGGGCGGCCTGCTCGCGCTCCAGCACCTCCTGGCGCGCACGCTCCAGGGCCAGACGCTCGGCGATGTCCACGGCCACGGCCACCAGCAGGCCGGTGGTGCCGTGCGGCGACAGGCTCCAGGCCAGCGGCACCTCGTGGCCGTCGGCATGCAGCAGCGGGAACTCGGCGCGCGACACATTGCCCGCGGCACTGCCGCTGGCCGCCACGGCCTGGGCGACGAAGTCGCGCACGGCCGCGGCATCCTGCGTCCGCGCCAGCGCGTCGAGCCGCCCGCCCACGAGCGCATCGGGCGCGCGGCCCAGCAGCGTGGCCAGGGCCGGGTTGACGTCGTCGAAGCGGCCTTCGGCATCGAGCAGGGCCATGCCGTCGGGCACCTGGTTGTAGATGGCGCGGAAGCGGCTTTCGCTCTGGCGCAGGCGCTCCTCGGCGCTGCGCGCGCGGATCAGCGCCTGCAGCGTGGCCACCAGCACCGCCGGTTCGGCCGGGTGCACCAGGTAGGCGTCGGCGCCGGCGTTCAGGCCGGTCACCTTGTCGCGGTCCTGCACGAAGGTGGCCGACAGGTGGATCACCGGCAGGCTGGCGGTGCGCGGGTCCTCGCGCAGGCGGCGGCAGACCTCGAAGCCGTCGATGTCGGGCAGGTGCACGTCCAGCACCACGGCCGACATGCCCTGCGCCGCCATGCCCAGGGCCTGGCCGCCGGTGCCCGCCTCCTCGGTGGCGAAGCCGGCGGCGCGCAGCGTGCGCGCGGTGGAATAGCGGGTGGTGGGATGGTCGTCCACCACCAGGATGCGGTGGGCGCCGCGGTCGATGGTGCTGTGGATCACGCCGCTGGTTTCCATGCGGCCTCCGGCGATGGCGGTTGCGCGTCCGCGCCCCGCGGTGCCGCGCCCCCGGGCAGCTGCACCGGCAGCACGAGCCAGAAGGTCGAGCCTCGGCCCAGTTCGCTCTCCACGCCCACCTCGCCGCCCAGCAGGCCGGCCAGCTGGCGGCACAGCGCCAGGCCCAGGCCGGTGCCGCGCAGGCGCTTCTGCACCGGCGAGTCGACCTGCGAGAAGTCGTCGAACACGGCGGCCTGGTGCTCTTTCGCGATGCCGATGCCGGTGTCGCTGACGGCGAAGCGCACGCGGTCGCCGTCGATCCGGCTGGCGGCGATGCGCACCTCGCCCTGCGGGGTGAACTTGAGCGCGTTGGAGACGTAGTTGCGCAGGATCTGCGACAGCTTGCGGTCGTCGGTGTACAGGCGCGGCAGGTCGGCCGGCTCCTCGAAGGTGAGCGTGACCTGCTGGTTCTCCAGCATGGGGCGGAACATGCCGCGCAGGGCCGAGAACAGGTCCACCATCTCGAACCAGGCGGGCGAGATTTCCACCCGGCCGGCCTCGATCTTGGCCAGGTCCAGCAGGTCGTCCACCATCTCGGCGAATTCGACGGCCGAGGTCTGGATGAACTGCACCTGGCGGCGCTGCTCGTCGGTGAGCGGGCCGTCCACCTCGTCGGTCAGCAGCCGCGCGATGCTGCGGATGGCGTTGACCGGCGTGCGGAACTCGTGGCTCATGTAGGCCAGGAAGCGGCTCTTGAGTTCGGTCGCCTGCTTGAGCTGGTTGGCCTGCTCGTCCAGTTCGGCATAGAGCGCGACCACGCCGCGGTTGGTCTCGTCCAGTTCGGCGCGCAGCTGGGCGACCTCGGACTCGGCGGCCTGCAGGCGGGCGGCCCGGTCGTCGGCGGGTGCGGCGGTCATGACGGCGCTCCCGGGCGCAGCACGAGCACGCAGGCATCGTCGCGGCCGCGCGAATAGTCGGCGTAGATGCGGGCCGCCAGCAGCACCGGGTCGCGCGCAAGCAGCGGCGCCAGGGCGCTGGCGGGCCAGCGCGTCTGCACGCCGTCGCTGTGCAGCACGGCCAGCGCATGCGGCGGGCGCGGCGTGACGGCCAGGTCGAAGCGGCGCACCTGCAGGCCCATGGTGCCGTGGGCGGTGACCAGCGCCCGGTCGGCGGTGCCGGAGACCAGGCGGCCGGCGACGTTGCCGGCGCCGGTGTGGCGCACCTCGTCGCCGTCCATCCACAGGCCGAGCACGGCGGCGCCGCGCGTGGTGCGCAGCGCCTCGTGCATGGCCTGCATGGCCCGGCCGGCGTCGTCGAAGACGCGGTCGCCGAAGACGTCCAGCGCCACCTGGGCGGCGCGCTCGGCGTCCGGCCCGTGGCCCAGGCCGTCGGCCAGCAGGGCGGCGGCGCGCCGGCCCTCGAAGGCCAGCAGCCAGCCATCGCCGCAGGCGGTCTCGCCGCGCACCGGCACGCATACAGCGCCCCAGTCGAAGGCCGAGGGCCGCGGCGCCGGTGCGCCCTGCGGCCGGATGCGCGCGACGCAGGTGGTGCCCAGGCCGGGGGCGGAATGCAGGTCGACGCCGTCGCTCTGGCGGGCGATGGCGCCCAGGCCGGTGCCGGCGGTGGCGGCGGTGGAGTAGCCGTCGCGCATGGAGCGCGGCACGTCCGCCATGCCGGGGCCGCGGTCGACGGCGATCAGCTCGATGTCGTTCAGCGCTGCGCGCGCGGCCACCAGCAGCTGGCCCTCGCGCGCATGCTTGGCGAGGTTGGTGGCCAGCTCGGTGGCCACCAGGGCGGCGCGGGCGCCGTCGTGGTCGGGCCAGCCCAGCTCGGCCGCCAGGCGCACGACGTGGCGGCGCGCCTCGCCGACGAAGCTCAGGTCGGCGATGGGGAAGGCCCGGTGGGTCCAGCCGCGGATCACTTCCACTTCACGATGCTCACGCAGGTGCCCTGGCCGGGCGTGGACCGGATGTCGAAGTCGTGCACCAGCCGCTTGCTGCCCGGCAGGCCCAGGCCCATGCCGCCGCCGGAGGTGTAGCCGTCGGACATGGCCAGGCCGATGTCGGCGATGCCCGGGCCCTCGTCCTCGAAGCGCAGCTGCAGGCCGCGGCGCGCGCCTTCCTGCAGCACGGCCCAGTGCATGCGGCCGCCGCCGCCGTGGATCAGCGTGTTGCGCGACAGCTCGCTGGCGGCGGTGATCATCTTGGTCTGCTCCACCAGGGAGAAGCGCAGTTCCTGGCACAGGGCGCGCACCACCTGGCGGCTCTGCACGATGTGCGGCTCGCTGGCGAGCGGCAGGGTGCCGGTGGGCTCAGGCGCCACGGCGCACCCCGTGCGGCTGGCGCAGCCGGTCGAGCAGGGCCATGCCGCGCTCGACGTCCAGCGCGGTGCGCACGCCGTCCAGCGACAGGCCCAGCTCCACCAGCGTGATCGCCACGGCCGGCTGCATGCCCACCACCACGGCGGTGGCCGACAGCACGCGGGCCACGCCCGAGATGATGCTGAGCATGCGGCCGATGAAGGAATCGACCACCTCCAGCGCCGAGATGTCGATCAGCACGCCATTGGCGCCGGTGGCCGCGATGCGCTGGGCCAGGTCTTCCTGCAGGGCCATGGCCGTCTGGTCCTGCATGTCGATCTGGATGGTGACCAGCAGCGTCTGGCCCATCCGCAGAATGGGAATGCGGTCCATGCCGGCCTCAGTCCTCGCGGCTGATGCGCCAGCCGTTGGTGCGCAGGGCCTGGGCCAGGGCATCGGCCAGCGTGGCCTTGGTCGTGATGCCCTGCAGGTCGATTCCCAGGTGCACGATGGTCTGCGCGATCTGCGGCCGGATGCCGCTGATGATGCAGTCCGCGCCCATCAGCCGGATGGCGGTGACGGTCTTGAGCAGGTGGCGCGCCACCAGCGTGTCCACCGTGGGCACGCCGGTGATGTCGATGATGGCCAGCTCCGAGCCGGTGTCCATCACCGTCTGCAGCAGGGTCTCCATGACGACCTGCGTGCGGTTGCTGTCCAGCGTGCCGATCATGGGTACGGCCAGCACGCCGTCCCACAGCTTGACCACGGGGGTGGACAGCTCCAGCAGGTCTTCCTGCTGGCGGCGGATGACCTCCTCGCGGGTCTGCTGGAAGGTGTCGAGCGTGTGCTGCGCCAGGCGGTCCACCAGGGTGGACAGGGCCCACAGCGCGCGGGCGAGGACCTGCGGGTCTTGGGCGCAGGCCTGCTGCAGGCGGGTGAACAGGGGTTTCTTGAGCGCCTGCACGAACACGGCGGTGGCGCTGGCGGCGTCGCCCTTGGCGGCGCGGCTGGCGGACAGCTGCTCCAGGGTGGCGCGCAGGCCGCGCCAGCCGGGGCCTTGCAGGGATTCGGGGTCGGCGTCGGCCTCGAGGGCGCTGCGCAGGCCGTCCGCCAGGGCGGCGGCCTCGGCCTTGGCGCTGGCATGCAGGCTGCCCTGGCTGGCCTGCAGCTCGCGCAGCCATTCCTCGACGATGGCGGCGGGGTTGTCGCGCAACGCCCGGACGAGGGCCGCGGTCTCCTGTTTCATGGGTGGGGCCCTTAAATATTGTTGTGCTTCTGCGGCCGTGGCGTCGCGGGATGCGGGTCTGTCGGAGAGCAGCGCAAAAATTCTAGGAGGGGCCGGCGCCGGTCGCTGTCAGCCATTGCCGTATCCATAGGTACGCAAGGCGGGGGCCATCGGATCTGCGGGCGTCCGTCCGCCAGACCCGCTGCGCCTCGCTCACCCGCTCGCCCCGTCAATGCGCCACCTCGGCGCCGCCCTCCGGCAGGTCGTCCTCGCCGGTGCCGGACTCCGCGTCCAGCCGGTAGCCGCGGCCGTAGACGGGCGTCAGCTTGAGCGGGCCGTCGCCATCCAGTGCGAGCTTGCGGCGCAGGCGGCTGATGTGGGTGTCCACCGTGCGCGTGGTGACGTCGGCGGTCTTGCCCCAGACGCGGTTGAGCAGATGCTCGCGCGACAGCAGCACGTGCGGGTTCTGGAAGAGGTAGACCGCCAGGTCGAATTCCTTCTGGGTCAGCTCGGCGCTCCGGCCGTCGAAGGCGATGCGGTGCTGCAGCAGGTCCACCCGGTAGCCGCCCAGCGACAGCACCTGCGGGCCGCGGCTGCGGGTGCGCCGCACCAGCGCGCTGATGCGGGCCAGCAGTTCGGCCGGACGGGCCGGCTTGATGAGGTAGTCGTCGGCGCCGCTGTTCAGGCCGTCCACCACCTGCGCCTCGTCGGCCAGGGTGGTGAGCACGATGGCCGGCGGCTGCACGCCCGGGCGGTGGCGCAGCCAGTCGAGCACGTCGCCGCCGGTGCCGTCGGGCAGCATCCAGTCCAGCA